>QPIL01000109.1 GCA_003666325.1 Methylococcales symbiont of Iophon sp. n. MRB-2018
TTGATTATAAACACTCAAGTGCAAGTCATCATTTAGGCGTATCTCATGATAAGTTAATAACGGATTATGATATTGGTGTTTTACAGAATGAATATCAAGATTACTTACAGTCTATGATAAGGCAAAAACATATTGAAATCTTGCAAAGAAACACGCACAAAGGTTTTACCCGTGCGGAGGTGATAATTTTATTAAAAATCTGAGTGATAAGATTGGTAGAGATTTGAGTTTTAAAGGGGTGGGTAGACCTAAAAAAGGGTAGCGTCCCCTTATTTTCCCTTATTTTCCCTTATTTTAGAAAAAACGCAACCATTATTTTTAGGTATTCGTTGCAATAAGTCATCATCTGAGCAATAAAGTACCTACGCCTTGGTCGGTTAATAGCTCAAGCAAAACCGCATGTTCAACTCTGCCGTCAATGATATGAACGCTGGACACGCCACCTTTTAACGCATCTGTAGCACAACGTATCTTAGGGAGCATACCACCAGAAATGGTTCCGTTAGTAATCAAGTCATCAATATCGGTGATAGAAAGGCCGGTTAATAAATTGCCCTCTTTATCCAAAATTCCCGCTGTATTAGTCAGCAAAAGTAATTTTTCTGCCTTTAATACTTCTGCCACTTTGCCAGCAACCAAATCAGCATTAATATTGTAAGAGTGACCATCATTGCCGACGCCAATGGGTGCAATCACAGGGATAAAATCACTCTGACAAAGCATATTAACAACCGCTGGATCAATACTATCGACCTCACCTACATGACCTAGATCAATCAGTTCGGAGGCTTTTTCATTATCTGAAATTGTATGGGTGTTTATTTTTTTGGCATGAATGAAGTCGCCGTCTTTTCCTGTCAGGCCTATTGCTTTTCCTCCATTCATATTAATCAAGTTGACAATTTGTTTGTTAACTTGTCCGCCTAATACCATTTCAACAATATCCATAGTTTCACTGTCGGTAACACGCATACCATCAATAAACTGAGTGGAAATATCAAGCCTTCGCAGTAATTCTCCAATTTGAGGTCCACCTCCGTGAACCACAATAGGATTAATACCGACTAACTTCATTAGAACAATATCGCGGGCAAAGCTGTGTTTGAGCACTTCATCAACCATGGCGTTACCACCAAATTTAACGACAATAGTTTTGTTTTTAAATTTTTGTATATAGGGTAAAGCTTCAATAAGCACATGAGCTATGGTATTCGCAGGGGTTTTTTTCATATTGTGTAGGGGTAAACGTGAATTTTAGTCTGATAAATGTCTAAAAATGGATTGATAGCAACGATAATAGTCCGTAGGGTGCGTTGCCCCCGCCAAGGATGGTGGAAATGCAGTAAGATTGTCTGGAACAATCTCTGCTGACCGCCAAGGATGGTGGAAATGCAGTAAGATTGTCTGGAACAATCTCTGCTGACTGCCAAGGATGGTGGAAATGCAGTAAGATTGTCTGGAACAATCTCTGCTGACCGCCAAGGATGGTGGAAATGCAGTAAGATTGTCTGGAACAATCTCTGCCCACGCACCAGAACTAATCAAAAACCAAGGGGTCTTTAGTCCTGAGTCCTGAGTCTTTAGTCTTTAGTCTTTAGTCTTTAGTCTTTAGTCTTTAGTCTTTAGTTCTGGTGCGTGGAACGCACCCTACTTCTAAGGTTATCCCCAGAACTAATCAAAAATCAAGGAGTCTTTAGTCTTGAGTCTTGAGTCCCCTATAATTTATTTTTGAAAATGGTATTATCTTTGTTTGACAAATTTAGTCCGTACAATTTGATAAGGTCTGAACATATAAGCTAATGGCATACTCCAAACATGTACCAAGCGCGTGAATGGAAACAATAAAAACACACTCATGCCAAAGAATAAATGTGCTTTGTATATAAAATCCACTTCATCTAGGAAATGAGGGCTAGGGTTAAGCGCTAATATAGCTTGTGCCCATTCCGATAAATTAATCATGATGGAGGCATCACCATTAACAGCATGGTAGATGGAAACAGGAATGGTTAATAAGCCTATGCCTAAAGTGACTAATATCCAGTCCAGAATAAAAATATCCATAAAACGGCTATTGGCTCGAACTCTTGGATTGTACATGCGACGCTTCCACAAGATAACACCGCCCATCATGCAAATACTACCAAAGGCTGCACCTAGGCAGATGGCAATGGTCTGGTGCATCATATCGGAAATACCCCAATTTAAAAACCACTGGTGAGGTGTTATTAATCCGACTAAATGTCCAAAAAACAGGGCAATAATGCCAATATGAAAAAGAATACTGCCTTTTTGTAACAGTTCTTTTTCAAATAGTTGGCTGGAGTCAGCTTTCCAGCTATATTGCTCTCTATCAAAACGAATCAGGCTACCCAATAAAAAAGTAGTTAAGGCAATATAAGGATAAACGCCGAAGAGAAAATTTATTAAATTCATAATGAGTCCTATGTTGCAATATCTGCTACCTGACCATGACATTCCACAATTCTAACCAGTGGTGCGTATGGACTTTCATTTTTTTTAAGATTAGTGGCTATGATGCCAGTTGCTTGCGAGGTTTGTTGTAGAAATGACAGAGCACTGGCTTGCTCTTCCATGGTGGAAATATATTCCAGAATCAACGGCAAATAATCAGGGAGTTCGCCATCACCAATTTCAAACCCTGTAGATTTGTAAAGTTCAGCTAATTCTATTAAGGCAGGGCCTCTTTCTCTATCCTGCTCATCAAATAGATGATAGGTCAGATACAGTGAGTTTTCTGCCGTCATATCAAAATTATTGACATATTCTGCTTGTAATTTAGTCAGTGATAAACTGGATGCCCAGTCGATAAAAGCAATAATCAGTGCTTTATCTTCTGCGTTAAGTGTGGGTAATTCATTGCTGAATTGCTTTATCTCTTTCCAGTTTTTAACTAATTCTTTACTGGGGTATTGCAGCAGAATAGAGATGATTTTATATATTTGGGTTGCGGCTATCATACGCCCTCCCCTTCTGATATTTTGGCTGCTGGGGTGTATGGAAAAAATTCAACTACTTGCAGATTATCCGTTGATTTAGTCCGTTTATCGGGAAATAAAGAAGCATTCGGACTGATACTACAACCATCATTACCAAATTCAAAACCATTTTGACCCTGAAAACCTAGGAAGTCTTGCTGACGTAACTCTTCATGACTGGTAGGAATTACATAACGATCTTCATAATTGGCAATGGCCATATAACGATACATTTCACGGACTTGATCTTCAGTTAACCCGACTTCTTCAAGTACTGACAAGTCGGTTTTTTGTTCCACATTTAAGGAGCGGAAAAAACTCCGCATGGCAATCATCCGTTTTAATGCTAAGACAATCGGTTCTTCCTTACCCGCAGTAAACATATTGGCCAGATACTGCATCGGCAAACGCATGGTCTCGATACTGGGAATTACACCATCTGGTTTTGTGGCTAAATTACCTTGGTCAATTTGAGACTGTACAGGTGAAAGAGGCGGCACATACCAAACCATAGGTAGTGTACGAAATTCAGGATGTAATGGAAATGCTACTTTCCATTCTACAACCAATTTATAAATGGGCGATTGACGTGCTGCTTCCATCCAAGATTCTGGAATACCATCTATTTTTGCCTGTTTGATCACTTCAGGGTCGCTCGGATCTAAAAATAAATCCAATTGTGCTTGATATAAATCCTGATCATCAGGCACAGAGGCTAATTCCTCTATACGATCTGCATCATAAAGCATCAAGCCATTGTAGCGAATACGTCCTACGCAAGATTCTGAACAGACAGTAGGTAATCCTGATTCTACACGGGGGTAACAAGCGGTACATTTTTCTGCTTTTCCAGATTCCCAGTTATAAAACATTTTTTTGTAGGGACAGGCACTAATACACATGCGCCAACTTCTACATTTGTCCTGATCAACCAATACAATGCCGTCCTCTTCCCGTTTATATAAAGAACCAGAAGGGCAAGAGGCAACACAGGCAGGGTTGATGCAGTGGTTACACATGCGTGGCAAATACATCATAAATGTTTGTTCAAATTCGCCGTAAATCTGCTTTTCCATATTACTGAAGTTAACATCTTCACCACGATGTTTGAATTTACCCCCTAAGTCATCTTCCCAGTTGGGCCCCCATTCAATTTTTTCCATGCGTTGACCGTCTATTAAAGAACGAGGTCTGGCAGTGGGTGTGGCTTCAACTAAGGGACTATTTTGCAAAACAGCATAATCATAAGTGAAAGGCTCGTAATAATCATCAATTGTTGGCATATTGGGATTACTAAATATATTCGCCAAAATACTGCGTTTATTACCTAATTTTAATTGCAGCTTGCCTTTGGATAATTCCCAACCACCATTCCACTTTTCTTGATCTTCCCAGTTTTTGGGGTAACCAATACCCGGTTTGGTTTCTACATTATTAAACCAGACATATTCCATTCCTTTACGGTTGGTCCATACGTTTTTACAGGTAACAGAACAGGTATGACAGCCGATACATTTATCCAGATTCATCACCAGTGAAAAATTTGCTCTTACTTTCATTGTCTACTGCTCCGACTCGTGCGTATAAGTATAAGGGGCTTGATGTATGCCTTCTGGGTTCAATGCTTGTTCTCGTTGGTCTGTTAAAGGCTCTTCCATCCATTGAATGTCCTGATCCTCAATTTTATGTAACAACACATATTCATCACGTTGTGAACCTACAGTACCATAATAGTTAAAGCCATAACTCAATTGAGCATAGCCGCCAATCATGTGGGTGGGCTTAACGGTAACACGGGTTACGCTGTTTAAAATGCCGCCACGTTTGCCTGTGGTGTTGGAGCCAGGTACGTTGACGTTTTTTTCTTGTGCGTGATACATCAAGGTCATACCATCAGGTACACGTTGACTGACTACCGCTCTGGCGATAGTGGCACCATTGATATTCAATGCTTCTACCCAGTCATTGTCTTCAATACCCACTTTCTCCGCATCCGTTTCTGAAATCCACAAATGCGGACCGCCACGGGACAGGCTTAACATCCGTAAATTATCATGGTAAGTGCTGTGAATACCCCATTTACCATGTGGCGTTATCCAGTTTAATTTTAAAAACGGTTTGTCGCCCAGTTTTTCTATCATTTCTGTCATGGATTTAGTATCAACAGCAGGGCGGTAAGTACAATAGCTTTCACCAAAATCTCGCATCCATTGATGATCCTGATAAAAATGTGCGCGTCCGCTTAAAGTACGGAACGGGATATGCTCGTGGATATTGGTATAACAGGCGTTATAACTCACTTTTTCAGATTCAATGCCACTCCATGTCGGGGCAGTAATAATTTTGCGGGGCTGGGCTTTAATGTCACGAAAAGTAATTTTTTCATCTTCGCGTGCACGCGCTAAATGGGTATGGTCAATGCCTGTTTTTACTGCTAAGGATTGCCACGATCTAACAGCTACTTCGCCATTGGTTTCTGGTGCCAAGGATAAAATGGTTTCACAGACATTAATATCATCTTCTAATGATGGCATACCCTTGGAAATACCTTCCTCTTTAATGGTATAACAAATTTCTTTAAGGTGTTGGTATTCTTTATCTGTGTTCCAGTCTATACCTTTGATATTATTACCTTGTTTTGCTAATAAAGGGCCCAATGCAGTATATTTTTTATAGGTATTAGCGAAGTCGCGTTCTACCACTTTTAACGCCGGTAAGGTTTTTCCTGGAATCAGATCACACTCGCCATATTTCCAGTCTTTAACATCCATGGCTTGACCCATTTCTGCGGGAGTGTCATGCAGTAAAGGCAATGCCACCAAATCCTTTTGCGTACCTAAATGTGTTTCCGCTAATTCAGAGAAACGCTTGGCAATGGTTTTAAAAATCTGCCAATCAGAACGTGATTCCCATCCAGGGTCAACTGCCTGAGTTAAGGGGTGGATAAAAGGGTGCATATCGGTGGTATTCAAATCGTTTTTCTCATACCAAGTGGCTGTGGGTAATACGATGTCTGAATAAGCACCCGTGGAATTCAAACGGAAGTTAATATCGACCATTAAATCCAGCTTGGCAATGGGTGCATCTTTATGCCATTTGATTTCTTTACCTTCAGCCTCTGCCACCACATCTTGCATCACTCCATTTTGTGCGCCAAGCAGATGTTTAAGAAAATATTCATGGCCTTTGGCACTACTACCAATTAAATTGGCACGCCAGACAAATAAATTACGGGGGTGATTTTCGCAAGCATCAATATCTTCAGCAGCAAAGGCCAGATCACCCGATTTTAATTGTTTAACCACATAATCAGCGACACCTTTTTCATCTTTTGCACCTGCAGCTTCGGCTTCTTTAACAATATCCATGGGATTTTTGTTAAAGTGCGGGGCAGAAGGTAACCAACCTAAGCGTTGCGATACTACATTATAATCAGCTAGATTATGACCTTTATATTTGTCAGCAGCGGTAGTGGTTAATAAAGTATCGGCATCAATTTTTTCATAACGCCATTGGTCGCTATGAAAATAGAAATAGGTGGTGCCATTCATCTGACGGGGTGGTTTTTGCCAGTCTAAAGCAAAGGCAATCGGTGCCCAGCCAGCTTGTGGACGCAGTTTTTCTTGTCCCACATAATGAGACCAGCCGCCACCACTTTGACCGACACAACCACAGATATGAAGTAAGTTCATAATAGAGCGGTAATTCATATCATTGTGATACCAGTGGTTTAAACCAGCACCAACAATAACCATAGATTTACCCATGGTTTTTGCTGCATTATCAGCAAACTCACGGCCACTGCGAATAATATCAGCTTGCTTAACACCAGTGATTTTTTCAGCCCAGGCGGGTGTGTTGGCAATGCTCGCATCGTCATATCCGGATGCAACATCACCGCCCAAGTCTCGATCAATACCATATTGTGCTAGTTGTAAATCAAAAACCGTCGCAACCAATGCTGTTTTACCGTTCAACATGATTTTTTTGACAGGTACATTTCTACGCATGGGTACATCAACACCCGATTGAAAATCAGGCATTAAGACTTCAACCACATCGTCTTTATCAAAAATCAGGCTGAGTCTGGGTTTGGTTTTTTTACCTTCTTTTTTAGGCAACAGGTTCCATTTTCCTGTTTCGCCCCAACGGAAGCCTATGGATCCATTTGGTGCAAAAATACTGCCGGTTTTTTCATCAATAACTACGGTTTTCCAGTCGGGGTTATTATCTTCGTCCAATGAATCATTAAAATCAGAAGCACGAACAAAGCGACCACCAACATAAGATTTTTCATGTTTATCTAATATTACCAATAAAGGCATATCAGTATAAGTCCGTGCATATTCTTCAAAATAAGCATCTTGATGATCAATCAAGAACTCTTTTAAAGCGACATGGCCCATAGCCAAAAATATAGCAGCATCTGTGCCTTGTTTTGCAGGCATCCAAAGGTCAGCAAACTTAACGTTTTCTGCATAATCAGGAGAAAGCACGACGACTTTGGTGCCTTTGTAACGCACTTCAGCAAAGAAATGTGCATCGGGCGTGCGTGTCATCGGTAAATTTGAACCGGCAATGACTAAATAAGTCGAGTTATACCAATCTGCAGATTCAGGTACGTCAGTTTGCTCTCCCCAGGTTTGTGGAGATGCGGGGGGTAAGTCACAATACCAATCATAAAAAGATAAACAGACAGCGCCAATCAATGCTAAATAACGGCTACCTGCCGCATAACTAATCATAGACATGGCTGGAATGGGAGAGAATCCAGCTATTCTGTCAGGACCATGGGTCTTAGCGGTGTAGACATTAGATGCTGCAATAATTTCTGTGACTTCTTCCCAATCTACCCGAACAAAACCGCCTAAGCCGCGTACAGCCGTGTATTTTTTACGTTTTTCGGGGTCTTCTTGAATGGTTGCCCATGCTTCAACAGGGTCTTTGCCTGCATCACGTTCTTCTCTATAAAGTGAAACTAGACGTTCGCGAATTAATGGATATTTAACTCTTAACGGACTATATAAATACCAAGAAAAACTGGCACCACGAGGACAGCCACGCGGCTCATGGTTAGGTAAATCAGGACGGGTACGTGGATAATCTGTTGCTTGCATTTCAAAGGCAACCAGACCATTTTTAACATGGATGTTCCAAGAACAACTACCGGTGCAATTTACACCATGGGTAGAACGTACCACTTTATCGTAACGCCAACGATTACGATAGCTATCTTCAGCAGAGCGGTCTTCATTGGTAACAATTCCATGATTACCGGAAAAGGTGCTTTGGACTTTTTTAAAAAAATTGAGACGGTCTAAAAAATGACTCATCGTGGTTTCTCCTGGATTTTTGGAATCTGTCTATCGGGTTTTGAGAAGACCCACTGTAGGGTTAAAATTGTACTCTATTGGAGTTTTGTACACTAGAAAATAATATTCACAAGCAAATATTATGCCTTTTCTATTAATGGAAAATATAGTATAGATCAAAAAGGTGCCTTTGTTAGATGGATATTTTACAACCGTCTATTGCAAACAGATCATTGCCTAATCCTTGTTTCTCACAAATCAAAGGTTTCTGTCGCTTGAGATGTGAACTGATGAAGTTTGTAATGATGGTAAAGTGGGGTATTTGACAAGATAGGGTCATAGGCAACACGAACTGTTTTGTCGTTTTTTATAAATCGCATTAAAAAGGCTTAAATCCAGTTTATTATCCACCAAATAATGCACAGCATATTCAAAAGTGCCTAGTTGTATTTATTATTGGAAGTTGATAACTGTCAAGTTTCACCACGTTGTACCCTGATTTTTTAAACGCTGAGGTCTCGCTTATTAAGGTGTTAAGCCTTCACCAAAGGTAACTACTTTAAGCACATTGGTGCCGCCTTTGGAGCCTGTTAAGTCACCTTTAGTGATAATCAAAGTATCCCCTTTAGATATGTGACCTCTTTTTGATAGTTTTTCAAGAATGCTACGGTTTACATCTGCATGGTTCATTGAGTCATGCGTAAAAGCAACTGGAAAAACGCCACGGTAAATAGTGACTCGACCTAGTGTTTTTTTATGACTACTAAATGCAAAAATAGGAATGCTAGAGCTTATTCTGGACATCCATAGTGCAGTAGATCCTGATTCAGTTAAAGTGACAATACCTTGGACTTTAGAGTGGTTAGCCATATACATGGCTGACATGGCAATCGCTTCATCGGTACGGTCAAAATAACTATCTATTCGATGGCTGGATTTTTGTACACTGCGTTCTTTTTCTGTTTCTTGGCAAATATTAGCCATTGCTTTTACTGCTTGTACTGGGTACTTGCCAGATGCTGTTTCAGCCGATAGCATTACTGCATCAGTGCCATCATGTACTGCATTAGCAATATCAAATACCTCTGCACGGGTAGGGATGGGGTTTTCAATCATTGATTCCATCATCTGTGTGGCAGTAATCACCGCACGTTTTAATTCTCTGGAGCGAGAAATTAAACGTTTTTGTACGGCAGGTAGATGCGCGTCACCAATTTCAACGCCTAAATCACCACGAGCTACCATCACAACATCAGAGGCAAGGATGATTTCATCCATCGCTTCAATGGCTTCAGCACGTTCAATTTTAGAAACAATGCCTGCATAACAGCCTTCTGCTTCTAACAAAACACGGGCTTCGTCCAGATCCGCCGCACAGCGAGGGAAAGAAACGGCAACCAAGTCAGCACCAATAATACCGATGGTTTTGATGTCTTCTTTATCTTTTTCTGTTAATGCAGAGGCTGATAATCCGCCGCCTTGTAAATTGATACCTTTGTTATTAGATAAATAGCCACCAACATGAACGGTACAGTTAATACGTGTGCCGTTAGTTTTAACAACATCCAGAACAATTCTGCCATCATCCAGTAATAAGCGGCTACCAGGAACGACTTCTGTGGCAAGTGGTTCGTAAGTGATACCTACTTCTGTGGTATTACCTGCGTCAATATCTAAATTAATATCTAAAGCAAAGGCTTGACCTTCATCTAACCAGACTTTAGTGTCTTTAAATTTAGCGATGCGAATTTTTGGACCTTGCAGATCGCAAAGAATACCGATTACTCGACCTGTTTTTTTGCTTAATGCTCTAACAGTAGCTGCTCTATCAATATGATCTTGTGCGGTACCGTGAGAAAAATTCATACGGACGACATCAATGCCCGCATTGAATAAGGCTTCCAATACACCTGGCTTATCTGAAGCCGGACCTAGAGTTGCCAGAATTTTAGTTCTTCTTAGCATGTTGTTCCGTTATTTGGCGTTCATTAAAGCAATTGAGGTATCAAGCATGCGGCTTGAGAAACCCCATTCGTTATCATACCAAGACAATACTTTAACTAGACGGCTGTTAAGGACTTTAGTTAATGATTTGTCATAAGTGGATGAAGCTGGGTCGTGGTTGAAATCAATAGAAACCAAGGGTTTTGCATTGATGTTCAAAATGCCTTTTAAAGGGCCTTCAGAAGCAGTGGTTAGAATTTTGTTCACTTCTTCTACTGTAGTGTCACGGCTTGCTGTAAAAGTTAAATCAACAACAGATACATTGATAGTTGGTACCCGCATGGCAAAGCCATCTAACTTTCCAACTAAAGCAGGAAGCACTAGACCAACGGCTGCCGCCGCACCTGTTTTTGTAGGAATCATTGATTGTGTGGCAGAGCGAGCGCGTAATAAATCAGGATGATAAACATCACTTAATACTTGGTCGTTTGTGTAAGCATGAATCGTTGTCATTAAGCCTTGCTCAACACCGATAGTTTCTAATAGCGGCTGAATTAATGGTGCCAGGCAGTTAGTAGTACAAGAAGCATTGGAAATAACGGTGTCAGATGCTTTTAATGTGTTGTGGTTAACTCCATATACAATCGTTGCGTCAACATCAGTGCCACCTGGAGCAGAAATAATGACTTTTTTCGCACCTGCAACGATATGAGCCGATGCTTTTTCTTTACTAGCAAAGAAACCTGTACATTCGTGAACCACATCTATACTTAACTCACTCCAAGGTAATTTTGATGGGTCTCTTTCAGCAAGCACTTTAATTCTATCGCCATTGACGATTAAATCCCCACTTTCGACACTTACTTCACCAGGGAATTTACCATGAGCAGAGTCATATTGAGTTAGATGAGCATTGGTTTCTGCATTACCTAAGTCATTAATTGCAACGATTTGAATTTCGTCTGTGCGACCACCTTCGTATAATGCACGAAGTACATTGCGTCCAATACGACCATAACCATTGATTGCAACTTTAATTGCCATTCTTTAATATCTCCAAAGGGTTGAATTTGAATTCAAAAATCCCGTTATTGTAACAAATATTTATATAGTCGTTTAATTAAGTTTTTAAGTGGTTGATTGCTAATGATTGCATAAGTCCTTGCACTTCAGTTGCCTTTAACAATGCCCTCTGAGTTATGATTTGTACTACGAAAACTTATGCTGAGGTCTCACGATAAAAGTAGAAATAATTCTTGCGCTTTTAATCTTGTAGCTTTAATCTTTCCCCAGATGTTAATCATTAGGAACAAAATTTATGAAAAGACGTGATTTTATACAAAAAGCAGGTGTAGGCTCGGTAATTGCTGGAGCAAGCTTGACCGCACCCCATATAGCTAAAGCAGCAACACAATTTAAATGGAAAATGGTCACCGCATGGCCTAAAAACTTCCCCGGACTAGGGACCAATGCTAATTTGTTAGCCAAGATGATTACAGAAATGAGCGGAGGACGTATTAAAGTTAAAGTGTATGGTGCAAAAGAACTGGTGCCTGCTTTTGAAGTCTTTGATGCTGTTTCTAAAGGGGTTGCAGAAATGGGGCATGCGGGAGCCTATTATTGGAAAGGAAAGTCAGAAGCAACTCAGTTTTTTTCAGCAGTACCTTTTGGGCTGACAGCTCAGGAAATGAATGCTTGGCTGTATTATGGCGGTGGACTTGAATTATGGCGTGAACTTTATAAACCCTTTGGATTGATTCCTGCTCCTACAGGAAACACTGGCGTACAAATGGCAGGCTGGTTTAATAAAAAAATTAATACTATTGATGACTTAAAAGGATTAAAAATGCGCATTCCCGGTTTAGGCGGGGAAATTTTAAGACGTGCGGGAGGGGTTTCGGTGAATATGCCTGGTGGAGAATTATTTACTTCTTTACAGTCAGGTGCATTGGATGCTACCGAGTGGGTAGGTCCTTATAATGATTTAGCATTTGGTTTTTATAAAGTCGCTAAGTATTATTATTATCCTGGCTGGCATGAGCCAAGTTCAACCACGGAAGCTTTAATTAATGAAAAGGCATTTAAGCAATTACCCAAAGATTTACAACAAATTGTATTAATAGCGTGTAAAGCAGCTAATATGGATATGATTTCAGAATATACTGCCCGTAACAATCAGGCACTTGATGTTTTGGTCAACAAACATAAGGTTCAAGTGCTGGCATTACCGCAAGATGTTTTGAAAAAATTAAAAGTGCTATCGGATGAAGTCGTTAATGAATTAGGCGCTAAAGATGCCATGTCTAAAAAAATCTTTGATTCAGTTATGGGCTTCAGATCTCAAGTTACTCAATGGGGAGCTATTTCAGAACAGGCATATTTGCAAGCAAGATCACTATGATGCATTACTGAACTGATATTAAAATCAAGCCAAACCAAGCGGCTTAGACAATGATTATTTGAATGTTTTTTATTGGCTATTTTAATACGGTCAAGTTTTAAAAAGACTCGGGACTAAGGACTCAAGACTCAAGACTAAAGACTAAAGACTAAAGACTCAGGACTCAGGACTCAGGACTCAGGACTCAAGTAACTGGAACCTCTGTTACTACACGTTATTCCTTAAGTCTGTTATCGGGAATCTTGTTTTAAATGCCTGGATTCCTGCTTAGAATATGCAGGAATGACGGAGGGAGTGACGCGGTTCTTATACCCTATTTAACAAATAACTCTGAATGAAAGAGCTTTAGTTACTCTGTGTTTGGGGTTGATTTTGTTAGTATGTTTTATCAGAAAAACGACCCATAAATAGTCGTTATTTTACCAAATACTGGTTGATTTGTCTATGATTTTTGTTGGTTTTATTATTATAAATCAAGTTGTTATGGTGTTTTTAAGGGTTGGCTAAATAAGGCTTTGTTTTGAAATACCCTTGATTGGCTTTGCTTTACGGGGTAACCGTTGTTGTTATCTTTTCTACTGACTGAGCAGCCGTTTTTGAGCAACTTAGCTTGTTTTTTAAACAGATATGCGTGGTTTATGCTAAAGCAATGCGTGTTATCAGCCTCTTCTGCGCCAAGTATGGTAATGACCTAAGCATTTCAATAGTTGTTTTGGACTATGTTTTCTTTTCCAGTTACCAGCGACATATTTATTGGCCTCTGCCATGGTGGGATAAATATGGATTGTGGCTAAAATTTTGTTTAAGCCAAGCCCATGTTTCATTGCCAAAACAAACTCTGCAATCAAATCACCTGCGCGTTCGCCTACAATAGTGACACCTAATATTTTATCTTTACCCGGTTGAGTAAGTACTTTTACAAAACCATGCGCTTCACTATCTGCAATGGCACGGTCTAAGTCATTAATTTCATAGTTAACTACTTCATAAGCTATGTTTTGTTTTTTTGCTTCTTGTTCATTTAAACCCACTCTGGCTACTTCTGGGTCAGTAAAGGTTGCCCAAGGAATCACAGAATAGTCGGTACGAAATTTTTTGAATTGACCAAATAAAGCATTAACGGCTGCATACCAGGCTTGATGTGCGGCAGTGTGCGTAAATTGAAAAGGGCCAGATACATCGCCACAGGCATAAATATTTGGGAAGTTTGTTTGTTGAAAGCCATTAATTTCAATGGTTTTATTTGCTGATAGTTTTATACCTATTTGTTCAGCACCATAGCCATTGACGTTTGCTGTTCGACCCACGGCTATCAGTATTTGATCAAAGGGTACTTTTACTAATTGTCCTTGTGCTTCGGCTAGCAGTATTTTTTCACCGTTTTCAATGATAAATTCTTTAGCTGAATGGTTAACTTTAATATCAATGCCTTCTTCTTCAAATGCTGTTTGTACAGCTTCGGATGCTTCTTTATCTTCACGAACCATAAGGCGTGAGTTTCTTTGAAGTAGGGTTACTTGGCTACCTAATCGTGCAAAACATTGGGCTAATTCACAACCTATAGGTCCACCGCCTAATACCAGTAATCGTTTGGGTAATTTTGTTAGATTCCAAATGTTGTCAGATGTTAGCGGGGCGACCTGATCAATGCCTGCTATAGTTGGGATAAATGGATGTGCGCCAGTAGCAATGACAATGCAGCGCGTGCTTAAAGTTTTAATACCTGTAGCTGTTGTAATCTGTACTTCCCAAGGTGAAATAATTTTTGCTTCACCTTCAACAATGTCTACACCGAGTTTGCTATAGCGCTCAATTGAATCATGCGGCTCTATTGTTTTAATAATAGCTTGTACCCGTTCCATGGCTTCAGCAAAATCAAAATCTGCACTAGCGTGTTTAATGCCAAATTCTTTTGCGCGTTTAATATGCGATAAATGTTTGGCAGTGCAAATTAATGCTTTGGAGGGGACGCAACCAGTGTTTAAACAATCACCGCCCATTTTATGCTTTTCAATTAAAGTGACCTTGGCTTTTACTGCGGATGCAATGTAAGAGGTGACAAGCCCTGCTGCCCCAGCTCCAATAACTATCAGATTATTATCAAATTGTTTAGGTTTGTGCCAATGGCTATAGATTTTTACTTTTTTTATAGTCTCGATAAGTCTTTTAGCAAATAATGGAAAAAACCCTAATAAAACAAAGGATCCTAATAACGCGGGCGATAAAATATCTGATAGTGAATTTATTTTTGCTAGTTGAGTCCCTGCATTAACGTATACAACGGTACCTGCTAACATACCAAGCTGGCTTACCCAATAAAAGCGCCATAACTTTAATGTTGTGAGTCCCATGGTCAGGTTAATCATGAAGAATGGAAAAATAGGTACTAAACGTAAAGTAAATAAATAAAAAGCACCGTCTTTGTCAATACCAGCATCAATGGCTTTCATTCGGGAACTGAAATGGGAATTGATGCTGTCACGAAGTAAAAATCGTGCCGCTAAAAAAGCCAGAGTTGCTCCAAGGGTTGAAGCAAAAGAAACAATGACAGTACCCCATAGCAAGCCAAAAACACCGCCACCAGCCAAGGTTAAAATGGTTGCGCCTGGTAAAGATAATGCAGTAACGGCTATATATATAAGTAGGTAATAAACGATGGCTAAAACTGGATTATCACTTCGGTATGATTCAATGTTTAGTTGTTGCTCCTTTAGTATCTCTAAAGAAAGATAGTGATGAATATCAAACACAAAAAATGCGGTAATCGTTGTGCTAATAAGGAGGAATATGATGATTTTTGATGATTTCATGAATGCTTTTAGGTATCGATTTAACCCCGTTTTTTTAAGTGAGAAAGCATGTTTTGACTAAATATTTATAAGTAGCCAACCCTTAAAAACACAACAACCCTCTAATTTATAACAATAAATTAAACAAAAACCATAGAAAAACAAGCAGTATTTGGTAAAATAACGGCTATTTATGGGTCGTTTTGCTGATAAAACATACTAACAAAATCAACTCCAAACAGAGCAACTAAACCTCTTTCATTCAGAGTTATTTGTTGAATAGGGCATAATATCCGCTCCACTCCCTCCGTCATTCCTGCATGTTCTAAGCAGGAACCCAGGTGTTTAAAACTAGATTCCCGATAACAGACTTCGGGAATAACGTGTGGTAACAGAGGTTCCAGTTATTTTAGTCCTTAGTCCTTAGTCCTTAGTCCTGAGTAAAGTTTTCGCACTTTATAATCTTCTCCAGAGGAATAAAGCTGGGATGATTACTATGCTGAGGTCTGATGAATACTATAAAGTTAATGGAATTAAATATTAAAAAAAGACTCCTATGGTTTATCCACTGTTCAGAGCATAAACATAGAGGAGATAATAGTGAAAAGGTTCATGGTTTTTAGTCTGTTGTTTTTGCAAGCGTGTTCTAATTTACCTGCAAATATTAAAAATGCACCTCAAGTTGATACTCAACTTCATCATGTTTTAGCCAATAGCCATAATTTTAAAAACACCCCTGTGAGGTGGGGAGGAAAGATTATTGACGTGGAAAATAAAGCGGAAGAAACACAAATACAAATTCTGTATTACCCACTTAATCATTATGGGCGACCTCTTTTAGACAAACCTTTAGGGCGTTTTATTTCCATTAGCAAGCAGTTTCTTGACCCTGCAATTTACCCAAAAGATACAGAAATTACAATTGCAGGTTCAATAAAAGGAATGGTAGAAAAAGTCATCGGTGAGCAAACGATTAAAGTGCCGGTTGTTACTATTGAGGGGCATTATATCTGGTCGAAATACCAACAAATTTATCGACCCTATTATGATTATTATAATCACAATCATTATTATGGATATAGGTCACGCCATCCTCTCTTTTGATACTTTTCGGAATCAATATCGTTGTTATCACTGCAATTAATAAAGGATGTGTTTGTGGTTTTTAAGGGTTGACCAAATAGGAGATAGGCACTAAACCTCTTTCATTCAGAGTTATTTGTTGAATAGGGTATAAGAGCCGTCTCACTCCCTCCGTCATTCCTGCATGTTCTAAACAGGAATCCAGATATTGTCTTAAAAGCCAACCTTTTTTAATTTTTATTTGGAGTTAACTTTTAGCTTAGTTCGCAACCTTTGGAGTCTTATCCCCAAACCTCCCCCCATCATTCACACAAAAACACATCAATTTAACCATTATTTTACATAATCTACATCAAATGGCTGCCCAGACTTTAACACCATAGAAGTTACCAAAAACCAAGGAGTCCTGAGTCTTTCGTCTTTCGTCTTTCGTCCTGAGTCCTAAATAAAATTGACTACAAGTTTAATAACTTAAAACCTTAAACGGCGCCACTATCCCCTTATCCAATTTCTTTTTGCTAGTGTATAAGCAAAAATCGTTTTTTATATTGTTGATTGACACGATATAACGCATGAACGGATAAAAAAGGCTAGAAGTTTTCCATCTTTCAGCTAAAATAACGCACAATAGCTTACTATTACACTGGTATTTTTACTAAAACCTGAAAAATTCTATCCCTTTTTTTATCCGTCCAGAGCTATGCTGAGATCTCTATAAATTAAGCTCTGGTTTTTAATAGTCTTAAACAGTGCCATAATTAAATAATTGTTGTACAATGCTCGGTTGTTGTTTGCGATTTTTAAGGTCGCATTCCAAATAGGTATCTTCTAAATGTCCAAAAACCCTTCCAATGCTCCATCTTTTAATGATTTAGCTTTAGCTGACCCGGTATTAAAAGCGATTGAAAATGCTGGCTATGAAACGCCCTCCCCTATACAAGCTCAAATCATTCCTTTTATGCTGCAAGGTAGGGATGTATTAGGTCAGGCACAAACAGGAACAGGAAAAACAGCGGCTTTTGCCTTACCTATTTTATCCAACATAGATTTAACCAAAAAAGACCCTCAAGTACTGGTACTGGCACCAACCCGTGAATTAGCGATACAAGTTGCGGAAGCTTTTCAGGGTTATGCATCTCAAATCAAAGGTTTTCATGTACTCCCCATCTACGGCGGACAAGATTATAGCATCCAATTAAAACAGCTTAGACGTGGTGTTCACGTTATTGTGGGAACACCAGGCAGGGTGATGGATCATATGCGCAAAGGCACCTTAAGGCTGAACCAGTTAACCACCTTAGTTTTGGATGAAGCCGATGAAATGCTACGCATGGGCTTTATTGATGACGTGGAATGGGTGCTTGAACAATTACCTCAGCAAAAACAGATTGCTCTTTTTTCTGCGACCATGCCCACTGTTATTCGCAAAATAGCGCAAAAATACCTGCACAATCCTGAGCAAATCACCATTAAAGTAAAAACCACTACGGCAGATAATATTCGCCAACGCTACTGGTTAGTGAGTGGAACACATAAACTGGATGCCTTGACTCGCATATTGGAGGCTGAAAATTTTGACGGCATGATTATTTTTGTGCGCACCAAAACGGCCACTATTGAACTGGCCGAAAAACTGGAAGCCAGAGGACACTCTGCCTCTGCGATTAATGGCGATATGTCTCAGCAATTAAGGGAACGTGCAATTAATCATTTAAAACAGGGCAAACTGGATATTCTAATAGCCACCGATGTGGCAGCCAGAGGCTTGGATGTAGACCGCATTACTCATGTTGTCAATTACGACATCCCTTATGATACCGAATCCTATATTCACCGAATTGGTAGGACAGGTCGTGCAGGACGTAGCGGTGATGCTATCTTATTTGTCTCTCCTAGGGAAAGACGTTTGCTAAGTAACATAGAACGTGCAACAAAAAAGAAAGTTGAGCAAATGCAATTGCCTTCAACTGAATATATCAATAACGCACGTATTTCACGCTTTAAACAACGTATTACTGATACTTTATCAACTGATGAGTTAAGTTTCTTCGCTCAGATCATTGAGCAATACCAGTCAGAACATGATGTGCCCGCTGTTGATATTGCCGCAGCATTAGCTAAAATTTCCCAGGGTGATACACCTTTAATACTGAAAGAAATCCCCAAAAGATCACACAAAGAACGACCTGAGCGTCACGACCGCAATGATCGATCTGCTCGACGAGGAGATCGAGAACGTAGACCTAAACGTAATAGAGATGCTCATTCCGATATTAAAATGGAATTGTATCGTATTGAAGTAGGTAATAGTCATGGCGTTAAGCCCGGTAATATTGTCGGTGCTATTGCTAATGAAACGGGTATTGATGGTGATCATATTGCTCGTATTAGAATTGAGGAAAACCACAGCACTGTTGAATTACCTGCGGGTATGCCAAAAGAGCTGTTTCAGGAATTAAAAAAAGTAAGAGTGGCGGGCCAGCAACTGAATATCACATCGATGGATAAAACCTTGATTAAAAAAGCAAAAGGGAAAAAACGAGTGGCGTCCTCTGGCAGAAGAAGCAAACGGAAAACCGCCGAATAGTCTCTAATAAAAAAAGCCCAGATAAACTGGGCTTTTTTTTAAATGAAAGTGTTGCACTTATGGGTTAAATTCGCCATTGCTTATAAGCGTTAATTTGAGAATTTCAATACCCTTATTTTTAAACCATTCTCCATACTCTGGTATTTTATGACTAAGCTCTTCAAGCGTCTTTTTTGAGATAACAAACTTTTTGTTTTAAACATTACTAGAAAACCAACTCCAAAAAGAATCAAAATGTTTATTTTCTGGTGGATAATTGTCCCAAGCGTGAATCATAGATGAAGCATCAAAACTATACATATTGCTCCAATTTCCGTACATCACTAATTTTTAAAAAATCATGGTACAACGCAGTGAAACTTGACAATTATTTACATCAGGAGTTATGTTTTTTAGTTAAGGTCTAAAAGTGAATAAATCAAAATACAAAAGTCGAGTTTCGTCTGGTTGGTCTTTTTGACTTAAAAATGAAAAACCATTTTTGTTATAAAATCTAATGGTATCTGGATTGTTATTTGCATCAACTATTATGAATCGACAACCTGTTTTATTTCCTTCTGTGAACCAGCCTTTTATGAAATTTAGAATTTTAGAACCAATTCCATTAGATTGTTTACATTTGGATGTTGCTAACCTTCCAATTTTTACTGAGGGTAAGCTTGAATATATTTTGCAGTGGGGGATAAGGTTTGTGGCTCGTTTAAATGCAGATCTGGGGAATAACTCTTTTTTTATAGCATCATTTGAAATACTGAAGTATGCAACCAACGCATCATTTTGTTCTACCGCGTAGGTAACAGCTAGGAGTTGCCTGCAACTTTCTATTGAATCTTTTTGGAAAAATTCATTAAGATCTGCATCTGCACAATCAAAATGCGGACGAAGGTCAGCGGACGAAGGTCATTGGTACTTAACCGTCTTACTTTAAAATCAATCAACGCTTGTAGGCTCGATCACCTCAAAACGTCGGTAGGAATCCATTGTTCTTTCATATTCCTGAGAAGAAACTTTTTTAGACTCATTTTCTTTGATAGCATCTTCGAATAGACGAGCATCTTTTCCTGTAAGTATCGGAGTTTCTTTAATTGGTCTTGCCATAAAAGCACCTTCTAAGTAAAGTATGTAATACCCTATTAACGGGTAATTAATTACCCTCTTTTGGGACACGACTTTAACAAAAAGTTCAGTATAAAGCAATAAATTGATAATAAACACTAACTTTTTAAAGCAAAGGCAATCAAAGCTATTGCAAAAAAAATGAGGCAAATGAACAAGAAAATGAGAGTGGTTAGACCATTTAAAGATTACAAATAACAAAGCCTTGTTTAGTTTAGGAATCAAGGGGTCGAGGAATCAAGGGGTCGGAGTAATTGATTTATATAAAACCTCCCCACCCAACCCCAGTTCTGGTGCGTGGGCAGAGATTGTTCCAGACAATCTTACTGCATTTCCACCATCCTTGGCGGTCGCAGAGATTGTTCCAGACAATCTTACTGCATTTCCACCATCCTTGGCGGTCGCAGAGATTGTTCCAGACAATCTTACTGCATTTCCACCATCCCTGGTGGGCAAATGCACCCTACTTCTAAGATTATCCCCAGAAGATCCGTAGGGTGCGTTCCACGCACCAGAACTAATCAAAAATCAAGGGGTCTTTAGTCTTTAGTCCTGAGTCCTGAGTCTTTAGTCCTTTTTTAGGCTGATAGGGGTGGTTTTTGGTTTGGGTTTTCAAGGATTGACTATTTAGTTTAGTGCCTAGCCTAAGAACTAATTACCCCTGACCACACAGAGCGTGGGAACCAGAGAAAACCTTACCCAAGAACAACACCATCAATACTCTGTGCATTTAAAAAAGCCTGAATGTTCATCCTTTTTTTTCCAGGAAATTGAATTTCAAGTAAATCAATAACACCTTGTCCTGCACACACACAGACCCGTTTATTTTGTTGAACTACCGTACCTGCTGGTAAGCTGAAAGTATCAGAGCTTATAGCCGCCTTCCAGATGCGTAAAACCTTACCCTGGCATAAAGTTTGAGCAACAGGCCAACTGTTAAGCCCTCTAACTTGTCGGTCAATTTCTAAGGCTGACTGCTTCCAGTTGATTAAAGCTTCCTTTTTGTCTAGTTTTTCTGCATAAGTGACCTGTGATTCATCTTGTTGACTGGCAACAGCCGTTCCATTTTCAATTTGATCTAATACCTTAAGTAGACCCATTGCACCAAGCTCAGCTAATTTATCATGTAAGTCACTACTGGTATGATACGGTTCAATGGTGCATTGCTCTTTGTACAACATATCTCCAGCATCCAGTTTTTTGATAACTTGGATGATAGTAATACCCGTTGAAAGATCACCAGCCATTACCGCGCGATGAATAGGAGCCGCACCTCTCCAGCGTGGTAATAAAGAGCCATGAATGTTGATACATCCCAGTTTGGGAACATCTAAAACAGCTTGAGGCAAGATGATGCCATAAGCCACTACCACCATCAGATCGGCTTCAAATGAGGATAATAATTTTAAATCCTCTGCCGTTTTTAATGTTTCGGCTTGAAAAACGGGGATATTAACACTTAAAGCTAAATTTTTAATCGGACTGGGGCTGGGTTTTCTACCTCTCCCAGCAGGTCTGTCGGGTTGTGTGTACACAGCACAAACCTGGTGTTTTGATTCTATTAATTGTTGTAAAGCAGGGGCTGCAAAATCAGGCGTTCCGGCAAAAATAATCTTCATATTTATTTTTTACCTGCCTGTTTATGAATTTTTTCTAGTTTAGCCTTGATTCTTTGTCGTTTAAGTGGCGACAAATAATCGATAAACAGTTTGCCTTCTAGGTGATCTATTTCATGTTGAATGCAAACGGCTAAAAGTTCATCAGCTTCCAATTCAAATGCCAGCCCATCTTTATCCTGTGCCTTTACTTTTATCTGTTCTGCACGAGTAACATATTCAAAGAAGCTGGGTACGGATAAACAGCCCTCTTTAGATTCTTCCTCACCTGTTTGTTCTATAATCTCAGGATTAATTAAAAACAGGGGCTGGTTTTTTTCTTCACTGACATCAATAACAATGACACGTTGATGAATATTAACCTGAGTGGCTGCTAATCCACAGCCACGAGATTCATACATAGTTTCCAGCATGTCATCAAGCAGTGTTTTGATTGTTTGATCAAAATTAGCAACTTGTTTTGCTTTTTTACGCAAGCGCTTGTCAGGAAACTCAAGAACAGTTAAAAGGCTCAATTACAACTCCAGTTTAAAAATGTTTAACAATAGGAATGAAATATACATTTTACTCATTGAGAATGTATACCCAATAAATTTTCAGTCCTTTATGCTGACAATTTTATCCGATTGCAAACAAAATCTAAACAAGCTTTGTTATTTATGGGCTAAGAAATCAATAGTGGGACACCACAAGTTTTGACTACATAATTATAATAGCCCCTATTTTAAAGTAGCGAAAATATTCAGCTTTGGCTAAAATATCAAAGCAGAAAGTAATGCTGTTTTTAGAGATGACGGGGGTGAATATTCGTCAATTGGTAGTGGCACGTTTATGAGTCGAATTCAAGTATCTCCATAAATTCAATAAAGCTAAAAGTCAGATTTGACAATCAATTATCAAAACGTAAAATGATCGGTCGATTGTAGGTTTTGTATTTTTAATACGGTGTTAATTTTAAAAATATATTCACTGTTTCTAAAAAGTTAGGTATTTATATGAGTCATACATTATATGAGACCAATGTTCAACGTGTTCAGCGTTGTGAACTGGCTGTTCCTGGGTCAAACCCTGGTATGTTTGAGAAAGCAATGAAAAGTGGAGCAGACTTCATTTTTCTTGATCTTGAGGATGCTGTGGCACCTGATGATAAATTGCAGGCGCGTAAAAATGTTATTGAAGCTATTAATGACATGAGCTGGGCTGAGCATGGTGTCACTATTTCTGTAAGAATAAATGGTTTGGATACAGAATTTATGGTGCGTGATGTCGTTGATTTGATGGAGCAATGTGGAGAAAAACTGAACACAATACTCATACCTAAAGTAGGTGTTTATGCTGATGTGTATATGCTTGATTCAATGATCAATCAGTTAGAAATGCAAGAAAGACTAAAAAATAAGGTGGGTATTGAGTGTTTGATTGAAACTGCTTTGGGGATGGCAAATGTTGAAGATATTGCTAAACAAGGAGCCATTGGTGGGCGTATGGAAGCTTTGCATTTTGGTGTGGCCGATTATGCTGCCAGTAACCGTGCAAGAACGATAAATATTGGTGGATTAAACCCTGACTATCCAGGAGATCAATGGCATTCAGCAATCAGTCGAATGACCGTTGCCTGCCGAGCATACGGTTTAAGGCCGATTGACGGGCCTTTTGGTGATATTAAAGACCCTGAAGGTTATAAATTGGCAGCTAAAAGATCCGCTGCATTAGGTTGTGAAGGTAAATGGGCAATTCATCCTTCCCAAATTGAGTTGGCGAATGAGATATTTACTCCTCCAGCCTCTGAAATTGATAACGCAAAACGTATTTTAGTTGCGTTAAAAGAAGCGGCGGCAGAGGGTAAAGGTGCGGCTGCACTAGATGGACGTTTAATTGATGCTGCTTCCGAAAAAATGGCGCAGAATGTTGTTAAATCAGCTGAAGCGATTGCTGCAAAAACCAAATAATATAGGAAAATTATGGATATTCATGAGTATCAAGCGAAAGAAATTTTAGCGGGCTATGGTGTCAGAGTTGCTGATGGAGGCTTGGCATATAGCCCCGAAGATGCGGTACAGCGTGCTAGAGAAATTGGCGGTGATGTTTGGGCAGTTAAAGCCCAGATTCATTCAGGGGCACGTAGCAAAGCGGGTGGTGTTAAAATCTGCAAATCTTATGAAGAAGTCGAGGTTGCTGCTGAAGCTATGTTGGGGCATCGTTTGGTGACCCAGCAAACAGGTTCTGCTGGTAAAGTTTGTTTAAGGTTATATATTGAAGCTGGAACTAAAATAGCAAAAGAACTCTATTTTAGTTTGTTGGTTGACCGTGCTCATGAAAGTATCATAATGGTCGGCTCTGCTGAGGGTGGTGTAGATATTGAGGCGTTAGCCGAAAATAGTCCTAAAAAAATCAAGAAAATTCAAATTGATCCTGCGGTCGGTTTGCTAGACTTTCAGGCGAGAGAAATGGCTTTTTATCTTGGGCTAGAACCTTCTCAAATTAGTCCAGCGGTCAAATTAATTTCGGGTTGTTATCGAGCAATGTGTGACTTAGATGCCAATATGATAGAAATAAACCCACTGATTGTAACCGAGGGGAGTGGTAAATTAATGATTATGGATGCGAAAATGAGCTTTGATGATAACGCCTTGTTTCGCAGACAAAAAGTGGCAGAACTACGCGATAAAAGCCAGGAAGATAAGCGGGAAATGGCAGCAGCAGATCGGGGTCTGAGTTATGTCGGTTTAGATGGTGATATTGGTTGTATGATTAATGGTGCTGGCTTGGCTATGGCAACCATGGATATGATTAAATTGGCAGGTGGAAAACCTGCTAATTTTCTGGATGTGGGTGGTGGTGCATCAGCAGAACGTACAGAAAAAGCATTTCGCCTAGTATTAGCTGATGAAGGTGTAAAAGCTATGCTGGTTAATATTTTTGCTGGAATCAATCGATGTGATTGGATAGCAGAAGGCGTGGTACATGCGGTCAAGAAAATTAATATGAAAATACCTTTGATTGTTCGCTTATCCGGGACCCATGTTGAAGAAGGTCGGAGAATAATTGAAGAAAGTGGTTTGCCAATTATTACCGCAACCACTTTAGCAGAAGCTGCTGAAAAAGCAGTTGCTGCACGTAACGAACAAGTCGCCAAAGAAGCAAAGGAAGCCGCATAATGTCTATTTTTATTGATGAAAAAACAACGATAATTGTACAAGGTTTTACTGGGAAAATTGGTTCTTTTCACGCCCAGGATATGATCAAATATGGTTCAAATGTAGTGGGTGGTATTACCCCAGGTAAAGGGGGGCAAACGCATTTACAACGCCCTGTTTTTAATACGGTGCGTGAGGCAGTGGAACAACAAGGAGCCGAGGCAAGTATTATTTTTGTCCCCCCCGCATTTGCTGCAGACTCCATTATGGAAGCCGCTGAAGCAGGTATTAAGTATTGTGTTTCAATCACCGATGGTATTCCTACTCAGGATATGATGAAAGTTAAACAATTCTTGCGTAAATTCCCAAAAGATAAGCGTATGGTTTTAACAGGCCCCAATTGTGCAGGAACAATTAGTCCAGGAAAAACGATGTTAGGCATTATGCCTGGACATATTTATAAGCGAGGTATAGTGGGCATTGTGGGTCGCTCAGGTACTTTAGGTTATGAAGCTGCTGACCAAATGAAAGAGCTTGGAATAGGTGTTTCAACCTCTGTAGGCATAGGAGGTGATCCTATTAATGGAAGTTCACATCGTGATATTTTTGAAAAATTTGAACAGGATGATGAAACCAAAGTGGTTTTGATGATTGGAGAAATTGGAGGCTCGCAAGAAGTTGATGCGGGATTATATGCTAAAAAACAGATGAGTAAGCCTGTAGTAGCTTATATCGCAGGTTTGACCGCGCCTAAAGGGCGCCGGATGGGGCATGCGGGTGCTATTATTTGTTCTTCTGGGGAATCTGCAGCAGAAAAGGTTGAAATGTTACAAGATTTGGGTGTAATAATTGCTCCTACACCTTCGGCAATGGGGGAAACCATTGCTAACGTGTTAAGAAAAAGGTAATTTGAGACCTCAGCATAACTCATAAACGGATAAAAAAGGCTAGAAACTTTCCCTCTTTCAGCCAAAATAACGCGCAATAGCCCACTATTACACTTGTATTTTGACTAAAACCTGAAAAATTCTATCGTTTTTTTCTCATCGCCAGAGTTATGCTGAGGTCTCAATTAAAGAGGGCTTCTTTATTCAAATTTTTCTTTATCCTATTCCAGTATAGTGTTGTAATAATTTTTTGTTGAATATGACATAGTAAGTAATTATAATGGGCGATTAATTAAGCGAGCGTGGCGGAATTGGCAGACGCGCTGGATTTAGGTTCCAGTATCTTAGGATGTGAGAGTTCAAGTCTCTCCGCTCGTACCATTTTAAAGTTAACGATAGTCATCGTTAATTTCTCATTTAGCACATATAGATAACATTCATCGGTTATCTAAAAAATCATAATATTGGGGTGAATTCATGCAAGTTTCTGTCGAAAAGACATCAGAATTGAGTCGTAAAATGAGGGTAAGTATCCCTGAAGATATGATTCAGGAAAAAATGGAGGTTCGATTCAAGTCTTTAACACGCGAAGTTAAAATTGATGGTTTTCGCCCAGGCAAAGTACCTGTGCGTATTGTGAAAAAACTGTATGCCGGAAGAGTAAGAGAAGAAATCACTGGAAACTTAATTCAATCAAGCTATCTTGATGCTTTGAAAGAGCAAGACTTGAACCCAGCAGGGCGGCCACATATTCATCCTGTTGAGGAAGCGGCAGGTTTTGCATATACCGCTGAATTTGAAGTTTATCCAAAAGTTTCATTAGATAATGTGTCTTCTTTAGAAATTAAGAATCCGACAGCAACTGTTCAACAAGCTGATATTGATTCTATGGTGGCTACACTAAGAGATCAAAAGAAAGAATGGAAAATTGTACAGCGTGTTTCAGCAAAAGGAGATAAAGTAACAGTTCACTTTTTAGGGGTTTGTGAAGGCGAAAACTTTACCAATGGTAAAGTTGAAAATCATTCAGTAGAAATTGGTTCTGGACAAATGATTGCTGGCTTTGAAGATGAATTAATCGGTTTGGAAGCGGGCGCCAATAAAGCTTTTAGTATTGATTTCCCTAAAGAACATAATAATAAAAAATTAGCCGGAAAAACAGCAGAATTTGAAGTTGAACTGGTCATAATAGAAGAAGCTGTTTTGCCAGAGATTGATGCTGAGTTCATTAAAAATTACGGCGTTGAAGATGGTACTATGGAGTCTTTTAATATAGATGTTAAGTCAAATATGGAAAGAGAATTGATCCAAGGTTTAAAGGGAAACTTAAAAAATGCAGTGCTGGATGCCTTGTATGAAAAAATCGAAGTGACAGTGCCTAATGCGTTAATTGATCAAGAGATTGAAAGTATGATGAAACCTTATCAAGAGAATGCAAAAAAACAGAATATGAGTTTAAAGGATTTGGATTTACCGAGAAATCTATTTGAAAAACAAGCTAAACGTAGAGTTGCCTTAGGTCTTATTTTAGCTGAAGTGATTCAAAAAAATGCGATAAAAGTGGATGATGCGAAAGTACATACTACTTTAGAATATATGGCTAAAAATTATAACACCCCTTCAGATCTGCTTGATTGGTATTATTCCGATGAAAAAAGATTAAATGAAATTAAGCAAATAGTGCTTGAAGAACAAACCGTTGAATGGGTTGTTAGTCAGGCTAAAATGACTGATGAAGCTGTTGATTTTGAAACTGTGATGAAAAAACAAGCAAACTAACTAAAGGTATTTATGAATCAATATAACGGTTTTGAACAAATGACTTCATCTTTTAATTCTCATCAAGGTGCAGGTGGATTGGTTCCTATGGTGATAGAGCAAACCGCCAGAGGTGAACGCTCTTTTGATATCTATTCCCGATTATTAAAGGAACGAGTGATTTTTTTGGTGGGGCAGGTAGAAGATTACATGGCTAATCTTATTGTTGCCCAGTTATTGTTTCTTGAATCAGAAAACCCAGATAAAGACATACATTTATATATCAATTCACCTGGTGGGTCGGTGACTGCCGGCATGGCTATCTATGATACCATGCAGTTCATCAGAGCAGATGTTAGTACTATGTGTATCGGTCAGGCAGCCAGTATGGGGTCTTTATTGTTAACATCTGGTGCTAAAGGTAAGCGTTTTTGTTTGCCTCATTCAAGGGTTATGATTCATCAACCTTTAGGTGGGTTTCAAGGGCAGGCATCTGATATTGACATTCATGCAAAAGAAATTCTTTTAGTGAAGGAAAGGCTAAATAGTATTTTATCTAGCCACACGGGGCAGGATGTTGAAAAAATAGAGAAAGATACTGATAGAGATAATTTTTTAAGTGCGCAAGATGCTGTTGACTATGGTTTAGTAGATAAAATTTTATCAAATAGAAGTCTGGATGCGACAGATTGAAGTTGGTAAATTTAGTGGTTTCACTATATTCTTACATGTAGTGTCAATTTTTTCTTGTAGGAGCTTGAGTTTATGAGTAAAGATAAAAGTAGAAAGGGTGATGAGAAATTACTCTATTGTTCTTTTTGTGGCAAAAGTCAAAATGAAGTTAGAAAACTGATCGCAGGCCCTTCTGTTTATGTTTGTAATGAATGTGTGGAACTTTGTAACGACATTATTAGAGATGAATTACAAGAAGAAGGTGAATTTACTGATGGTGAATTGCCTAAGCCAAAAGAGATAAAAAGTGAGCTTGATAGTTATGTAATTGGTCAGGAAAGTGCAAAAAAAATGCTTTCTGTCGCAGTGTATAATCATTATAAACGGTTACGAAGTAATCATAAAAAGGACGGCATAGAACTTGCGAAATCTAATATATTATTGATTGGTCCTACAGGTTCAGGTAAGACCTTATTGGCAGAAACATTGGCTCGTTTATTGAATGTGCCTTTTACCATTGCAGATGCAACAACACTGACAGAGGCGGGTTATGTTGGTGAAGATGTTGAAAATATTATCCAGAAAATTCTGCAAAAATGTGACTATGATGTGGAAAAAGCAGAAACAGGAATTGTCTACATTGATGAAATAGATAAAATCACACGAAAATCAGACAATCCTTCGATTACTCGTGATGTTTCTGGTGAGGGTGTTCAGCAAGCACTGTTGAAACTTATTGAAGGTACTGTAGCTTCTATTCCTCCACATGGCGGAAGGAAATATCCGCAACAAGAGTTTTTACAAGTCAACACTGCTAATATTCTCTTTATTGTAGGAGGGGCTTTTGCTGGCTTGGATAAAGTAATCAAAGATCGAACCGAAAAAGGTGGAATTGGATTTTCTGCAGAAATTAAAAGCAAAGATGAAAGCAAGAATGTAGGTGAGTTATTTGCTCAGATTGAAGCAGAAGACTTAATTAAATATGGACTCATACCTGAATTTGTAGGGCGTTTACCTGTTGTAGCTACTTTAGAGGAGCTAGATGAAGCGGCTTTGGTACAGATATTAACTGAACCTAAAAATGCTTTAATCAAGCAATACCAGCACTTGTTTGAAATGGAAGGTGCTGAGTTAGAATTTAGAGGTGATTCTTTGGCAGAGATTGCTAGAAAATCAATGCACAGAAAAACAGGTGCAAGAGGACTTAGAACCATTGTAGAAAATGTTTTGCTGGATACAATGTATGAAATTCCTTCAGCCGAAAATATCAGTAAAGTCGTGGTCGATGAAAGTGTTATTCTTGGAGATTCAGAACCTTTATTGGTTTATGAGGCAGAAAAGAAAAAAGCATAAAGTTTTGCTTTGACCCTATCCATTTTAAAAAGAGTTATTTGTTTTCAAATAGCTCTTTTTTTTGTTTACAAGAGACATCAGCATAACTCTGGCGATGAGAAAAAAACGATAGAATTTTTCAGGTTTTAGTCAAAATACCAGTGTAATAGTAAGCTATTGCACGTTATTTTGGCTGAAAGATGGAAAGCCTCTAGCCTTTTTTATCCGTTCATGAGCTATGCTGAGGTCTCTTAATGTATTGACTTACAAAAAAATGTTACATTGAGGTCTCATACCATATTCAATAAATATTTTTAGGTAAGAACGGTAGGTGGGCTGATAATGTATTATTGCTTCTCTTGCTTTTTCGTTATTCCACCCCATATTCAAAGCTACTGATATTATGATGTGTCCAATATAAAAAGCCTATTATGAACGAACTAATTAATTTAGAAAATAAGGAACATTCGATACCTGTTTTACCACTTAGAGATGTTGTTGTATATCCTCACATGGTGATTCCATTATTTGTTGGTAGAGATAAATCAATAGATGCTATTGATGCTGCCATGAATGAGGATAAACAATTACTTTTAGTGGCACAAAAACAAGCAGATGTTGATGACCCTAGTTTTAAGGATCTCTATATGGCGGGGACTTTAGCTAATATTTTACAATTATTAAAACTGCCTGATGGAACCGTTAAAGTTTTGGTAGAAGGCAGTAAGCGATGTAAGGTTGCTCAGTATCAAGAACAAAATGGTTATTATGTAGCGACAGTTTCAGAAATAAAAAATAAATTGACCATTTCGGAGCAAGAAAAAGAAGTTTTACAGCGCACAACTATTAGTTCGTTTGATCAATATGTAAAATTAAATAATAAAATCCCTCCAGAGGTTTTAAATGCCCTAGCTGGTATTGATGACTTGAGTCGTTTAGCAGATACCATTGTTGCACACATGACCTTAAAAGTTGAAGAAAAACAAGCCATACTGGAAATGGAAGATATAGCTCAAAGGTTAGAAAGTTTGATGACCTTAATGGAAAGCGAAAATGATTTGCTGGAAATGGAAAAAAGGATTCGAGGGCGTGTTAAAAAACAAATGGAGAAAAACCAAAAGGAATATTATCTGAATGAGCAAATGAAAGCGATCCAGAAAGAGTTAGGCGATATGGATGATGCTACCAATGAAATTGAAGAACTTGAAAAGAAAATTGCCTCAAATCAGCTGGGATTGTCTAAAGATGCTAGAACTAAAGCAGATGCAGAGATTAATAAATTAAAATTAATGTCTCCAATGTCAGCAGAAGCGACAGTGGTGCGTAATTATATAGACTGGATGATTAGTGTCCCCTGGAAAAAGAAAACCAAGGTAAGGCATGACCTTAAAGAAGCCGAAGCTATTTTAGAAGAAGAGCATTATGGTCTTGAAAAAGTCAAAGAAAGAATTTTAGAATATTTGGCTGTGCAGCAACGAGTCAAAAAATTAAAAGGCCCCATTCTATGTTTAGTTGGACCTCCAGGTGTAGGAAAAACCTCATTAGGTCAGTCTATTGCTAGAGCCACAAATCGAAAATATGTACGAATGGCTTTAGGTGGGGTAAGAGATGAGGCTGAAATAAGAGGACATAGAAGAACTTATATCGGTTCTATGCCAGGTAAAATCCTGCAAAATTTATCTAAAGTTAAAACTAGAAACCCACTGTTTTTACTAGATGAAATTGATAAGATGGCTACTGATTTTAGAGGTGACCCATCGTCAGCATTATTGGAAGTACTTGATCCTGAACAAAACCATACATTTGCTGACCATTATCTGGAGGTTGATTTTGATTTATCCGACATTATGTTTGTAGCCACTGCGAATACCATGAATATCCCCCATGCTTTGTTGGATAGAATGGAAGTTATACGTATAGCTGGATATACAGAAGATGAAAAAATAAATATTGCCAGTCGCTTTCTAATAACAAAACAAATTAAAAATAATGGGCTCAAGGCTAAAGAAATTTCTATTTCTGAGTCTGCAATTAGAGATATTATTCGGTTTTATACGCGTGAAGCAGGTGTGCGTGGTTTAGAGCGTGAAATATCAAAAATATGTCGTAAAGTTGTCAAGGGTCTATTGTTACGAGCTAGTAACGCAACTGTTGAAATTTCTGAAGACAATTTGGATGACTATTTGGGTGTTAAACGCTTTAGTTATGGTTTGGCAGAAGAGCAAGATCAAGTGGGACGAGTGACTGGATTAGCCTGGACTCAAGTTGGGGGTGAGCTATTAACCATTGAAACAGCCATAATGCCAGGAAAAGGGAAGCAGTCAGCAACAGGCAAGTTGGGCGATGTTATGAAGGAATCCATTGAAGCGGCAGTAACTGTTGTAAGGAGTCGTGCTGAGGTATTGGGGATAGGAAAAGAAGTTTTTCAAAAAAATGATATTCATATTCATATGCCTGAAGGTGCGACACCTAAAGACGGCCCTAGTGCAGGCATTGGAATGTGCACTGCTATTGTTTCTGCATTGACTAAAATACCGGTTAAATCCAATGTGGCTATGACAGGTGAAATAACCCTAAGAGGTGAGATTTTACCTGTCGGTGGTTTGAAGGAAAAATTATTAGCGGCACACCGAGGTGGAATTACAACCGTTTTGATACCTGCTGAGAATGAAAAGGACTTAACTGAAATACCTGAAAATGTTAAAAAGAACCTAGATATTAAGCCTGTACGCTGGATTGATGAAGTGTTAGGGCTTGCTTTACAGTATATACCCTCGCTTGATAAGGATGATGTAGCGGTCATAGATGCTGGAACAGTAAAAAAAGAAAAATCTAAAATAATAGCCCACTAACAATGGGTTTGTTTTTTTACTCTTGTCGCTAAAAGTATAAAGGGACTAAAGACTAAAGACTAAGAACTAAAGTAACTGGAACCTTTGTTACCACGGGTTATTCCCGAAGTCTGTTATCGGGAATCTAACTTTAAACACCTCGTATCATAACAATCGTGTTACCAAATACTGCTTGTTTTCTCCATGATTTTAATTTATTGTTATAAATCAGATGGTTGTTAGGTTTTTAAGGGTTTACTAAATAACCTCTTAAATGACATGAAAAAGAGGGTTAAATGTCTTTTTTAAATTTTGACGATTTATTATAAGGTCATTTTTTCTAATGATACTGTTATAAATTTGGCAAAAACCATAAAAATCACGGTATCTAGCAGATATTATACTTGACACTTGTAGTTTGTAATTGTATAAATAAGCTCGTTCCTTTTCGCGATTGATTAGGGTTGCTAGGCTAATACTTCAAGAAATGTGACGACATTAAAAATAATAATACACTTAACACCACTTTAATTCCTTAAGGAGGAATAATGAATAAATCGGAACTTATTGATGCTATTGCTAATAACGCAGAATTGAGTAGAGCAGATGCTGGTCGTGCCTTAGATGGTTTTCTTAGTGCGGTAACAGACGGCCTAAGTAATGGCGACTCGGTTGCTCTAGTTGGCTTTGGAACTTTTTCAGTTAAGGATAGAGCTGAAAGAAAAGGACGTAATCCACAAACAGGGGCAGAAATAACTATTAAAGCAGCAAAAATTCCTTCTTTTAAAGCTGGTAAATCTTTAAAGGATGCCGTAAACTAGCCCTCCTTAGTCGGGTGCTTAGCTCAGCTGGGAGAGCATCGCCCTTACAAGGCGAGGGTCGGGGGTTCGAGCCCCTCAGCACCCACCAGACTTTGGAGCGGTAGTTCAGTTGGTTAGAATACCGGCCTGTCACGCCGGGGGTCGCGGGTTCGAGTCCCGTCCGCTCCGCCAAAACAAGAAAACCCCGATCCTTACGGCTTGGGGTTTTTTTTGCTTAAAAGAACTGTATTTACGTTTAGTGTAAGGGATTAAGTGCTTAGGCAACTCGCAACAAATAACCCAGTAGTTTATTTATTGCACGTTACTTTATAGAGACCTCAGCATAACTCTGGAACGGATAAAAAAAGTAATAGAATTTTTCAGGTTTTATAGCATATTCAAAAAATAACTAAACCAAAAAAACTCCACTCTCTACTACACAAAATTCTAACGAAACCATCTTCATTTAGTATTTCATTCCAAGCCTGAAGTTCCCCCAAAAAACAATAACACTATAAACATGGTATAGTAATTATTTTTTTACCAACAAGACAATGCCAAAGAGAATTCAACTGCCTGATGATTTTTATCAACACGATTTTAAACAACTAGCCAAAGTAGAAAAAAACCCAAGAACAAGAGTTAGGTTGATCGGACTTAGCCATATCCAAAATGGAAAAAGCTACGAACAAGTAGCACAATATCTCTTACAAAGTTTAAGCGCTGTCAGACAATGGGTTCGACATTATAAAGATGATGGTATTGATGGTTTAAAAGAAAAGCAACGCAGTGGTCGTCCAAGTAAAGCCCATACTCAAAATCACACAGTATTACTTGAATCCATCCTTGCAATGCAAGACAATAAAAAGGATGGTAGAGTAAGGCTTAAAGACATTCAAAACATGTTATCAAAAGATTTTAATATTCATTATCAAGATATAAATGGCGTTCATTATTTAGTAACAAAACTAGGGCTAAGCAGGATAAGATCCAAATATCCAAAACAAGACAAAGAAGTGCAAACACACACTAAAAAACTTCAAACAAAAGGCAATAGATGTCTTTCCTGCGGATATAGACTTAAGCAAATTTGATGTTTGCTTTCAAGATGAAAGTAGCGTTGGACAACAAGGCTCTATTACCAGAATGTGGGCAGAAAAAGACACCTAGAGCAACAAGACAGCAACAGTTTGAATACGGCTACATTTTTGGTACTGTAGTCCAGCTAAGGATAAAGCACTAGGTCTAATGCTAGCAGTCGCCAATACTGCTGGCATGATAGAGCATCTAAGGTTAATATCTCACGCCACAGCAAAAGATAGACATATAGATAGGGCTGGATGGCATACAACCAAAGCAATTCATTGTTTTAGCAATATTACGCTATTGCCATATTACGCTATTGCCATTAGCACCTTATTCTCCAGAGCTTAATCCAGTGGAGCAACTATGGCAGCAGATAAAACAAAGGTTTTTGTCAAATACCACATTCCAAGATTATGATGCTATTATTGAACGATCTTGCCAGATTTGGAATGAAATCCTAAGTGAAGAGGGTTTTGTTAGAAGTTTGTGCAGTAGAAAAGTGGAGTTGTTTGGTTTAGTTATTTTTTGAGTATGGGTGTAGTCAAAATACAAGTGTGATAGTGAGCTATTGTGCGTTATTTTGGCTGAAAGATGGGAAACTTCTAGCCTTTTTTATCCGTTCATGCGTTATGCTGAGCTCTCTTATAGATAAACTGTTTATCTGAGATACAAACGAGGTAGCTGTTGTAAAATCGAATTAATTGTTGTTTTTTTGTATTCAAATATTCATTTGTTATTAGTTAAATTCTTCAAATATGTTTAAGGACAGTAGATATGTTATTGAAAATTAGGGAAAAATCCCAAGGTCTTGTTGCTCGGTTTATATTGGTATTAATTTGTCTGACATTTGCTTTGTGGGGCATTCAAAATTATACCAGCGGTAGTTCTGAAACGGCAGTAGTCAAAGTTGGAAGTAAAGAGTTTTTTCAACAAGATGTTAATAACGCCTATATTAAATATAGTCAAAATTTGCCTACTAAGGATTTTGACGAAAATACAGTAAAGAAACAAGCTTTGGAAAAACTAATTCGTGATGAAATTCTATTGCAGCATGTTGAACAACAAGGATTAGTTATAACCGACAATAAGGCAAGAGACTTTATAAAAAATTTAGATTATTTTCAGTCAGATGAAAAGTTTGATCGGCAACGATATAAATCAATGCTATCAACACAAAGAATCTCTCAAAAAGATTTTGCGGGCAGAATTAAAAAAGCACTGCTTATGGATCAGTTTCAACGTAGCCTGACAGAAAGTGCATTTGCTACTCACAAGGATATTGAAAACTTTTTTAAAATTCAAAATCAAAAACGTGACATGGAGGTTATTGTTATAGCTTTACAACCGGTAGAACAACAACCTAGTCAAGAAGAGATCGAAATTTTCTATAAGAAAAATAAAAATAAGTTTTTAACAGAAGAGCAAGTTGCTATTGAATATGTGCAATTATCATTGGATGATTTGGCAGCAGACATTAAGCCAACTGATGAGGAATTGAATACTTTTTATGAAGAAGGAAAAGACTTATACACCACAAAAGAGCGTCGTAAAATAAGTCATATCTTGTTTTCTTTTAATGAAGACAGTGCGGATGATGAAAAACAATTAGCAAGAGCTGTGGCTGCCAAGAAAACACTTCAAAATAAAGCATTCGCAGAACTAGCAAGAGAAATATCTGACGATAAGGTGACTGCTGAAAAAGGCGGTGACTTAGGTCTTTTCAATGTAGGTGTTATGGAAAAGGCATTTGAAGATGCAGTAAATTCACTTCAACTCGAAGAAATTTCTGAACCAGTAAAATCAGCTTTTGGTTATCATTTGATTCAAGTGACAGAATTAATAGCAGGAGAAACGAAGGCGTTTTCTATGGTTAAAGATGAGTTAACAGTGGCTTATAAAAGACAAGAAGCAGAAACTTCATTCTATGAGCTAGGAGAAACTTTATCGCAAGTGAGTTATGAAAATCCTGATGATTTAATAGCTGCTGCTGCATTATTAGATGTTCAGATAATGAAAACTGAACTTTTTGGAAAAAATAAAAGTACTAGCGAAGAAAAAGAGAAAACAACATTAATAAATAATACTAAAGTGATTGAAGCTGCATTTTCTGAGGATGTTTTAAAAGGAAATAATAGTGAGCCAATTGAGTTAGCATCTGATAAATTAATCGTGTTAAGAATTATAGAACACAAGCTGGCTGATACAAAACCCTTAAATGAAGTGAGTAAAGGTATAATTTCAGTGTTGCTCGGTATTAAATCCAAAGCTGCAACCATTGAAAAAATGAAACTTGTTAAAGATGCAGTAGCGAGCGGTCAAAGTATGCAGGAAGTTGCTAAGGCTAATGGTTTTAAAGTACAGAGTTTTTCTGCCCTGACACGCACTGATGGGGGGTTGACCCGGCAGGTTAACCAAGCAGTATTTAAAGCGGCTAAACCGATTGATGAAAAACCTACGCTGTTGAGTGTTTCTGAGACATCAGGGGTTCAAACGGTTGTTAATTTACTGGCAGTGGCTGAAGGTGTTATGAGTGAAGATGATAAAGCTAAACAACAATTAGCAGAAGATAATATTGCTAAAGCGTTTGGGCAAGCTGAATTTAATGCCACAATCAATAGCTTGCAGGCAAGTGCCATTATTTCCATTAATTTACCAGAGTAAATAAAACAAAAATATGTTGCAAACCGGATACTGACTGCAACATTGTTAACCTACAATACCTGATACCTTAATCACAATGCTTAGCCGTCTGTTTTTCTCTTCCTTGTTCCGTTGCATTATTTGCTATGGGTTTTGTGTCTCCATAAGTTACGGATCTCATGCGAGAAACATCCATTTTTTGTAATTAAAGTTTTATTAGTGGATGATCATAAATTAGTAAGGACAGCTTAATCATGGTTTGATTTAAAAACGCTAAGTTGTCAAAAATAGTGGCTTTTAAAATGATATAAAACTACTCAAAAGTTTTCGCAACCATACCGTCTTCTAAAAAAAGGGTATAGGATGAGAAATATAATACCGTATGCAAAACTTTTGCCATGATTTTTATAAAACCGTAATGTTTGAATATTCAAAAAGGGGTTTGTAGAATGGTTGTATTGTGGACTGATGCCCTGATTTTTATACTGCTGTCAATACTTGTGACTTTTAGTCTGTCAGTCAGAAAAAAAGCACACTTACAACGTCCCATAAAAAAAATTGTTACCAGTAAAACGGCTATGATTTCCCTTCTGGTACTGGTTTTTTTTGTTGCTATTGGTCTACTGGACTCTATTCATTTTAAATCCTCAGAAACACAGACAGATGAAATTATTAGTTTATTAGATTATTGGGCAACGCCTATAAGAGAGCAGAGTGAAAAAACCTATTCGGCACCTTTTTCCGCTTATTCGTATAGTAAAGAAACTCTCACCTTAGCTAATGGTAGCACTCAATGGGGGTATCCTCGCCTAACCTTTGCCGCTTCACATTTAAAAAACCCTGAAGCTGAATTGCTTTTTGATGTGTCAAAAAAGGCCTTATCTGGTTTTTGTAAAGGTGCAGGGCTAGTTATCTTTTTGTCACTATTACTGCGCTATTTTTTTAACAAGAAAGATCTGTCTCTAACCCATAAGCAAACGATAAAATCAGTTTGGTTGGTATGCTTCTTTTTGTTTGCAATAAGCTATATGTTGGTCGAGTTGTCGTCTTTTTACCATGTTTTAGGCACTGATAAAGTCGGAGAGGATGTCTTTTTTCAAGCCATTAAGAGTATTCGTACCGGCTTGGTAATTGGTTCATTAACCACGATGATCATGTTACCGTTAGCCATTACTTTTGGTATTATGGCTGGTTTTTTTAGAGGCTGGGTGGATGATATCATTCAATATATTTATACCACTCTAAACTCAATACCTGGGGTATTATTGATTGCAGCATCCATTTTAATGGTGCAAGTCTATATGGCAAATCATGCTGAGGATTTCAACAGTTTGATTATACGATCAGATATGCGACTTTTATTTTTATGTTTAATACTCGGTGTTACCAGTTGGACAGGTTTATGTCGTATATTACGAGCTGAGACACTTAAATTAAGAGAAATGGAATATGTGCAAGCAGCACAGGCATTAGGGGTAAAACCTGTAGTGATTTTAAGCAGACACATTTTACCTAATGTTATGCATATTGTATTGATTTCAGTTGTTTTAGATTTTAGTGCTTTGGTATTGGCAGAGGCCGTTTTATCCTATATTAATATTGGCGTTGACCCTACTACCTATAGTTGGGGCAATATGATTAATAGCGCACGTCTGGAAATGGCTCGTGATCCAATCGTCTGGTGGTCTTTACTGGCCTCTTTTATTTTTATGTTCAGTTTGGTTTTAGCGGCTAACTTGTTTGCTGATTCAGTGCGTAATGCTTTTGATCCAAGGCGAACAGAGGAAACAAGGTAAATGGATCAAGCTTTATTACAAGTTAAAAATTTGTCAGTTGCTTTTAAAAACGAAAAAGTGGTTGATGCTATTAATTTTGAGGTTTATCCATCTGAAACTTTTGCCCTAGTCGGCGAATCGGGTTCTGGAAAATCAATAACAGCACTGTCTGTATTACGATTATTACCTGCTGCTGCTCACTTTTCAGCTACTGACATCACACTACAAAATGAAAGTTTATTAACGATTACAGAAAGTAATTTTTGTAAAATTCGTGGTCGGCGTATTGCATTCATTTTTCAGGATCCAACGTCATCACTGAACCCAGTAATGACTATTGGAGATCAAATTGCTGAAGTGATACAAATTCACTTTAATCTTTCAAAAACCGAAGTTAAAAATACTGTTTTTGAATTATTGCGACAAGTCGAAATACCCGTCCCAGAGCGTAGAATTAATGAATATCCACACCAATTATCGGGAGGACAAAGGCAACGAGTGATGATTGCCATAGCCTTAGCTGGCAAACCCGATTTGTTGATAGCGGATGAACCAACAACGGCGTTAGATGTTACCATTCAGGCGCAGATATTAAGCTTATTAAAATCTATTCAAGCCCAAACAGGAATGGCTTTATGGTTGATTAGCCATGATCTGGCACTGGTTTCCAATATGGCTGACCGAATAGCCGTTATGCAAAATGGCAAGATTGTTGAAACCAATACTACCCCATTATTTTTTAAACAGGCAAAGCATCCCTACAGTCTTAGTTTGTTGGCAGCATTGCCTTCTATGCAAAGTTGTATTGGTAAAACAGTTGAGTTTGTTGAAGAACAAGAGAGCTGTTTATTAAAAGTCGAAAATTTTAAAGTTTATTACCCTATTCGGAAAGGTTTTTTTAAAAGAATTGTTGATCATGTTAAAGCGGTTGATGATGTTAGTTTTAATTTATATTCAGCAAAAACTTTAGCGTTGGTTGGTGAATCTGGTTGTGGTAAAACAACCTTGGGTAAGGGATTGCTCAGGTTAATTCCACATACAGCAGGTAGGGTGTTGCTGAACAATATAGACTTGACTGCATTAACGGGTAGTACTGTTGGTAAAATGTGTTCTGAAATCCAGATTGTATTTCAGGATCCTTTTGCAGCAATGAATCCTCGGATGTTAGTTGGAGAAATTATTGAGGAAGGCATTAAATCATTACATCCAGAAATTAATATAGAACAAAGACAGCAGCGAGTCAGGCATTTATTGCAACAAGTTGAGTTGCCGCAAACAGCGGTGCTACGCTATCCACATGAGTTTTCTGGCGGACAACGGCAACGGATTTGTATTGCTAGAGCTTTGGCAGTAGAACCTAAACTTATTGTCTGTGATGAGCCAACGAGTGCACTGGATGTGTCAGTACAAGCCCAAATTATTAAATTATTTAAAAACCTTCAGCAAGAACATGGCATAAGTTACTTATTTATCACCCATGATTTAGCGGTAGTCGCCGAAATTGCGGATGATGTCGCTGTCATGTATCAAGGGAAAATTGTAGAACTGGGTAAAGTAGAGCAGGTATTGATGCACCCCAAACATCAATACACCCAAAAGCTTTTAGATGCTGTACCGGTGATTTAGTTTTAAGGGCAACTCTATTCTAAAATATTATATTGAGCACAAAATTAGAACTGAACTGAGAAATATTTCCATGCTATTAGAGCAACAACTAGAAATATAAAGAGTTTGTTAATGGTATGGCACATACCAATGGCATTGAGGGTTTTGGGCAGTATTAAAACGAGGGCAATTGTCAGATTGATACTAAGAATAGAAAGGTATCGTTATTTAAAGGTATTGGCAATAATAGAATTAATTATAAAGAATTGACGATCTAGATTATGGCGAATGAAACAATAACAGACGATATTGTCAGAGATTTTTTTAAAGAAAACCAAATCTTTAAAAATGGCAAAATAATTATAGAAAGACAATCTACAAAAAATAAAAAAATAGACAAACTCTTAACAAACGCTTCTAAAAGTGGTGGTGGTAAAGGTTATCCTGATATTTTAATTCAATATAAAGAAAATCCTGATTTATTGATAGTTATTGAAAATAAAGCAGAAAGTAAAAATCACGGAGAAAATAAAAACAACCATTCTAAATATGCTATTGATGGTGTATTGCTATACAGTGCTTTTTTATCTAAAGAATATGATGTGCTGTCTATTGCTATTAGTGGCGAAGATACGGAGAGTTTAAAAATTTCTCATTTTTTACAATTAAAAAATACAGCAGAGGCTTATTCTATTTTTGAAGATGATAAATTGTTAGATTTAGACGCTTACCAAAAAGGTTTTGAGACAGATGAAAGAAAGTTTAACCAAGATTTTCAAGAGTTGCTTAAATACTCAAAAACTTTAAATGATAGCCTGCATAATTTAAAAGTAAAAGAACACGAAAGAAGTTTATTTATCAGTGGAGCATTGATAGCATTAACAGATACAGCATTTTGCAAATCTTACAAGTTAAAAGACCCAAAGCCATTGGCTACACTTTTAATTAGCACTATTGAAGAAAAATTATATAGTGTTCAAAATAGACCAGTTGTTATAGATGTTATTTCTTCTTATTCTTTTATAAAAACTCATACAATATTATCCAAAGAAACTGGAGTGTTAAAAAATATTATTAAAGAGATTGATAACAAAATAAATAACTTCATACAAACTTATAGATACTATGATGTGTTGGGTCAATTCTATATAGAATTTTTAAGATACGCCAACAATGATAATAGTTTGGGTATTGTATTAACGCCACCGCATATTACAGAAATTTTCACAGAAATAGCAAACATCAATAAAGACAGTATTGTTTTGGATACCTGCACTGGCACTGGTGGCTTCTTAATTTCTTCTATGAGGAAAATGATAAAAGACGCTGGCGGTGATTCAGATAAAGAATACAAAATTAAAGATGAGCAAATTATTGGCGTTGAAATGCAGCACGATATATTTTCTCTAGTATGTTCCAACATGTATATACACGGAGATGGCAGAAGTAATTTAATTAAAGGCAAGTGTTTTGATAGTGATGTAAAAAACATAGTTTCTAAATATAAACCCAATACAGGTTTTTTAAATCCACCATACAAAACATCAAAAAACGATGATGCAGAATTTAAGTTTATTTTAAATAACCTAGAACAATTAGCAAAAAGCTCTTTATGTGTGGCTATTATTCCAACCAGTTGTGTTCTTGCAGATAAAGGAGAGGATGTAGATTTTAAAAAAATGCTTTTAAAAAACCATACTTTAGAGGCTGTATTTTCAATGCCTAACGAACTTTTTTACAATTCTAAAGTTGCTGTTGCTACTTGTGTTATTGTTTTAAAGGCAAAAGAAAAACACCCAAATAACTATAAAACTTATTTTGCATTATGGAGAGATGATGGTTTTACAAAAATCAAACACCTTGGCAGAGTTGATTCCAATAACAAATGGAACAAAATAAAAGAATACTGGCTAAATAACTACAAAAATAAAGATGAAATTACAGGGCATAGTGTAAAGAAAGTTGTTACTTATAAAGATGAATGGATTGCGGAAAATTATATTAAAGTTGATTATTCAACAGTAAGTAAAAAAGATTTTGAGGACTTTATATTTAAGTATGTTGGCAATTTGTTTATATTACGAAAAATAGATGTTATTGGTAAAAAATGTAAAAATAAATCCAGCCTAACATTAGAAGAAAAAGAATTTAAGTATTTTAATCTTACTGATGAAAATGGAATTTTCAATATAGAAAAGGGAGAAAGGTTAAATAAAAACGACAGAATTGAAGGCAATACGCCTTTCTTAACCTCTACCGCTTTAAATAATGGACTTTCTAATTTTATTGATTATGATATATTTATAGCTGAAAAAAGTATAAATAAAAACAAAATAACAATAGATATGCTTTCAAATGTTTTTTATCACGGATATGAATATTTTAGTGATGATAATATTCATACTTTAACGTTGCAAGAAAAATACACCCAATACGATAACAAATATGTTTCCATATTTGTTGCTACATTGTTAAATAAAATAAGTGTGAAGTTTAATTATGGTAGGCAAGTAAGGTTAAAAAGATTAAAGAGGGAAACAATAGCATTGCCAGTTGATAAAGATAATCAACCCGACTGGAAATTTATGGAAGACTACATCAAATCACTGCCTTATTCTAAATCACTATGACAATAGAAAAAGACTCAGGACTCAGGACTCAGAACTTAGGACTCAGGGATCAGGGCTAAAGTAACTGGAACCTCTGTTACCATACGTCATTCCCGAAGTCTGTTATCGGGAATCTAGTTTTAAATACCTGGATTCCTGCTTAGAACATGCAGGAATGACGGAGGGTGAAGCGGATCTTATACCCCATTCAACAAATAACTCTGAATGAAAGAGCTTTAGTTGCTCTGTGTTTGGGATTGATTTTGTTAGTATGTTTTATCAGCAAAACGACCAAGAAATAGCCGTTATTTTACCAAATACTGCTTGTTTTTTCTATGGTTTTTTTTAATTTATTGTTATAAATCAGATGGTTGTTGTGTTTTTAAGGGTTGACTACCTATTTGGAGTTTTGCACTAACATTAACCCATGCGTTAGATAAAAAATATATCTATACTGGCAGTAGACCGAATCTTAATTCAGTTTTCGACAAATAACCATATAAAACAATGGTATAACGGTGTTTAGGGATTATTTATTATACCATATTCAATAAATAAACATACTAATGTAGTGCTTATATTAGTGCCTTATGTGTTTGCTAAAAATAGAGGGCTACTTATTGATAACCCACTATTTTTAGTTTTTAATACAATTAAAACCCAGATGAATAGCTTTGTTTCTATTTCCTATATCTATCTAAAATTGAAGCGGCTGAGTTTTGGTTGCCAATAACACCTGCGGCGGTCAGTTTGTTTTTTAGCTCTCCGCCATTAGATTCTGCTGCTAACTCTCTAGCGGCTTTCATTTTATCTTTACGTTTTTGTTGCTTGGCTTTAATGCGTTCCATGGATGCTGATGCTGAGCGTAAAGAAGAATTAGTGCCAGAAAATTGAGTGGCAGTGGCTACACTAGCTTTTTGAGCGGCTTCAGTCGATTTAACAATTAAAACCTCTCGTTTTAAAGCATCCCTTTGTTTGGATGAATCCTTAATAATGGCTTTTAACTCTTTAACTTGTTCGTTATAGGAATCGAGGACGACCTGATTACCATCTAGGTCAGACTCTAATTCAGCCAGTTTTTCGGCAGTTTCCATAGCTAATGTTTCATTGCCGGCAGCTAAAAGTTTACTGATAGCGTCACCGTATTCGGTAATACTTGCAGTCAGGTCGTTGACTTTTCTAGCCAGTCTTTTTTGTTCTGCCATCACATCAGTGAGAGATTCATTGGCTTGTCGTTGACTTTTTTCAGCATCTCTAATTTCTTGTTCCATAATGCGAATACCTTGAGAGTCTACAAAAGCATCATTAGCTTCGTTACCGTAGCCTTTCATTGTTTTCAATACATTGTTTAAAAATCCCATAATTAAGCTCCTATTAGGCTTTGATTAAAAATTTCTGGCACACTTCCAGTGCATCCATTATATTTTCTGATAAGACCAACACTTCTTCCTGAATGTGTTTTGCTTCTGAATTTATCGACATGGCACCAAAAATTGAGTAAATTCCTGCAGTGAGTGCAAACGAAGATAATGGCATGGCAATATTGAGTCCCAGCATAACTTTATTTAAAGCGGATTCTTGACCTTCAATAATTTGCGAACGATCAAATAAAGCGACATTAAAAAGCAATTGCGTTTCACTGGCAGTGGCTAAAATGGCAAATTCTTCTATGTCTTCATAGATAATGGTGAGCATGGATATATCATCATTATCAGTAGCTGTTACTTTAAAACTACATCCGTCTTGACAGGAAAAATCTGTTAATGCTGCTTGCACTTTATCTAAGCTATTGCTCATGTTAATTCCTAATGGTTAATAAAAATATTAAAAAGATTGATTTGGTGTGACAGGGATAGTTCAATAGTATCCAAAGTTCAAACCCATAAATTGGATATGGAGTTGATATTTTTTTATACAAGGTCAGGTTTTTATAGTAATTGACCTCTATGTAAAGTGGTGACTTTTTCTGTGCCACCAAAATAGTGTTTGAGTAGAGGAATGGCTAATTCGGGTTGGGCGTTACCACACATAAAAATATCAAATGCAGCAAAACCATGATCTGGCCATGTGTGTACGGATATATGAGATTCTACTAAACAGGCAACACCCGTAATACCAGAGGGTTGAAAATGATGAAAATTTTCAAATAATAAGGTACTGTTAGTTTTATTAATTACATCATGAATCGCTGTTTTCATGAGGGCTATATCATTAAGGTAACTGGCCTGGTGAAGGTCGATAATAAGGTGTGTACCCCAAGGATCGACTATTTTTTTATCCAATATTTATTTCCGTTTATACTTGACATTTAGTCACTATAACGCAATTAATTGTTGATGTATTGTAAAAGACTCAAGACTCAAGACTCAAGACTCAAGACTCCTTGATTAGTTCTGGTGCGTGAAACGCACCCTACGGATCTAAAGATTCAGGACTTAGGACTAAAGTAACTGGAACTTCTGTTACCACGGGTCATTCCCTAAGTTTGTTATCGGGAATCTCGTTTTAAACATCTGGATTCCTGCTTAGAACATGCAGGAATAACGGAGGAAGTGAAGCGGATCTTATACATGTTCAACAAATAACTCTGAATGAAAGAGGTTTAGTTGCTCTGTGTTTGGGGTTGAGTTTATTATTATAAATCAAGTTATTATGGTATTTTTAAGGCCTAGATTCGCATAATAAGTGCACCACTTACATTTGAAAACAAGATGGTTTTTTGTGTTAGATTTTATATCTAATACAAAAAGCCATCAGCTTCTT
>QPIL01000108.1 GCA_003666325.1 Methylococcales symbiont of Iophon sp. n. MRB-2018
ACACGCACAAAGGTTTACCCCCGTGCGGAGGTGATAATTTTATTAAAAATCTGAGTGATAAGATTGGTAGAGATTTGAGTTTTAAAGGGGTGGGTAGACCTAAAAAAGGGTAGCGTCCCCTTATTTCTAAAGGGGTGGGTAGACCTAAAAAAGGGTAGCGTCCCCTTATTTGATGATTTTCCATTCTAAAAAACACATAACAAATCATTCCAGCCGACCGCTAACGCGGCCGCTGAATTCTAGCGTTATGTCCACGAGTTATAGCGGAGTATTAAATGTTCGGATGGTTGTTGTTAATAGTATTCATCGCGTTATCTATTACCATGTCTTTGTGGTTTATTATTGGGGTTTTCATTTTATCACTATGGAAATTAAATAGATGGTTTTATTACTCCAGCAAATCATGGAGAAAGGTCCACTTTCCAATGATGAGAGCTTATGCCGCAGCATGTGGCAGAGAGTCTGCCGCAGCTGAGTCTGAAGGGCGTGAATTTAACATCAATACAGCGCTTATCACTCTTCTAGGAATGGTTAATCCAAAAATAAGTACTGATCATGAGTTACTAATTGAGCGTGAATTTGAGCGTTGTAATAACTTCTATGACAAACCATTAATCACTAGCCATTTGATAAATCAAATGAAAGTTGATGAATCTAAAGTTAGTGATATATTGAAGTTAGCCCGTAAGTCATTGAATCCCGATGATAAGGGGTTAATGGTCAGAATGGTTATTGCATCAATAATTGAAGAGCAGTTTTCAAAAGAAGACCGAGGTGAATATATGCTTCAAGTTTTTCTCGGGAAAGCAAGTTGACATAACAAAAAGTTCAACAGGGACACAGTACCCTCCACTTCGTTTTTGTGCATTCGCTTCGCTCATTATTGCACAACACTACGTTCCTGGGTACTGTGTCCGTTAACTTGGCGTTGGCTGAAAAATAAGGAGAAAAAATGATTGGTTACATAATTTTCATATGCTCAATGGCTATGGCAGTCATTTGCATCTCTTACGACTCAATGGCGCGTGCAAAAGGCTGGTCTGTGGGTGAGATCCTTTCAAAGGATGCCTCATTGCCAAAAATAGCTGCATTTATCACTGCGCTATGGGTTTTGGGGAAATCGTTTATGACATTCTATTGGTGGAGTCCAATTTTAATTTTAGTAGCTGGCTGGATCCTGGGCTTTGTCTTAACTATGATGCTACGAAAAAATGTCCAGTTTATTGGTATATTGGGAATATTCCCTGCATTGGTTCTTACAATACTTTATATTTCGGAGCAAAAACCATTTGGAATGTTGCATAAACTATTCAGCTAACAAGGCAAATGCACTCGGACGGCAAAAATCGCCGTTCCTTCGTCACTATGCTTTTTGCCGCCAGTGATTTGCGGCGTTATACAAGGTAATAATATGGCGAAAGAAATTAGTGACCTATCAATCTTTGGTGAATACAAACACCCAGAAAATCGTGTTACAGCGGCATTATTGCAAATATGTAAAATTGGAGGTGAAAGTTTAATCAGACATATATTTACAATATCAGGAGTGCAATTGCCAAATAGTGATATTTCCATTATCACACAGCCTTCAAATCATTCAGAAAATAGTGTGCCAGACGGATTACTTAGTCAACGCTTAAAAACCCAAACCAAAAACTACCCTCATCAGCCTAAAAACAGCTAAATTCTATTTAATTTTAGCCCTTTACCCATTACAATAAAAAAACCATAATTTTTTATAAAAAAATAGTGCATTTTTTGCAAAAACAAAAAAGTATTGGCTACTGCTAGCCACTTTTTCAAATTCCAGGCACAGGCAGCCATCAGTACATTAATCTCATCACCAATCTGTCCTTTAAGCAGGTTTCTGGATAATCTAAGATGAATCTACCAAGATGACCACCAGCAAAGGCACCACCCAAGTCTTTAAGCAATTTTTTTAAGCCCAAAGATTTTACTTTTGACACTAATAAAAAGACTTGCATTTGTCCTAATAGAAAATCCTTAAACGCACAGGGCCTAGTCACAGACAAAGCACAAAGTATCTCTATTTGTTTTGTTGGACAATTATCTCAATGTAGAGATTGCCTACTAAGACAGTGCTGTATGCGTAATCCAGATACAACAAAGGACAGTAACGGCAAAGGTAGGAAAATTGCCAGCATTGAGTTAGTGTTTTAGACTGATTGAAAGTGTTATTATGGCGAGAATTTGGTTATAAAGTGTGTTTTATGTATTACTTTGTCGGTTTCAATAGGGTTTATCAAAAAAGTCAATTATTGTTTTTTTAGTTGTGCATTATTTAGACTTTAAAATTAAGACTGGAAGCAAAAACAAGGGAGTTGTTTTTGGGGTTTTATACGGCCCCGTTGTCTTCTTTTTATTTTTTGTTGCTTGTGAGCAAACAAGTAGCAATAAAATATATCCATTGCATCTTTCTGATGCCATTATGGGTACTCGTTACACAATCAAAGTAACGTCAATTCCGAGTGCAATAAATAAAGCCGAGCTTGCCACTCAAATCAGAAATCTATTAAGTAAAATAGATGAGAAAATGTCAACTTACAGAGAATATTCTGAATTATCCAAATTTAATAAAAGCCAATCTATAGAGTGGCAAAATGCTTCCCAGTCTTTATTTGTGGTTCTAAGTGAAGCCAAAAGAATCCATCAACTTACTCAAGGGGCTTTTGATATTACAGTAGGTGGTTTGGTGAATTTATGGGGGTTTGGCTCTGACCCAATGACTCAAATAGTAGCAGAAGATTCGGAAGTTGATGCAGCACTGAATAGTGTGGGATCAAACTTCTTGCAGTTGGATAAAAACAATCAAAAAATAAAGAAAGATATTGCTGATTTATATTTGGATTTATCGGCTATAGCAAAAGGATATGCGGTAGACTTGGTGGGAGAGTTGTTAGAAGCACACGAAATTGTTGATTACATGGTTGAAATAGGTGGCGAGCTAAGACTGAAGGGGGAGAATGCGAATAATCAGCCTTGGCGCATTGCAATAGAAAAGCCAACTGCCGAAGCACGTATGATTCAAAAGGTTTTACCTTTAAGTAATATTTCTTTGGCAACATCGGGAGACTATAGAAATTATTTTGAAGTAGATGGCGTGCGTTTTTCTCATGCAATTGATCCACGGACGGGAAAACCAATTACACATAAACTGGCATCAGTTACGATATTGAGTGATACTACAATGGTGGCAGATGCGTTAGCGACTGCCTTAATGGTTTTAGGCCCTGATGAAGGTTACAAGCTCGCAGAAAAAGAAAATATTGCAGCTTTGTTTATTATAAAAGTCACAGAGGGTTTTGTGGAAAAAGCGACACCCGCATTTGAGAAAAAACTCAAAAGAGACAATAGGATGAACAAAATTAAACAGGGCTATTAATACCATGAGGTCTCACCATGAAATTAAACATTTAAAATTTAGGTAATAGACTATGAGTTATTTTTTAATTACTTTTGCATTTATGCTAATAATTATGGTTATTATGGCAGTGGGTGTAATGTTTGGACGTCTTGCAATTAAAGGGTCTTGCGGTGGTGCAGCCAATGGTAGCTGTGTCTGTATTGAAAAATGCGATAAAAGAAAGAAATTGGATGCCGAAAAAGAAGCGTCTGAACCGATACCATTTTCAATGGTTAAACATTAAACCTTAAACCCTGTATATAAAGGTTGGATGGTAGTGAAATAATCAATTATTAATTGTAAGTTAAATTGGAGATGTATTATGCTAGCCAAAATTACAATCGCTAATTATATGACATCTCATATAATGACTCTAAAACAAGATGCTGATGTATCTGTTGCCATTAAGCAATTATTAGATCATAAGATTACAAGTGCTCCTGTACTTGATAGTTCTGGAAAATTTATAGGTATGTTTTCAGAGAAAGATTGTATGAAAGTGGTGTTGGAAACCTCTTATAATCAAGGAATGAGCGGTATAGTTTCTGATTATATGAGTAAGGATTTATCATCGGTTGTTGCTACAGCCAGTATTGTTGATCTAGCAGAAAAGTTTCAGCACTCGAATGTTAGGAGTTATCCTGTTTTTGATGGTAATAATTTGATAGGGATAGTCAGTAGAACAGATGTTTTGAAAGCATTGGTTTCTATTTAATGGTATGAAACCCATAAAATGTAATGTTAGATATTTTTGAACAGAAAAACAATACAGTTGCTTTTGTACTGGTTATCGTTGCCGCTGTTATTTATAGTTCATTAGGACTTTTTTCTGCTATCGCCCAAAGTGCCAACATCCCTTTTCTTTTGCTAATAACTGTTGGCACATTGTTTGCTTTAATTGTCAATATAATTTTTCTACTGATAAGAAAAATTACCTTCAAAACATCAGTCTCTTTGGTGTTCTCAAATGCACAAATCAGAAAACTTTTTTACATACGGCTACTTCTTAGTTCTCATACTTTCTTAATTATTGGCGGTTTTTACTTACTGATAAATAAAAATTTTGGTGTGCTGGCATACGAAATGCATCCGATTATCTCAATCATATTTTCATATTTTTTACTGTCGGGTAATTACGAAAAAGAAAGTAATTTTATTTACAGTTGGACGTTAATTATTATTTCAGCAATTGGCATATCAATCATTTCTTACCAAGAAATAGCGATGACAAGGGAAGGTTTATTCATGCAAGTTATTGGCATGTTTCTAGTGTTATTAGCAACCATTTTTAGAGGAATTATTGCGCCGATTGCACCAAAAATGAATATTCTTTTGGCACAAAACGATTTAAACCTAAACAAGTTTGATAACGCACTGATTGTGCAGTTTTTGACTTTGTTGTTTTTACTACCCGTCCTAGCATTAGTCAGCGTGTTGTTATACGGCGTTGAGTCGCTACCTTTATTGCAAGCAAACAGCATAATTCTGATGGGTGTAATTTTAGGCGTGATTATTTTCGGGTCGGCAATTCTGCACAATATATCAGGTGTAATTGCCACAACACACAACATTTATTTGGGCTATTTTATTGCTCCATTTACAGGACTGATGTTGCTTTACTGGTTTGGTTATGGACAGATTAATTCTAACATTGCCTTGGTGTTGATTTTGATTCTTGCGCCTAATATCTTGCTGAACATAAAAATTGAAGACAGTTTTTCTTTCAAGGCAACTTTTATTTGGATTTTACTGTTTGCGATTGTGTTGTTTTATACGCAAGGCAAGCCGATAAATGCTGGAACTTATTTTAATTCAAGCAATTCTTTGTTGGTATTCTTTGCTTTAATGGTGGGTTATTTGATTACTAAACTCAACGAAAGAGGGCGTTTTAGAGAGCAATTATTTATGCAGTTTTTGCATAAACTTCGGAAAAATGGCATAAATGAATCGTCTTTGGATTCACTGAGCGTTACATTTCAGCAATCTAATAACAGAATAACCGACAAGGTAAAAACCAAGTTATTAGAGTTGCAGATAAAAGCCCAAGATTACAAAGAATTATTAGATTTTAAATTTATTCAAAACAGACGTTTGTATAACGCAGGCGAGTTGTTTGTTTTATTATTGGTATCTTTATTGCTAATGGGCATCACCATCACTTATAGAGAAAATAATTTTTTATACGATAGCTACGCCTTTATCATCAATACTGCGGTGGTTTTTACCTTGGCGCAAGTGATAGAAAGAATGTTTTTTAGTGAGTATCAAAGCAATAAGCCCGCGAAAGAGGCGTTTATGGAAAGTATTGTCGGGATGGCTTCTTTGACCGTTTTGATCATCGCCATCATCGTTTTATTCTTAAGCAAGCATGGGTTTGTTGTCTGACAAATTAAAGGTCTATAATAGACTTTAGTTATTTTTTTTGGAGGGAGATTGAATTTTGAAGTGTTGGAATTAGCTCCACAATTGAGTAAAACTTTAGAAGAAGATTCAACTGAAATCCAAGAAGCACAAGTAGAGGGTGTCAAAATTATTCATAACACACTATATTTAGTTCAGTATTAAAATGCAATCTGAAAAACCAAGTCTCTATTGGCATGACTATGAAACCTGGGGTTTATCACCCAGTTTAGACAGACCCTCACAGTTTGCAGGGGTACGCACAGATTTAGACTTAAATATTATCGGGCAAGCCGATATGTTTTATTGTAAATTAAGTGACGACTATCTTCCTGACCCAGAAGCAGCACTCATAACGGGTATTTCACCAAAGATAACTCAATCTAAGGGCTTGCCTGAGTTTGAGTTTGCACAAAGAATAAACCAACATTTTTCCCAAATAAATAGCTGTGTGCTTGGCTATAACAATATCCGCTTTGATGACGAGTTTACTAGAAATATTTTTTATAGAAACTTTTATGATCCTTATGAGCATAGCTGGAAAAATGGAAGCTCAAGATGGGATATTATTGACCTAGTTCGAGCAACTTATGCTTTAAGACCAGAGGGTATAACGTGGCCAAAAGACGAACTTGATTTACCCAGTTTTCGTTTGCAATTATTAACTGAAGCAAATGGAATTAGTCACCAGCAAGCTCACGATGCAATGTCCGATGTCTACGCTACAATTGCAATTGCTAAACTAATCAAAGATAAAGCACCAAAGCTTTTTAAGTATTATTTTGACTTGAGAAATAAAAATAATGTTAAAGCTTTAATTAACTGTGGATTAATGCAGCCATTAGTTCATGTTTCTGGCATGTTTGGAGCAGTTAGAGCAAATATTTCTTTGGTAGCTCCTATTGTTTGGCATCCGACCAATACAAATGCAGTAGTCATGGTTGATTTGTTGCAAGATATATCACCTTTGCTGGACTTATCGAGCGATGAAATTAGAACCAGGTTGTACACTAAAAAAGAGCACTTAGATGGTGAATTAGCTATTCCGTTAAAGTTGGTGCATATTAATAAATGCCCCTTTGTAGCTACTGAAAAAGTATTATCAACCCAAAATGCAGACCGTTTAGGTATTGATAAAGCAATAAGTCAAAAAAACCTAAAAACCCTTAGAAATAATGCAAAAATTGTTGATGTAATTACAAAGGTATTTCAGCAAGAAAGAAAATTTGATAATAAAGGGAATGTAGATACGATGATATATGATGGTTTTTTTTCACATAAGGATAAGCTAGTTTGTGAAAAAATCAGAAACGCATCTATCGAAGAGCTTATTAACACAAAATTCACAATGTCAGACTCGCGTTTTAAAGAGTTGTTTTTTAGGTATCGTGCAAGAAATTTCCCCCAATCATTAACTAATGTAGAACAACAACGCTGGGAAAAGCATAGGCAAGCTATTTTTGCCGAAAAAAAAGAAAATTATTTTAAGGTATTAAATTCGTATTTGAGTGAATATCAATCCGAAAAACAAAAACATAGTACTTTGTTTGATTTGCATACATACGCAGAATCAATAACCAGAGTTAATTGAGTCTTTCCTATGTTCGAAATGATTAATTTGTAACTGCGTATTGACCAGAGTTATCAGATTGGAATAATCCGTATAACAATATGGAATATATTTTGAATGGAAGTGTTGCTCTTATGGGTTGAATTCGCCTATGATGAAAGTTCATTCTTTTGTGCAAGGAGATGACTATGACAACGATTACAGATCCTGTCATTGGCAGTTGGTATAAAGATGTTGAGAATAATTTAAGTTTTAAAGTGGTTGCTTTTGATGCAAGCGATGACTCCATTGATGTGCAATACCTTAATGGCGACATTGATGAATATGATATTGATACCTGGTATAACTCTACCTTTGATTTTATTGAGCCACCTGAAGACTGGAGCGCTGCATTTGATAATGTAGAAACTGATGATTTAGGCTATTCAGACACAGACAAACACACGAACCCAGAACAGGAAAATATGGATATTTCTGATGTGCTGGATAGATAATAATAACTGCTATAAAATTATCACTATTTTGGTATTTAAAAGCCTATTCACTTTGGGTATTATTGTGCATTCATTATTTAAGGATAGCGAATCATGAAAATGAGCCCACAACAATTTTTGGACTGGGAATCCAAGAGTATTACTTTGCTTGCTATGTCGGGTGCAGGTAAAACTACTTTAGCTAATAAACTACCCAAAGATAAATGGTTTCACTATTCAGTTGACTACCGAATAGGGACAAAATACCTAGGCGAAGCTATTTTAGATAATATAAAACGCCAGGCTATGGACGTGCCTTTTCTAAAAAAACTATTGTTATCTGACTCTATCTATATGCATAACAATATTACGGTTGATAATTTAGCACCGGTATCCAGTTTTCTTGGCAAATTAGGCAATCCCGAACAAGATGGTTTGTCACTGAAAGAATTTAAACGTAGGCAGGCATTACATTTTCAGGCAGAAGTCGCTGCCCTCAATGATGTTCCTAATTTTATCCATAAAGCAGAAGATATTTATGGTTACAAACATTTTTTGAATGATGCTGGAGGCAGTGTTTGTGAGCTGGACAGACCCGATGTATTAGAAACGCTGGCAAAAAACACACTGATTATTTATATTAAAATCCCCCCCTCTTTGCAACAAACTATTATTAGTCGCGCCAAAACCAATCCTAAACCGCTGTATTACAGAGAAGCTTTTTTAGATGAAAAGCTGGCAGAATATATGAATAAGCATCAATGTAATAGTAGCAACTTAATATCACCTGATGATTTTGTCTCCTGGGTTTTCCCGGAATTATTTAAATCTCGCATTCCTCGTTATCAAGCCATTGCTGATCAGTATGGCTATACCATCAATGCAAATGAGGTAGCAAAAGTGACTAATGAAGCTGATTTTATACAGCTCATTGCTGATACTGTAGCCAATTAGAGGGAGCTATGATATGCCACTAGTTGCCCACACCTCATTACCTACTTTTCAACGTCTTGTTGAAGAAGGTGAGGAGATATTAAGCCCCAGTCGAGCTAGTCACCAGCATATTCGAGAATTGCATATCGGCTTACTCAATATGATGCCTGATGCTGCGCTTGAAGCCACTGAACGACATTTTTTTCGTCTAGTAGGTGCTTGCAATCAGATTGCACAATTCCATGTTCACCCTTTTACCATTGATGGATTAGAAAGAGGTTCGGAAGCGACTGCCCATATTGCCAAATATTATGAATCTTTTGATAAAATCAAAAATGATGGACTGGACGCTTTAATTATTAGTGGTGCCAATGTCACTCATCATCATTTATCGGAAGAAGGTTTTTGGCAACCTTTAACCGAAGTTTTTGATTGGGCCAAGCAAAATGTCACCTCTATTTTATGTTCCTGTTTAGCGACTCATGCTTTTATTGAGTATTGTCATGGTATTGAGCGCACACCACAGCCGGCAAAACGTTGGGGCGTATTTTCACATAAAGTGTTGGAACGCACCCATCCTTTAGTTGCCGAAATTAATACCAAGTTTGAGGTTCCTCATTCTCGTTTTAATGAAATTTATCAACATGATTTGGAAGCCAAAGGACTTAAAATACTAGCTGCAAGCCAAGTGGCTGGCGTTCATCTTGCTGTAAGTGCCGATAATATTCGTGTTGTTTTCTTTCAGGGACACCCAGAATATGATGATGTCAGTTTATTAAAAGAATACAAACGTGAAGTCATACTTTTTTTTAACAATGAAAGACATGACTACCCTCCTTTCCCTGAAAACTATTTTGACCAAGAAGCACAACAAATTTTAATTGAATATAAAAAGCATGTTATTTTGGCTAGAAATAATAATAAGGCACTTGATCCTTTTCCTGAAAATCGCCTTTTAGAATATATAGATAACACCTGGAGAGATACAGCAAAAGCTGTTTTTAACAACTGGTTAGGTAAGGTTTATCAAATTACTAATCAGGATAGACGGCTACCATTTATGGAGGGCATTGATCCTGATAATCCTTTGGACTTAAATTAACACCATGAGAGCTCAGCATAACCTTGGAACGGACAAAAAATGATAGGAGTTTGGGGATAAGACCCCAAAGGCTGCAAACTAAGCTAAAAGTTTGCCTTTTAAGACAGTATCTGGATTCCTGCTTAGAACATGCAGGAATGACGGAGGGAGTGAAGCGGCTCTTATACCCTATTCAACAAATAACTCTGAATAAAAGAGCTTTAGTTGCTCTGTGTTTGGGGTTGATTTTGTTAGTATGTTTTATCAGAAAAACGACCAAGAAATAGCCGTTATTTTACTAAATACTGCTTGTTTTATTTATGGTTTTTATTTAATTTATTTTTATAAATCAGATGGTTGTTGTGTTTTTAAGGATTGGCTAATTATTAAAGACGTCCTTGTCGTTTAAAATAATACCGTTATTTTTTCTTCTTTCCCTTTTTTGGTTTTTCAACTGCTTCTGGATCAGAAAACAGAATATCATCGGCATTTTTTTCAACCGTCTTTTCACCAATACCTTTTACATTTGTTAAATCACTTAGCGACTCAAATTCTCCATTATCCATGCGATACTGAACAATGGCTTCTGCTTTTTTCTGCCCAATACCTGAAAGCGATTCTGACAGTGTTGTTGCATCGGCACTATTTATATTGACTGGCTTAGCAGTAACGTTGAAAGATAAAATTGCTAATAAAATAATTAGTTTTTTCATTATTTTGGATCCTCTTTTTTTTTTTGAAATTTAGAATGAAAGTGAAATGCCAATCAAAACAACTGATTCCATCACTAAGCAATTTAGACCTATTTCCAATGTTTTTCAAGAAAAAAATCTCATAAACCGTCATATACCCCCATATTTCAGTATGAAAAGTATATTTGTATTACTGTCATTGTTTTTCTGGTCGCATAAACTTATGAATAGAAAGAAGATTGCACCTTTCTCATAAAAGCTAAAAACAAATCAAGAAAATACTGGCATTAATACGCTCTTCTGTACAGGACAATAGGAGCTATGGGGAATCAATTAGATGATGAAATTTTTTGAGGTGTAGGGACTAAGAATGAGCCTTGTGACTCAATGTGAGTCTGGATAGCTTGGGGATCTTGTGCTTTTTGGAAAAAGCACAGAAAATGGCGCTGTTAAATCAACTTTTTTGTTTAATCCAGTCTACACTTACCCGAACAATTTCATCAAACACCGATTGCTCTGTACGATCAATACGTTTAAGCAGATTAAAGGAGTGATTGCCGCCCTCAATGATGTGTAAGGTAGGTTTAGGGAAAATGGTTTGCAAAAGTGGTTCAAAAACCTCTAGCTTACATAAGGAATCGCGCGTTCCTTGAAAGAACAGCATCGGCTCGTGAATAACTTTGAGTAAATCAAAGCGAGGTTTATTAGATTTCCCTGGGGCATGTAAGGGGAATCCAAATAAAATAATTCCAGCATATAAATCTTCTTTGCAAGCAAGAATGGTGGCGTATTTACCCCCCATACTTTTACCTGATAGAAAAATTTGTTTGCGAGGAACGCCAGTTTTTTCGATAACAGTGTCAATCACCTTATGCCAAGTTTCTTCAAGTACATGAGGGGTGTTTGGTGCCGTAGTACCTCGTTCCATGTATGGAAAGTTAAATTTGACAGTTAATATATTATGCTTTGCTATACCTTCATGCATTTGACTGACAAATAGAGAATTCATGTCTCGCCCTGCGCCATGAGCAATAATCAGAACCGAGCTATATTGCTCTGGAATTAACCATACCGATGAAATATCGGCTTTTTTTGTAATGGTAATCGTATGATGTTCTGTTTTCATAGTGGGTAATTGAAAAAAATTCTCTGAGCCATTGCTTAATATTTAAAGCATTATATACATTAACTTGATTTTTGTCGTTAACTCAGGCGTTAGTCCTGAGTCCTTTTTAAGGATTGACTATTTAACATAGACTCCAATAAAATGATGATGAATTTAAAATAGCTTACACGGGCTTTGATTCGCCAGATATAATGTTATAAAAACACCGAAAGACAGATATCCATAAGTGCCTAAAGACAAAAAAAGTTGGACAACTTAATTTGTAACTACTCACCGTATCTTTGCTAGGCTACAACTTAGTACTCATGCCCCATGAGTCTTTACCTTAAATTTACCTGATTCTACGCAATAATAAAATAAGACAATGTATGAAATAGAATACGAATTTCGTGAAGAAGATTTAGTGCATTTTAATGAATTGCAACTAAAAAATAATACTGAAATACAAAAAAACGTCCGTAAAAATCGCTTATTTGTCCCTGCTATTATGGTGCTTATAGGCGTTTTTTATTACGTTTATTATGGAGATATACAAACCACTGTTTATATCGCTATATTATCTATCGGTTGGGCTATTGTATCGCCCTACACCATGAAAATGGACATGCGCAGGCAGTTTCTGGATCAATATACAGAACAAGATAAAAAAGATATGTTTGGCAGACATACACTGACCATTGAACATGACCACCTTGCTGAAAAATCCCCCGGAGGCAAGCATAGAACCTTTTGGAAAGATATGTTACGGGTCGATTATCTTGATAAATATGTACATATTTTTATTGATTTAAATTCAGCGATTGTAATACCTGTTGATACCTTGAAAAGGGGTGATTTGAACAAATTCGCCGATCAAGCAGAAGCCATGATTGATCGTTTAAGCTAAATACTCCCCCTAACAGGATGTACTAAAGCACGCCCTCTCTTTTCTGAATAAAATAACGACAAGCGTCTACGCACCTGCTTTTATTCGGGAAAGGTCCTCCAATCTGGTCAACAGTATAAAACCACCATTGCCCCTGCTCATTCATATAATACCTATCTTGAGTTTCGAACAAAGGGTGCTTTGGTTTTGTTAATTTTTTTCTCATCTGGCTATTTTAGCTTATCTTTTTATGCTGAACTTTAAAAACATATCATTACGTCGCGGCACCCGCTTACTCTTTAGCAACACTTCATTTACCATACATAAAGGTCAAAAAGCGGGATTAACGGGTGCTAACGGCACGGGTAAGTCGAGTCTTTTTTCCGTGTTACTCAATCAATTACAAATTGATGAAGGTGAGTTTTCTATGTCACCAGGTTTAGAAATTGCCCATGTTGCACAAGAAACACCCATATTAGATACTTCGGCTATTGAATATGTCATGGATGGTGATAATGAATTACGCCAAACTCAGAAAAAGTTGTTAAATGCAGAACAATTAAATGATGGCTTAAAATTAGCAGAATTACACAATGTTTTAGAACATATTGGCGGCTATACAGCTCAGGCGCGTGCTTCCCGATTAATGAATGGTTTAGGCTTTTCCACTCGTCAAGAGCAGAATACTGTCACTACTTTTTCTGGTGGATGGCGCATGCGGCTTAATCTGGCACAAGCACTCATGTGTCGTTCCGATGTTTTATTGCTTGATGAGCCCACCAACCATTTAGATTTAGATGCGGTTATCTGGTTACAAGACTGGCTTTGTAAATATACAGGTACGCTTTTATTAATATCACATGATAGGGATTTTCTGGATTCCATTACCGATCATATTATCCATATAGAACAAAATAAAGCTGAAATTTATACCGGAAATTATTCTGCTTTCGAAAAAATACGTGCAGAAAAATTAGCACAACAACAGTCTGGTTTTATCAAACAACAACGCGAAATAAAACATATTCAAAGTTTTATTACCCGCTTTAAAGCCAAAGCAACCAAAGCTAAGCAAGCACAAAGTCGGGTAAAAGCATTAGAGCGCATGGAGGTCATTTCACAAGCCCATGTTGACTCACCTTTTAATTTTTCGTTTCCTACACCCAAAAAAATGTCCAACCCTTTGCTTCAGGTTGAAAAGGTGGATATAGGTTATGCTGAAAATATAATACTTAATCAGGTCAGTTTATCTATTACACCCGGCGATAGAATCGGACTTCTTGGTCCCAATGGTGCGGGAAAATCTAGTTTGATAAAAATATTAGCCGCTGAAATGCAGCCACTGAGTGGTAAAACTCAATCATCAGATGCTTTAAATGTCGGTTATTTTGCCCAGCATCAATTAGAACAACTTAGACTGGATGAAAGTCCCTTATGGCATTTACAACAATTAGATAAACAAGCGACAGAAAGAGACTTAAGAAATTTTCTGGGAGGATTTGATTTTAGGGGGGACAAAATAGCAGAAAAAGTCAAACCTTTTTCTGGTGGGGAAAAAGCTCGCTTGGTGCTTGCTTTATTAGTTTATCAAAACCCTAATCTACTTTTATTAGATGAACCCACCAATCACTTAGATCTAGAGATGCGCCATGCATTGAGTATGGCACTACAAGAGTATGAGGGCGCACTTGTAGTCATATCTCATGACCGTCATTTATTAAGATCAGTTACCGATCAATTATTATTAGTTGCGGATGGAGCCGTACAAACCTTTAATGGTGATTTAGACGATTATCGAGTATGGATGTCCGAACATAAAAAATCCTTAAGCAAATCAGCAGTAGACATTAGCCATAATGACTCTGGTCTATCACGTAAAGAACGGCGTCAAAGTGATGCAAAACATAGAAAACATTTGAAACCTTTGTTAAATAAATTAAAAAAAGTAGAACAAACTGTAAAAAAGTACCACACAGAAAAAAAAGCATTAGAACAACAACTAGCTGACCCCGAAATTTATTCCGACTGCAACAAAGACAGTTTAAAACAATTATTAGCTCAAAAAGTGTCTATAGATAAAGTATTAGAAAAGTCTGAAGAAGAATGGATGGAATTAGAGGGATTACTAGAGCAGGAAAGTAGTTGACCATAAAAACAACAATATCAAATATACAAGGCCAAAAAAACGCTATGAAAAATGCTTGCTGACATTTATAAAATTAATTTTTTGATTGCTCGAATATCAACAATTAACTTTGCATTAGCAGAAAACCACTCTAGGAATAAGATTTCTCTATAAACTCGAAAACGATACCCAAGACAGCCATCAGGCTGCTACTGCACTTAAATCAATATTTTCGTAGGTGCGTGTTTTTTTCCATCCAGAAAATTTGCTTTCATCAAATGCTAGGTCATGATCTATTGAATGTTCATAACAACTTCTGAATAATCGTGCAGTTCTAAAAGCATGTAACTCATTATCGGCTGTCACAGTTTCTATATTTCCTACTTGAAAAGTTTTGTTGCGAGACTTTCTATCTTTGACCCAAAAAACGGTATAGCAAAGGTAGCTTTTATCTTTTCTATGGTCATACTTTATAGTTCTTGAAACGCCTGTAATTCCAGTGGTTGTTTTGTTTTTAGGGAGCTTCAAAAAACGAGTTTTACTGCCTTTTAAAACAATCAGCATTTGATCGCGCCATGTGATGGCGGCCCGTAAAGACTTGCCTTTATTTCCCCAAAGTTTATGAGAAAAATAGCGACTACTCTCTTTGCCTCGCCTAACAATGCGTACTTGAAAACCAAAAGCATCAGGTTCTGTGATATGTTTATCTTTTGCCATATTGCCAATACTCCACAGTGCTTAATGTACTCTACCCAGATATGGACGAGTATAGAATTTTTCTGCTAGTTCGTGTAAGTAAACGCGGCAGAATATCTTAAAAGCAGTCATTATTCAAGAAAAAAGACAGAGGATCTCTGTTATTTATGAGTTTTAAAAATTACAAACCCAATTAAAGACCTTAGCAGAAATTCAAGTATACCCCCTTTTTTATTACGCAAACACTTAGTAATTTAGTGTAGAATAACGCCAAAACACGTTTGATATGCTTCGTGTTATTATAACCTTTTGTTTTATATTATTTTTTTGGAGAATATAATGAGTGTTTTAGTCGGAAAACAAGCTCCTGATTTTACAGTTCCTGCAGTACTGGGTAACGGTGATATTGTCGATTCTTTTAGTTTTTCAGAAGCAACAAGTGGAAAATATGCACTTGTGTTTTTCTATCCATTGGATTTTACTTTTGTTTGTCCTAGTGAGTTAATTGCTTTAGATCATCGTATAGAAGAGTTTACTAATCGTGGTGTTGAGGTTGTAGCGGTGTCAATTGATTCTCATTTCACCCATAACGCATGGCGTAATACAGCTATTAATGATGGGGGAATTGGTCCAGTTCGTTATACCATGGCTGCTGATATGGATCACCAAATTTGTAAAGCTTATGATGTAGAAGCAATAACCCCTGCTGTTGCATATCGTGGTAGTTTTTTAATTGATAAAAATGGTTTGGTTCGTCATCAAGTTGTTAATGACCTACCTTTAGGTCGTAATATTGATGAGATGATTCGTATGGTAGATGCTTTACAGTTCCATGAAGAGCATGGTGAAGTTTGTCCAGCTGGCTGGAATAAAGGTGATGCCGGAATGGATGCAAGTCCAGCGGGCGTAGCTGACTACTTAAGCAGTAACGCTGAATCGCTTTAACAAATAAGTTGCAAGAAAACAATAAAAAAGGCGGGTGCATTAATTATGCACCCGCCTTTTTTACTCTGCATTTTTGTTTTTTTCAGAATCTTTTATTAATTTTAATCGAACAAAGAAAGCAACTACAGTGCCACTAAAAAAACAATAGATCCACTTTTTTCGCGGTTAAATAAAACCACGGCTATGTATTCAGCTTATATCATATTCAAAAAATAACCAAACCAAATAGCTCCACTCTCTACTGCACAAACTGCTAACAAAACCATCCTCATTTAGTATTTCATTCCAAAGTCTTTAGTCTTTAGTCTTTTCTAAATAAACCTAATTTTTCTAAAGGGTGATCGTATGGCATACAAAGCTATAGACATAAAAAAACCCAATTATTAAAATAATCGGGTTTTTTTAATAAAACGTATTTTAAGACAGGTGCGCGTTTTACATCATGCCGCCCATACCACCCATACCGCCCATATCAGGCATTGAAGGAGTAGCAGAATCATCAGCAGGCTCATCAGCAACCATTACTTCTGTGGTAATCATTAAGCTAGCAACAGATGCTGCATTTTGTAATGCAGAACGGGTTACTTTTGCAGGGTCTAAAATACCCATAGCAATCATGTCGCCATATTCGCCTGTTGCAGCATTATAGCCAAAATCACCTTTGCCTTTTGCTACTTCGTTAAGCACAACAGATGACTCGTCACCCGCATTAGCAACAATTTGACGTAAGGGCTCTTCCATGGCACGACGTAAGATATTGACACCAACCGTCTGGTCATGATTAATACCTTCCAAACCCTCAAGAGCATCAATCGCACGAATCAGAGCAGTACCACCACCTGCAACAACACCTTCTTCAACCGCTGCACGAGTCGAATGCAACGCATCTTCTACACGGGCTTTCTTCTCTTTCATTTCAACTTCAGTCGCTGCGCCCACTTTAATAACTGCAACACCACCCGCTAGCTTAGCAAGACGCTCTTGTAGTTTTTCTTTATCGTAGTCAGACGTGGCCTCATCCGCTTGTGCCCGAATTTGTACAACACGACCTTTAATGTTTTTTTCAGAACCTGTACCATCAATGATAGTTGTGTTTTCTTTGCTAATTTGAATTTTCTTAGCAGACCCTAATTGATCCATTTCAACTTTTTCTAGGGATAAACCAATTTCTTCAGAAATAACGGTACCACCAGTTAAAATAGCGATGTCTTCCAACATGGCTTTACGACGATCACCAAAACCAGGTGCTTTAACTGCTGCTACTTTAACAATACCACGCATATTGTTAACAACCAATGTCGCTAGTGCTTCACCATCAACATCTTCAGCAACAATCAATAAAGGACGACCTGCTTTGGCAACGCCTTCCAGTGTTGGTAGTAAATCACGAATATTTGATATTTTTTTGTCGAATAGTAAGATGAATGGATCATCTAATTCAACACTCATTCTATCTTGGTTGTTAATGAAATAAGGAGACAAATATCCACGGTCAAACTGCATGCCTTCTACAACGTCTAATTCGTTGTCTAGTCCAGAACCCTCTTCAACCGTAATAACGCCTTCTTTACCGACTTTTACCATTGCTTCTGCAATGATTTTACCCACAGAGGTATCAGAGTTTGCAGAAATAGTACCTACTTGAGCAATGGCACTGTTATCAGTACAAGGTGTTGCTGATGCAATAATTGCATCTACTGCTTTAACCACTGCTAAATCAATACCACGCTTCAAGTCCATTGGGTTCATGCCCGCTGCCACTGACTTCATGCCTTCATTAACAATAGATTGTGCTAAAACAGTGGCTGTTGTTGTTCCGTCACCGGCAACATCAGAAGTATGTGAGGCGACTTCTTTAACCATCTGTGCGCCCATGTTTTCGAATTTGTCTTTTAATTCGATTTCTTTGGCAACCGATACCCCATCTTTGGTGATAGTCGGTGCGCCAAAGCTTTTATCTAACACTGCATTACGACCTTTAGGACCTAATGTTACCTTTACTGCATTGGCTAAAATATTAACACCCGAAACCATTAAGCCACGTGCATCGGTACCAAATTTTACGTCTTTTGCTGCCATTTTTCTGAATCCTATTAATAAATAGTTAGTAAATTTTTTTTAGGCTTAACCTAAAATACCCATAACATCTTCTTCACGCATAACAATCAGTTCTTCACCATCAATTTTGACTTCGTTACCTGAGTATTTGCCAAAAAGTACTTTATCGCCAACCTTTACCTCTAATGTCCGAATATCGCCATTGTCCAGTTGCTTGCCATTACCTATTGCTAAAACCTCACCTTCACTGGGTTTTTCAGCGGCTGATCCTGGCAATACGATACCTCCTGCAGATGTTGTTTCTTCTTCAACACGTTTAACGATAATTCTATCGTGTAACGGACGTATATTCATCAATATTCCCCTTAAAATAATAAAAATTAACTACAATACAATATACTAGCACTCGCTTTATTACGAGCACTATAATAATTTGGTTTTTCTCTCTGTCAAACCTGTGGCATCATTCCTTCTAGCATCATCATTAAATCAATCCAATGAATGACCAACAACTACTGCGCTATAGTCGTCAAATCATGCTCCCTCAAATTGATATCGAGGGACAGCAAAAACTATTAACAGCTAAAGTCCTTATTATTGGTGCGGGAGGGCTAGGCTCCCCTGCTTCCATTTACCTTGCCGCAGCGGGGGTGGGACACATTACGATTTATGATGATGATGAAGTTGAGTTATCCAATTTACCAAGACAGATTGCTCACCACACAAACGATATAGGGACAGACAAAGTTATTTCAACCCAAAAGACCTTAAAAAAAATAAACCCTGAAGTCAAAGTAATTGCAGTTAAGCAGCGACTGGAAGGAAAGAAATTGGAAAAAGAAGTAAAAAATGTAGATGTAGTACTGGATTGCTGTGATAACTTTAGCACACGATTTGCTGTTAATGTGGCTTGTGTTAAGCAAAAAACACCATTGGTTTCTGGTGCAGCTATTCGATTTGAAGGACAGGTTTCAGTATTTACCCACGGTAGCAATAACAGCCCTTGCTATAACTGTCTTTATACTGATAACGGTGAAGAAGTGCAAAATTGTGCCACTAACGGTGTAATCGCACCTATTACCGGCATTGTCGGCAGCATTCAAGCGATGGAGGCATTAAAGCTAATCATCGGGTTCGGAAAAACATTAACAGGACGGCTATTACTTCTGGATGGATTGTCCATGCAATGGAATGAAATGAAATTAACTAAAAACAGCCAATGTCCAACCTGTAGTAAATGAGACAGGTGGGCAATACACACTTCTCTACCTCATTGAGTTGTTATTTCTTTATGCTAAGGTCTCATAACATAACTTTTCACTTTAGCAATGGCTTGTTCTGCCAAATCAAGTACCAGAGAATCACTGTCGCCATGTGGCTCAATATCACCAAATGGCTCGCCTTGCCTCATGGTGTACATATAAATAAAGTAGCCTAGGGGCGCAAATGCTAATCCAGCAATAATTAGCATACAAATAAAAAGTACAATCAAGTCAAAAACCATAATACCTCTCCTCATTATTTTTAGAAAACCTAGGTTCAATATAACCCCTTGTATGATTAAAGCAACCGTTGGAAAGCAATGGTTGCGACATCATCCCAATTTAACTCGAACAGTTGCTGGGAACATTAAGATTCCGTATCTACAAGACAGAGAAACCAGGGTATTTGATTATGACAAATATAGCGGATACATTCAATATAGTATTAGAGGTTTCATTTAATACGAATAAAACAGCGCGTTATACCAATGACATCAATGGATTTAAACAACTATTGAATCCTATTTTAGATAAAAAGAGAGTGGGTGTTGCGATGGAATCCACGAGGGGATATGAAAGACCTTTGGTCGGGTTTATTCAAGATAAGGGTGTTGCAGTGAGTGTTGTCAATGCTAAACGCATTAGAGATTACGCTTGTTATTCGTCTTTTTTCAGAAGCTCTCTAGGATATGATTGCTGAACGTGCATTACTTGCCCCCAGTTATTGAGAAGTTACAGCCACGCACGATAAGCCTTGTTTTTTACTAACCTTATTGGTGGGTCGTGACGGATTTGAACCGTCGACCATCGCATTAAAAGTGCGGTGCTCTACCAACTGAGCTAACGACCCCTACAGAGTTCACCGATTATAATGTATTTTTTAAAGTTAGCAAGATTTTATTTAAGTTAGATAAACACATTTCTACGCACAATACTTTAAAACAATCATTTATAGAGATAGACTATTGAGAAATTTAACTACCGGCCATCAGAATTATGAAAAGTACCATTGTAGGAATAGGCAATGTGGGACCTATCCCTTGCAGTACTTATTGCCTAAAATAACAAAGTGATTGCACTAGATATAATCGCCTGTCACGGCCTTTTGGGTTGGGTGAATTCAACCCATAAATGCAACTGATTCGCTGATTTTGTCAGTTTAGACGTATTCTATATTGGCATACGACACCAGTTTCAGACTCGTTTCGTATTGGAGAAGGCAGAGGCTTGATTTATTACTGCATCAAAGCTATAATCTTCCAGCTAAATAATATGGAATAGGTAATGACAGAAGAAACAAGCTTTTCGACTGTTAATAAAATCTTGTTAATGCAGGCGTTAGTGATAGTCATCGCAAGTCTAGGTTTACTGATTTTTGGGAAAACCAACTGGATCATTTCTTCATTACTCGGAGGATTGATTGCTTTTATACCTAATCTGTATTTTGCATATCGTATTTCACTGAGCAAAGGTCAAAGTGCAAAGAAAATTGTACAGTCTTTTTACAGTGGCGAATCAAGAAAAATATTGATGACTTGCGTACTCTTTGCTGTTGCCTTTCAACTGCCTAATGTGCAGTTTTTTCCATTAATGGCCTGCTTTGTAGCTGTATTGTCTATTTTCTGGCTTGCGCTAATCTTATTTGCGCAGGATTTTAAAATTTAATTGTGAGAAAAAATGTCTAGTGAAGGCGGGGCAACAGGCTATATCGTTCATCATTTAACACCTTTATCAGTCGGTGAAGGATTTTGGGCCCTACATTTAGACACCTTATTTTTTTCTGCGGTATTAGGCGCTGCTTTTATTTTATTTTTTAAAAACGCGGCAGAAAAAGCAACGACTGGCGTACCGGGCTTAACTCAGAATATTGCCGAAATGCTGATTGAATTTGTTGATCAACAAGTCAAAGACACGTTTCATGGTAAAAGCAAATTAATTGCCCCCTTAGGTCTAACTATTTTTTGCTGGGTTCTATTATGGAATACCATGGATGTGATCCCTGTTGACTTACTAGGCCTTATTGGATCTGTTATGGGCATTGAATACTTAAGAGTGGTTCCTAGTACCGACTTAAATGCCACTTTCGCGTTATCTATCAGCGTATTCATTTTAATCATCTTTTACAGTATTAAAATTAAAGGTGTATTTGGTTTTGCCAAGGAATTAACCTGCACCCCTTTTGGTCCATGGATGATGCCGTTCAACCTATTATTAAAAATCGTAGAAGAAATTGCCAAACCCATCTCATTGGCACTTCGACTCTTCGGCAACCTTTATGCTGGTGAGCTCATCTTTATTCTTATTGCATTATTGCCCGCCTTTATTCAGCCTTTGCTGAGCTTCCCTTGGGCTATATTTCATCTGTTAATCATCGTATTACAGGCTTTTATATTCATGGTACTGACCATTGTTTATTTAAGCATGGCTCACGAAGATCACTAAATTCTTAAATTAAATATAACAATACTCTTGGAGGTATTATGGAACTCGCAGCGTTAATTGCAGATGTGCAAGGTTTAACAGCCATTGCAGTCGGTCTTATTTTAGGTATGGGAGCTGTTGGTACAGCGATTGGTTTTGGTTTATTAGGTGGTAAATTCCTTGAAGGTGCTGCACGTCAACCAGAATTAGTACCTATGTTACAAGTTAAAATGTTCATCGTAGCGGGTCTTTTAGATGCGGTAACTATGATCGGTGTTGGTATGGCGTTATTCTTTACATTCGCCAACCCATTCCTTTCAGCAGTCACTTCAGCAGCTGGTTAAAGCTGAGTTAAGTGGACAATAGTCCGCTTGTACGAAACTTATGCCTAAGGTATAAGCTTTACCATTATTAATAACAACTTTAATAATAACCAAGGGAGCCAACTGTGAGTATCAATGCTACTCTGATAGGTCAAATGATCACCTTTACATTACTGGTATGGTTTACCATGAAGTATGTGTGGCCACCATTAATTGAAGCTTTGGAAGCACGTAAACAGAAAATTTCTGAGGGTCTTATTGCTGCCGAAAAAGGTCAGGAAGATGTTAAATTGGCTGAGAAAAGGGCGATAAAATATCTTAAAGAAGCCAAAGCAGAATCTGCAAATATTATTGCACTTGCTCAAAAACGTGCCAATGATGTGGTTGCAGAATCAAAACAAACTGCCAAAGTGGAAGGTGAAAAATTGATTGAAGCGGCCAAAGCACAAATAAACCAAGAGATTCAGCAAGCAAAAGAAAGTTTACGCAAAGAAGTGTCTTCATTAGCGTTAAAAGCCGCTGAACAAATTTTGCAAGAAGAAGTTGATAAAGCAAAACATAAAGAGCTTATCAACAAAGTTTCTGAGCAATTATAAGGTATAAGACTAATGAGTGAATTATCAACATTAGCCAGGCCTTATGCACAAGCCGTTTTTAAAACGGCTGTAGCGAGCAAATCTGTCTCTGAATGGTCGGATATGCTGAGTTTTTTGTCTGTGGTCATGCAAGACAAAGAATTAATCGCTGTTATTGCCAACCCAAAAGTCAGTCAAGAACAACTCACGACATTGCTTTTGGATATTTGTCAGGATCAATTGAATGGAGAAGGTAGCAACCTGCTCAAATTATTACTTGAGAATGACAGATTATTGCTAACGCCTCAAATTTCGGAACTTTATGAGTCTTATAAAGCAGATCATGAAGGTTATATCGACGTTGAAGTCATTAGTGCTTATACATTAACCAAAGAAGAGCAAAAGAAATTTGCGACTACGCTGAAAAAACAATTGAACAAAAAGGTTCACATTACTACATCAATTGATAAAAGTTTAATTGGTGGCTTTCTTGCTAAAGCTGGAGACAAAGTAATTGACGGTTCAATCAAAGGTCAGCTTCAACAATTAGCTAAAAAACTCTAAACCAGGGTGAAAAATTAATATGCAATTAAATCCATCTGAAATCAGCGATCTGATTAAAAAGAAGATAGAGAATTTCGATGTCACTATCGAAGCCCATACTGAAGGTACTGTAGTCAGTGTGACTGACGGTATTATTACCGTTCATGGCCTTTCTGAAGCCATGCAAGGTGAGATGCTGGAATTTCCAGAAAATACTTATGGCATGGCACTTAACTTAGAAAGAGACTCAGTCGGCGTTGTTATGCTAGGTGCATACCAACATATTTCTGAAGGCGATACAGTAAAATGTACTGGGAAAATCCTAGAAGTCCCTGTCGGTGAAGAGCTATTAGGCCGTGTTGTGGATGCACTAGGCAACCCTATTGACGGTAAAGGTGCTATTGAAGCATCACAAAGCTCGCCTGTCGAAAAAATTGCACCGGGTGTAATCGCCAGACAATCGGTTGATCAACCAGTGCAATTAGGTTTGAAATCCATTGATTCAATGATTCCTGTTGGTCGTGGTCAACGTGAATTAATCATTGGTGACAGACAAACGGGGAAGACTGCAATTGCAGTCGATGCCATTATCAACCAGAAAGGTACTGGTGTTAAATGTATTTATGTGGCTATCGGTCAAAAAAGATCTTCGATTGCTAATCTGGTTCGCAAACTAGAAGAACATGATGCCTTAGCGCACACCATTATTGTTGTCGCCTCTGCCTCTGAATCTGCTGCCGTTCAATTCATTGCACCTTATGCTGGTTGTTCAATGGGTGAATACTTTAGAGATAAGGGTGAAGATGCGCTGATTATTTATGATGATTTAACCAAGCAAGCCTGGGCATATCGTCAAATGTCACTATTACTTCGTCGTCCACCGGGTCGCGAAGCTTATCCTGGTGATGTTTTCTACATCCATTCTCGCTTATTAGAAAGAGCTTCACGTATTAATGCAGCAGAAGTAGAAAAATTAACCAACGGTAAAGTCAAGGGAAAAACAGGTTCTTTAACAGCCTTACCAATTATTGAAACACAAGGCGGTGACGTATCCGCTTTTGTACCGACTAATGTTATTTCGATTACTGACGGACAAATTTTCTTAGAATCAGACTTGTTTAACTCAGGCATTCGTCCTGCGGTTAATGCGGGTTTATCGGTATCTCGTGTAGGTGGTGCAGCACAAACTAAGATCATTAAAAAGCTGGGTGGTGGTATTCGTCTTGATTTAGCACAATATCGTGAATTAGCGGCATTTGCACAATTTGCCTCTGATTTAGACGAAAGTACACGCAAGCAAATTGAACGCGGACAACGTGTCACAGAATTGATGAAACAAGATCAATATTCACCGATGTCAGTGGCTGAAATGGGGGTTTCATTACACGCGGCTAATGAAGGCTTCCTTGATGATCTGGAGGTGGCAAAGGTTCAAGACTTTGAAAGCGCTTTAATCTCCTATATGAAGGCTGAAAAACCAAAATTAATGAAACAGATTAATGACACAGGCGATTACAGCGATAAAATCAAGAAAGATATTCAGTCTGCTATAGAATCTTTCATTAAAACGAGTAGCTGGTAAGGGGTTCTTATGGCTGTTGGTAAAGAGATACGCACCCAGATTGCGAGTATTAAAAATACGCAAAAAATCACCCGCGCCATGGAAATGGTGGCCGCCAGTAAAATGCGTAAAACCAAAGAAAGAATGCAGGCAACACGTCCGTATTCAAAAAAGATTAGTCAGATTATTCGTCACTTGGCACATGCTAATCCTGAATACAAACATTCTTTTCTCATCGACCGTGAAATAAAACGTGTAGGTATTATTGTTATAACATCTGACCGTGGTCTATGTGGTGGTTTAAATTCAAACTTATTTAGAACTATCCTGAAAGATCTGGCCGCATGGGACAAAGATAAGGTTGAAGTTGATATTTGTACTATTGGTAGCAAGGGCAGTAGCTTTTTTGCAGGCATTAATGCAAACCTTGTGGCACAAATTAGCAAGCTTGGAGATACACCACATCTTAATGATATCGTTGGTATTATTAAAGTAATGCTGGACTCCTATACCAAAGGTACCATTGATGAATTATATGTAGTTAGCAATGAATTTGTTAATACCATGACCCAACAACCACAGGTTGAAAAACTAATCCCTGTTGTTGCCACTGAATTAGAAGATGATGACAAAGATCACTTTGGTAATAAGCACTGGGATTATTTATATGAGCCTGATGCCAAAGAAGTATTGGACTCATTATTGGCACGTTATATAGAGTCTATTGTTTATCAAGGCTTAGTTGAAAACAATGCCTGTGAACAGTCTGCCAGAATGGTCGCGATGAAAAGTGCATCTGATAATGCCAGTAATATTATTGATGAATTGCAACTTGTCTATAACAAGGCAAGACAAGCAGCCATTACGCAAGAAATTTCAGAAATTGTTGCAGGGGCTGCTGCCGTTTAATCACTAGACCAAACAGTATACCAAAGAATTAAAAAATTAAAGAGGGCGACAGAATGAGTATGGGTAAAATCGTTCAGATTATTGGTGCGGTCGTTGACGTGGAATTTCCACGCGAGGCTTTACCGAAGGTCTATGACGCATTAAATGTTGAAAATAAAGAATTAACCTTAGAGGTTCAACAGCAAATTGGTGACGGTATCGTTCGCACCATTGCTATGGGAACCACTGATGGGTTAAGCCGTGGGCTGAATGTCAGCAATTCAGGCGAAGCCATTAAAGTGCCTGTAGGTCAAAAAACATTAGGACGTATCATGGACGTTTTAGGCAATCCAATTGATGAAAAAGGTCCTATTGGCGAAGAAGAAAAATGGGTTATTCATCGTGAAGCACCTGCTTACGAAGATCAAGCCCCTGCTAATGAGCTTTTAGAAACGGGTATTAAAGTAATTGACTTGATTTGCCCTTTTGCTAAAGGGGGTAAAGTCGGTTTATTTGGTGGTGCGGGTGTTGGTAAAACAGTCAACATGATGGAGCTTATTCGTAACATTGCGATTGAGCACAGTGGTTTCTCTGTGTTTGCTGGTGTAGGTGAGCGTACTCGTGAGGGTAACGATTTCTACCATGAAATGACAGATTCAAACGTCATCGACAAAGTATCATTAGTTTACGGACAAATGAATGAGCCACCTGGAAATAGATTGCGTGTTGCTTTAACGGGTTTAACAATGGCTGAATTCTTTCGTGAAGAAGGCCGTGATGTTTTATTTTTTGTTGATAATATTTATCGTTACACACTGGCAGGTACTGAAGTATCCGCGTTATTAGGTCGTATGCCATCAGCAGTAGGCTATCAGCCTACACTGGCTGAAGAAATGGGTGTTTTACAAGAGCGTATTACCTCGACTAAAACCGGTTCTATTACTTCTATTCAAGCGGTATACGTACCTGCGGATGATTTAACCGATCCATCACCTGCAACGACTTTCGCGCATTTGGATGCGACAGTTGTATTGTCTCGTCAAATTGCCGAGCTAGGCATTTATCCTGCGATTGATCCATTGGATTCAAGTAGTCGTCAGTTAGATCCTTTAGTGATTGGTGATGATCACTATGAAGTGGCTCGTGGGGTACAAGGTATCTTGCAACGCTACAAAGAATTGCGTGATATTATCGCGATTTTGGGGATGGACGAGCTATCTGAAGAAGATAAATTAACCGTAACTCGTGCGCGTAAAGTACAACGCTATCTATCTCAGCCTTTCTTTGTTGCTGAAGTATTTACTGGCTCTCCAGGTAAATATGTCTCCTTAAAAGACACCATCGCTGGATTTAAAGGTATTATTAACGGTGATTATGATGACCTTCCTGAGCAAGCTTTCTACATGGTAGGCACCATAGATGAAGCGGTTGAAAAGGCTAAAGGAATGTAATCCATTGAGGAGATATTTATGACAATGACCATACATGTTGATATTGTAAGTGCAGAAAATGAGATTTTTTCTGGACTGGCAGAAATGGTTTTTGCTCCGGCTGAGCTGGGTGAAGTGGGTATTGCACCACGTCATGCCCCTTTAATTACCAACTTAGTTCCTGGTGAAGTACGCGTTAAAGTCAGTGATACAGAAACAAATGATTATTATGTTTCTGGCGGTGTTTTAGAAGTACAACCGCATTTAGTCACTATTTTGGCAGATACAGCCATTAGAGCAAAAGACATTGATGAAGCTGCAGCCCTTGAAGCAAAAGCAAAAGCAGAGGAAATGTTGTCTGATAAATCGGGCAAAATTGATTACGCTAAAGCCCAAGCTGAACTATCTCAAGCCATGATGCAATTAAAAACTTTAGATCGATTAAGGAAAAAAGGCAGATAATTATCAGCTAATATTCTAAAGGGTTCGCATCCATAAACAGAGATTTTTGAGACAGAAAAAATAAAATTATCTCAAAAACCGTTCAAACAAATTGGCGCATTACTTTTCAGTTTGCTGAAGGGGATGTCGAAATTGTAAATTATGAGGATTACCATTAGGAGATACTATGAAAATGTATAATCCACCTCATCTTGGCGAAATTATAAAAGGTTTATGGCTAGATCCAGCAAAAATAAGTATTACAGATGCTGCTAAAGCTCTTGCTGTAAGTAGAAAAACACTGTCAAAAATAATTAATGGTAATGGGAATTTAACACCAGAAATGGCCGTTAGGTTATCAATAGCTTTAGGTGCTAGTCCTGAAAGTTGGATGGGGCATCAAGTTACATATCATCTTTGGCAAATTGAAAGGCATAAATTAGAACTGGGTGTGCAGATGTTAAATGTTGCATAACAAATCATTCCAGCCGACCGCTAACGTGGACTCTGAATTTTAGCGTTATATCCTCTTAAAAACTAAAACTTCATCAAAAAAGTATTTTTAACTTACATTAGTTTTTCTGCTTGCTTAGACTTTTCGCCAGAGATGTAAAGGTAAGTGATGATATTAGTATCAACAACAATCATGGTCGGTCTTTATTCTTTGCGGCTGTTAATTCATTATTAGTTATAGGGTTGGCATCCGTCTTTGTTCTTAATGATTTAGCAACACATAAGCTGCTAATATAAGCACTATATTAGTATGTTTATTTATTGAATATGGTATTACCAGCAAAACCGCTCACCCATTAAGGCAACTTGCAACCAATAACCCACCCGTTTTGTAGCTTGTTTGTTGCGAGTTGCCTTACCATGTGTTTTTTGAAACAAATTTATCTAATGGTTTTGCTTTTGCCCAATTTTCTATTTCTAGCATAGGCTTTGGATAAAACTCATCAACATGCCCTAAACATAAAATAGCAATCGCCTGGCTACCATTAGGCATGTTTAACAAAGAGGCTAGTTGAGCAGGATCAAATAGTGATACCCACCCCATTCCTAAGCCTTCAGCTCTGGCAGCTAACCACATATTTTGTATAGCACAGGCTGATGATGCCAAATCCATTTCTGGTAAAGTACGACGTCCAAAAATATGGGATTGGCGTTGATCTTTTAAGGCTACAACAATGAGTTCGGCGCAGGCTAAAATACCTTCTACTTTAAGTTTCATGAACTCATCTTCTCTTTCTGCTAACGCCTTTGCTGTTGTAATTCTTTCTTCTTCCACCAGTTGATGTAGCTTAATTCTGAGTTGTTGATCAGTAATTCTTATAAAATGCCAAGGCTGCATCAATCCTACGCTACCCGCTTGATGGGCTGCTTGTAATAGATTATGGATAATATTCGGATCAATAGGGTCAGGTAAAAAATGACGCATATCGCGACGTTCTGCTATGGCTTTATACACAGCAGCACGTTCCTCGTCACTAAAGCGATGTTTATTCATGGGGTTAGGCTCAATAAAATACTCACTTCAACCAGTTCAACAGTTGCACCGTATACATCACCAGTCACACCGCCTAATCGTTTGTTGGCAAGTAAACGGATGATAAAAATTGTCAGTAGCATAACGATAACAGAGCTAATATTCAAAATAAACACGCTCATCAATAACCCTATTAAAATAGTTATTTTGACTTCAACAGAGGGTAAATTTGCTATTATTTTTTCACCTAATCCGCCGAGTCTTACATAATGACTTGTAGACATTAAGATTAAAATAGCGAGTCTTCCTAACAACGGAGTCCATAGTAAAGCATTGACATTTTGTTGTTCCAGAACGCTAATAATCAATGACCATTTGAGTAATAAAACCAAAACCAAAACCACTACAGCTATCGGTCCTGATGCGGGATCTTTCATAATATCCAGACTACGCTGCTGGTCGCCAAAACCGCCCACCCAAGCATCTGCGCAATCAGCTAATCCATCAAGGTGCAGACCGCCTGTTAATAAAACCCATAGAATCAAAATAAGAGAGGCTTGAGTAAAAATAGAATAAGGGGTAATTAATTGTGAACTGGCAACTAAGAAGCCACCTATGAGCAGTCCGATAACAGGGTAAAAAAGGGAGGATTGAGCTAACTGTTTATCACTGACATCGAGTGAATGCGTAGGGATAATCGTTAAAAACTGAAGTGCTAATAGAAATGGATTCATTAAGCAGGACTCAGGGGTTAGGTATGTTCCCACGCAGAGCATGGGAACGGGATATTATGGCTGTGGTCAATTATTTTAAAGATCGTCCTTTAGCATCTTTATTAATGAGTCCACCAAAAATTAAAAATCCTTCAATAAAACCCCAAATCACTGCAAATCCTGGGGCACCAAGAAACAACATGATCCCTGTCAGTAATATTTGAAAAAAAGCAGTTCTATAAAACCCCAGGTATATTCTGTGTGAACCAAGAAAGCCGAAGAGTAAACCCAGTAATGCGGCTATTACACGACGTTTAACAGGCACCATAGTATGTTGAACAATACCATCAATTGAACTTATCCCCGTTGCACTACCATCATCTTCAGGCATAAAATCAACATCATCGCCTACTTCAGGCTCTTTATCTAAGCCCCAGTCATCAATATGGAACTCATAAAACTTATCTTCGCATTTGATAGCACCCGTTTGACGCTCATCATCATAACTTTCAATATGACCAATCATTAATTATTTACCTACTATTTTGTTATTGTTATTTTTGCCTGTTCAAAGGTAGCCATTTCATTATGTATTTTGCACGCCATTTGCATTAAAGGAACAGCGAGGACTGCACCACTTGCCTCCCCTAAACGTAGATCCAAGTCTAATAATGGGCGAGCTTGCAGGTGTTGTAAAACACATTGATGCCCCTGTTCATGTGAGCGATGTGCATAAAAAAACCATGGTTTTGCTTCGGGGTTAATTTTAATAGCCAATAGTGCAGCTACACTGGCAATAAAACCATCAACCAGAACAGGCAAACCCTGTTGTGCAGCATAAAGATAAGCACCTAACAAAGCAGCAATTTCAAAACCACCCAAGTATTGTATTACTTTCAAAGGAGATATTAAAAAGTTTTTATGTAAATCAATTGCTTTTTCGATAACTTTAGCTTTATGTGCAATTTTATCTGCATTTAAACCCGCTCCCGCACCAGTGAGTTGTTGCACTGTTAAGCCGGTTAAAACTACTGCGATAGCACTGGCGCTAGTGGTATTGGCAATACCCATTTCTCCGCCAATAAAAAGCTGGCTTTGTTGGCTTATTGCTCTTTCGATGGCATGTTTGCCAGTATTGATTGCTAGCTGCAACTGCTTATGACTCATTGCTGCCTGTTTAATAAAGTTTGCAGTACCACAACCTGCTCTTTCAATAATTACCTTGTCATTTTCAATAGTTTTAAGCAAGCCAACGTCAACTACTTCAAAATTGGCAGCAACATAATTAGATAAAATATTAATTGCAGCACCGCCACAAGTAAAGTTCCTTACCATTTCGGCAGTAACTGCTTGAGGAAAAGCAGAGACAGACTCATTGGCAACGCCATGATCAGCAGCAAAAACAGAAACCCATATTCTATCAACACTGGGCTGCTTGTTTTTTTGTAAAGAAGCTAAACGGGCTGCAATTTCTTCCAACAGACCCAAGGATCCAAGTGGTTTGGTTAATTGAGCTTGTCGCCCAAGAGCCTGCTTATAGTAAGAAACATCAGCACGCGGTATTTTATTGTTTAACCAATCCATTAATTATTTTAAAACTTGAGGCAAGCCTGCCGTGACTAAAACAACACGATTACTTAAAGAAGCAATTTGTTGATGTAACAAGCCTGTTTCATCAACAAAGTAGCGTGTCATTTTATCCATAGGGATAACAGCTAAACCAATTTCATTACTGACTAGAATGAGATGCCCAGAAAATGATGACAAAGCCTTATATAAAGCCTTTGTCTCTGTTTTAAACAGACTGTGTTGTAATTCACCTTGCTGATTAAATAAGATATTACTAAGCCATAATGTCAAACAATCAACCAATAAACAGGTCTCTGAATTATTATGATTATTTATGATTTTTGCTAATTTAACGGGTTCTTCAACGGTTTGCCAATGCTTAGGTCTTCTTTTTTGATGGCTAGAAATTCTAGATTGCATTTCTGCATCTCTGGCTTCGGCAGTGGCAATATAAATGACGGGTTTTTCTGAAGCAGAGGCTTGTTGTTCTGCATAACGACTTTTACCAGAACGAATACCACCCAGTACCAATTCAATCATTTTTTAAACGAACTGCCAAAACATCACAAGCGGCATGATGTAAAACTGCATTAGCCGTTGAAGCTAATAATAATGCTAAACCATGTCGTCCATGAGATCCGACTACAAGCAGATCAACATTTTGCTGTTTTGCTATGCTGACAATTTTACGTTTTGGACTACCTAGCTCCATATACTGCTTAGTTTCCAAAATATCAGAATCTGCTGCCATTTTAGCTAATTGTTTTGCCCTATCAGCTACTTCTGATGCATGTTCAGTAAAATCTGCCGCTAAAAGAATATGTTGATAACAAGGCATGTTTACTTCCTATTCCGTTAATAGAACTTCGGGAAAAAAAGTTCCCATCACTTGATATGAGGTCAAAATATACATCAATGAAACAACTAAGCCAAATAGCAAAGGACGATCCAGCGCATGACTAAAAATATGTCCAGAAACTGCCCAGTGCCATACCATTAACAAAAGGATAGCAATAGTGGCCAAGCCATTATTTTGAGTCGTCAGGGTAGCCATTGAAGGTAAAGCAATAAAACTGATTAATGCATCTGTAGCCATTAAGGCACAGACGGTTTGTTGGTAACGCGCAGGTTTATCAGTAATTAACAAAATCGCCCAAGATAAACCCATGATTAGTAAAATTTCTACTGCAACCTGCATAATTGCAGTAGACCAACTGGTGTTTAAAATGAGGATTAAAAAACTAATGGTTGCGTAAACTGGGATTAATAACCGAATCAGGGTATTTGAGGCAGGTATATCTTGCGGCCTTTTTTTAAAAATACAAATGCCAAAAATTAAACTCAATAGCTCATACATATCCAAGCTCCATTCATTTTGATTTATCTTTGATGCATCCAGCGGTAATAAAGATTGCCATCATCACATTTCCAACTGGATTTTTGCGTACCATAATAATCTTTTTGCAATTTGCAATGGTGTTCCGCACTAAATTGATCCCAGTTAGCATCATCCACATTAACACTAAAATAGAGATTGTATAATGTGATAATAGCTATTGCGAAGACTAGGTAAAGAACAAAGTCAAAAGGCTTATTAGCCATAGTTTCAATAATACTTTTTTTCTTATTCATTTTGGTTTCATTGTCAATATTACATGAGTAGATTTATAACACAGAATTTAATCTACTAAGGAGGAGAATACCGATTATCCAAAGTGTTATCTATTTTAACCGTCAGGCTTTCAACCGTTTTAATAGTGACTTTTTTGTTTGAGCCTTTCGCTTCAGAAATATAATTACCAATCAGCCTAGAATCGCTCACCCTAATTAAATGCCCCATCATATAAGCGAACAAAAAACTGGGTTTATGTAATCTGCCAACCAGCACATAATCAGCATCAAATTGTTTGGCTAATTTTGCCGCAACATCATGGTGATCAAACAAATAGCCAATACCTCCCTCTGCCTTTTTTTGACTATTCGCATCAATTTTAATAATCACATAACCCGCTTTACGCAACGCATTTTCTAATAACGGTTTAATAGATGCCGTGCGTTTTATCTCGGCGGGGATTTTGGGTGCTAATGTTAAATCTTTTAGTTCAAAATCCAGAATTGCGATTTTAGTCTCCGCAAAGACAACAGTATTGACAAGACAAAGTATGATTATTCTCAATATAAAATATTTGCAGACGATTTTTATCATAAGACCTTAGCATAACTCTGGAACGGACAAAAAAAGTGATAGAATTTTTCAGGTTTTAGTCAAAATACAAGTGTAATACCATGTTCAACAAATAAATACACCAATCTAGCACTCATATTATCACCTTATGAGCACACTAAAAATAGGGGCTTATTGTATAGTTTCACCACGTTGTACCATGATTTTTGATTAGTTCTGGTGCGTGGAACGCACCCTACGGATCTTCTGGGGATAACCTTAGAAGTAGGGTGCGTTCCACGCACCAGAACTAAGGACTAAGTCCTTTTTTAGGCTGATAGAGGTGGTTTTTTGTTTGGGTTTTTAAGGGTTGACTAAATACACCAATCTAGCAATCATATTAGGATATTTATTTGTTGAATATGGTTTTAGTCAAAATACAAGTGTAATAGTGAGGAGCTATTGCGCGTTATTTTGGCTGAAAGATGAAAAACTTCTAGCCTTTTTTATCCGTTCCAGAGTTATGAGGTCTCTAAGTGGTTTTTATCGGTTTCTATGGCGCTGGAATCGCGCCAGTTATGGTCTACAATTTCACCTTTTTATTTTTTATTTTTCAAGCCCAATATAGTCCCATATTTGGTTCACCACAGAGGCTTTTCTGTGTTCTAGTACGGGAGGACCATTAGGGAAATTTTCTTGATAAACTTTCCCCACATCTTCTGCCAGATCATGCAGACCCAGTTCTGTATAGGCATCTTGCATGACTTGTAAGGCATAAGGTACTGCAGGTGTACGTTGAAATTCTTTAATCACAAAACCTGCTCTATTAGCGGCGGCAACATAGGCTTTACGTTTCATATAAAATCGTGCTACATGAATTTCGTACATGGCTAGATTATTTTTCAAAGACAGCATTCTTTGTTTTGCATCGGGGGTATATTTGCTGTCAGGAAAGCGTTGCGTTAACTCTTGAAAATTAGCGTAAGATTCTTCTACATTGCTGGGGCTACGTTGAGAAGAATCCGTGGGTAAAAAACGCTCAATAAAACCGATACTGCGATTAAAATTAATTAGACCTTTTAAATAATAGGCGTAATCTACGCTTGGGTTTCTAGGATGAATTTTAATAAAGCGGTCAGCAGCAGCAATTGCTGGTTCAGGATCCCCATTTTTAAAATAGGCATAGGCGACATCAAGCTGAGTTTGTGCTGCATACTCGCCAAAGGGATAACGAGCCTCTAATGTCTCGTAGAATGTTATAGCATTGGTATAATTTTCAGAATCCATTGCAGATCTAGCTTTATCATGGAATTTTTTTTCATCCCAATCAGCATATTTGCTGGCTGCATCTGTCTCTTCAAATTTAAAATCTTGTATGGTTTCACAAGCTTGTAAAACCATGCCTAGTAAAAAAATAAGGAATGTTTTTTGTAAAAATAATCGCATAATGTTAACAGTACACTGTAAAATCAGGGGTTTTTATCGTTCAACCTTACTTAAGAGAGGTCTCAGATAAAAGGTGAGTATAACTTAATTCAAACAGGATATGGCTAAATTAACAGCAGAAATACCTGATAAATTAGCTGGCATGCGTCTGGATCAATGTCTGGCTGAAATTTTTCCTGATTATTCTCGTAGTAAATTACAAATCTGGATTAAAGCGGGACGTGTAACCGTTAATAATAAGTTACTTAAAGGTAAAGATAAGATAGATGGCGGTGAGTATGTTGAACTGAATGCTGAGACAGAACAAGTATTGGAATATGAAGCTGAAGATATTCCCTTAGATATTGTTTTTGAAGATGAGTCCATATTGATTGTTAATAAACCAGCGGGGTTAGTTGTACATCCAGCAGTAGGAAATTGGCACGGTACATTAGTCAATGCATTACTTAATCATGATGCCTCGTTAAAAACATTGCCTAGAGCAGGTATTGTGCATAGGCTAGATAAAGATACCAGTGGCTTATTGATGGTCGCCAAAACCATAACTGCTCATTATAGTTTGTCCTCACAATTACAAAATAGAACAGTAACACGGCAGTATTTGGCTTTAGTGAAAGGCTGGATGACGACAGGAGGAACGGTTGATGCACCCTTGGGACGACATCCAAATGATCGTACTCGACATGCTGTGCGTGATGATGGTAAACATGCGGTAACGCACTATAGGTTAGAACAACGATATAAGCGACATACCCTAATCAGAGTAAAACTGGAGACAGGGCGTACCCATCAAATACGTGTACACATGGCCCATATTCATTACCCGTTAGTAGGTGATCAGGTATACGGAAAGCGTTTTCAAATGCTCAGTCACTGTAGCAAAACCATGGAACAGGTTCTAAGAGATTTTAAAAGACAAGCATTACATGCTACTCGCCTGGGATTACAACATCCTGAAACTGACGAGTATTGTGAATGGCAACTGCCTGTGCCTGATGATATGGCACTACTATTGAAAACTTTGGAAGATGAAGAGCTGGATTGAAGCGAATTGGCTGGCACCCCAAAATATACGAGCTATAACGACTTTACGCTCGGGTGGGGTCAGTCAAAGTGGCTTTGACAGTTTTAATCTTGCTGACCATGTCAATGATAAAATAAAACATGTTCAGCACAACCGTCAAATATTAGCAGATAGTTTAGATCTTCCTGCTAAACCGTATTGGTTACAACAAGTACATGGTAATAAAGTTGTCAAAGTAGATTATAGCAATCATTATCAACAAGCAGATGCCAGTTTTACCGATCAAAAAGGTTGGGTCTGTGCTGTTTTAACGGCCGATTGTTTACCTATTCTTTTAGTCAGTCAAGATGGCACGATGATTGCCGCAGTACATGCAGGTTGGCGAGGTTTATTGAAAGGTATTATTAGCCATACTGTTAAAGCCTTGGCTAAACAAAATATAATCGCTTGGTTAGGTCCCGCTATAGGTAAAGAATGCTTTGAAGTGGGTAATGAGGTTAAAAACCAGTTTGTTATGAAGTCTGCTATTTATAATGCCGCATTTAAACAAAAGGATCGACAGCACTATTTGGTAGATATATATCAACTGGCAAGGCTTGAGCTTGCAACATTAGGCATTACCAAAGTATATGGCAGTAATTTTTGTACAATGACAGAAGATCAAAGGTTTTATTCATATCGTCGTGATGGCGAAACAGGTCGTATGGCCACGCTCATCTGGAGAGATTAATTTTGAATTTATTGCTATTAATTATCATTTTTACTGCTATTGGTGGGGTATTAAGTATTCTGATTGCGAGTATATTCTTATTATTGTCTGAAAACCTGAGATCAAGAATACTGCCGCATGGTATTAGTTTTGCTATTGGCGCACTATTAGCAGTCGCATTTTGGGGTTTAATTCCCCATGCATTTGAAGAGGTTAAGCCTGATCAATTTCAAGCACTATCTGCAACCATTCTTGTCGGTATACTCGGTTTTTTTATATTGGAAAAATTATTGATCTGGCGACATTGCCATTCAGGATCTTGTGAGGCTCATGGTGATGATAAGCACACTGACTACGACAGTCATAAATCTGCAGGAACTCTCATTATTATCGGCGACAGCATTCATAACTTTGTTGATGGTGTACTCATTGCCGCCGCCTTTTTAACCGATGTAAAATTAGGGATGGTGACCAGTTTAGCGGTTGCAGCCCATGAAATTCCGCAAGAAGTCGGTGATTTTGCCATTTTGTTACAAGCGGGTTATAGCAAGTCAAAAGCCCTGTTTTATAATGTATTGGCCAGTTTTACTACGGTTATAGGGGGTGTTCTTGCCTATTATTGTCTGGAAGATTTACATGATATTTTGCCTTTCTTTCTTGCTTTAGCTTCATCTAGTTTTATTTATATTGCGGTGGCAGATTTAATACCTTCGCTACATAAAAAAACAGATCTAAAAACTTCATTGCAGCAAATTGTGCTAATTCTTTTCGGTGTATTAGTGATTAGTGCCTTGCATGGTGTTGCTGATGATATTGAGTTTGAAAAATATCATCAGGACTCAGGACTCAGGACTTAGGACTAAGGACTTAGGGCTAAAGTAACTGGAACCTCTGTTACCATACGTCATTCCCGAAGTTTGTTATCGGGAGTCTAGTTTTAAATACCTGGATTTCTGCTTAGAACATGCAGGAATGATGGAGGGAGTGACGCGGATCTTATACTATGTTCAACAAATAACTCTGAATGAAAGAGATTTAGTTGCTCTGTTTGGGGTTGATTTTGTTAGTATATTTTATCAGCAAAACGACCAATAAATAGCCGTTATTTTACCAAATACTGCTTGTTTTGTCTATGATTTTTGTTTAATTTATTGTTATAAATCAGATGGTTGTTGTGTTTTTAAGGGTTGACTAAGTAACTATTTTTTTAGCCGATACACTGTACTCCAATCAATAAATGCCTATAAGCAACATTTAAAAAAACTTATGCCTACCAAGATACTTGAGCAAAAAACAGATTGCCGCACTGATACCAGCGGAGATTTAAAAACAAAAATCATTCAATATTACGATGAGTGTTTCATCGACTATCGCCTATTTTGGATAGATTCAAAAAATCTGGGTATGCATTATGGCTATTGGGATGAAGATACAAAAACACATAGTGAATCTTTAATCCACATGAATAGAGCATTGAGTCAGGCTATTGATATTAAACCAGGCTCAAAAATACTGGATGCGGGTTGTGGCGTTGGTGGTAGTTCAATTTGGTTGGCTAAAAACTTTGATGTAGAAGTTACAGGTATTAGCTTAACAGCCTCTCAAGTTGTACGAGCTAAAGAATATGCTAAAAAGAATGGTGTGGCTGACAGAGTAAGTTTTCAAGAAGCGGATTATTGTAATACCCCTTTTGACGATGCGTCTTTTGATATTGTCTGGGGGCTGGAAAGTATTTGTTATGCACTGGATAAACAAGATTTTGTCGCTGAAGCTTATCGTTTATTGGGTAAAGGTGGACAATTAGTGGTAGCCGATGGTTTTGCCAATAAAACCGAATTTACTGAAGAAGAATGGAAATATGTCGTCGCATTCCTAGATGGTTGTGTTGTCCCTAATTTTGCCACAGTAATTGAATTTCAAAATGCCATGGAGAGTTGCCAATTTAAGGATGTTAATTATCGCGATATTACTAAAGAAACCTTGCCTTCTTCTAAGATTTTGTATAAAAAATCGCAATTAACCTACCCTATAGAAAAATTTCTAAAATGGACCGGTATTAGAACAGCAAGCCAAACAGCTAATTACTATGCAGCAGAAAGTCAGTACCAGATTTTTAAACAAGGTTTAGCCTGTTACGGTATTTTTAAAGGCGTAAAATAATCTTTAACGCAATATTTTTCTATTGAAGTTTTATTTATAAAAGGGCTAAAGACTCAGGACTCCTTGATTTTTGATTAGTTCTGGTGCGTGGAACGCACCCTACGGATCTCAAGACTCAAGACTCAAGACTAAAGACTAAAGACTAAAGACTAAAGACTAAAGACTAAAGACTAAAGACTAAAGACTAAAGACTAAAGACTAAAGACTAAAGACTAAAGACTAAAGACTAAAGACTAAAGACTAAAGACTAAAGACTAA
>QPIL01000107.1 GCA_003666325.1 Methylococcales symbiont of Iophon sp. n. MRB-2018
GGTTAGAACGCCCTTTGAAGCCGTCCAATGTTGGTATAGAATAAATCCACAAATTTTTAGAAAACCACCCGATATGTTTCGAGCTGAACTTTTAAAAAACCATGGTACAACGTGGTGAAACTTGACACATTTAAAGATTGTCGAAAAACAAGATATAGATATAAAAAGTGTTAACGTATTTGTGGTAGAGGCCATAAAACAATAGGGGCAAACTGCATAGTTAGATTGTGTAAGAACGTCAACCCTCAAGAGTAAAATCAAAGGGGTAAGATACAAGTTTATTGGGGGAAATTCACCAGTCAAGTGGGGGAACTTCATACTGACTCTTTTGGTTTCTGCCCCCTTTGATTTTTCTTCTCCGCGATAGTGGCTTAGTCCACAAGGCACTGCACTTGCTTTTTTGAATGCGAGGCACTAATCCACAGTATTTATACTCAGCTAATCGCTATAGCCATTAGGGTTTTGACTTTGCCAGCGCCAAGTATCAGCCACCATATCTTGTAAAGATTTTTCTGTACGCCAACCCAACTCTTTTAGTGCCAGATTAGGATTAGCACAACATTCTGCAATGTCTCCCATACGTCGGGGTGCTATTTTGTAGTTGATTTTTTTTCCAGTCACTTGCTCAAATGTATTAATAATATCTAAAACGCTGTAGCCTTGTCCCGTTCCAAGATTATAGGCTTTGCAGCCTCCCCCATTAAATATTGAGGAGTCCAGAGTTTCTAATGCATTCAGGTGACCTTTTACCAAGTCAACGACATGAATATAATCTCTAACGCCAGTGCCATCAGTGGTAGCGTAATCGTTGCCAAAAACAGAAAGCTGTTTTAATTTGCCCACAGCAACTTGCGATACATAAGGAATTAAATTATTAGGTATCCCATTGGGATCTTCACCTATCAAGCCACTGTCATGCGCTCCAATTGGATTAAAATAACGTAGCAGTGCAATTTTCCAGGGATTTTCAGCCCCCGCTATTTTATCAGCGGTTGATAAGTCCATTAAAATCTCTTCAATCATGGCTTTGGATTTACCATACGGATTTGTAGCCCCATAGACCGGAAAATCCTCAGAATATTGAGTAATATCCTGTTCTCCATAAACGGTTGCAGAGGAACTAAAAATCATATTTTTCACGCCTGCTTCAGCCATGACCTCAGTTAAAATAAGAGAGCCATAGACATTATTTTTATAGTATTTTAACGGTTGCTCACAAGATTCTCCCACTGCTTTTAAACCAGCAAAATGTATCACTGCATTAAAGTTATGTGCTGAAAAAATTTTAGCTAATGCTCTTTTATCACAAATATCATGTTGATAAAAAGTAAGCGATTGCCCTGTTATTTTTTTTATCCTATTAAGTGACTCAGCTTTACTATTAGACAAATTATCAACAACGGTAAGCGCATATCCAGCTTGTAATAATTCCACACAAGCATGGCTTCCGATATAGCCTGCTCCACCTGTTACAAGAATTTTTTTCTTATTCATTGTTTAATTTTATGCAAAATACATCTAAGAACCCGATCAAAGTTTACCCCAGCACTGCTATTTGTACTTGGGTGGTGCTCTAAATTCAACCAATATTATATCTGTTTATTGATTCAATTTATCCACGTTATAATAGTCTTTTAAAAAACAATTAAAAAACACGCATCATGTCTACTCCCTTATCTAGCAATGCCGTTCTCTATGCCATTCTTTCTCTCAACAGTGAAATCGCGTTACAAAAAGAATACCTAGATTCACCAGAACTACCGCCTGAAGACCAAGAAAACGAAGAGGGTATTCTTGATGACTTGGAACAAGCCTTTATGGAATTTATTGATTTATATAAAAGTTTTCTACATAAAAACAAAGAACTTCCTTCTATTGAAGAGCTACTAAATAATGAGTTGTAATATGTATACTTTATATGGCATCAGCAATTGTAATACGGTAAAAAAAGCAAAGGATTGGCTGGATGATAATACTATTGACTACCAGTTCCATGATTATCGCAAGCAAGGACTTACATCCGAACTTTTAGAATCTTTTGAAGGCACGCTGGGCTGGGAAAAATTACTTAATAAGCAAAGTACCAGTTGGCGTAAGCTGGATGAACAACAAAAAACGAATATTTCTAAACAAACTGCATTGCAATATATGTTGGATACTCCAACTTTAATCAAACGTCCGATATTGGATACAGGTAATAAAATGATTATTGGTTTTAAAGCAGAAAATTACCAAAACGAATTATGAGCGATACTTTTGATTTATTAGTCGACTTAATCAAAAAAGAGTCTATAACTCCTAAAGATGCTGGCTGCCAAGATGTTTTAGCCCATCGATTAACTGCTTTAGACTTTAAAGATGAGCGTTTAAACTTTGAAGACACGCAAAACATCTGGCTAAGACGCGGTACAGAAAAACCACTACTGACCTTTTTAGGGCATACCGACGTTGTACCACCAGGCTCCTTAGATCAATGGGACTCACCGCCTTTTGAGCCCAGCATCAGAAATGGCAAACTCTATGGTCGAGGTACAGCTGATATGAAAGGCGGTATTGCCTGCTTTATCACCGCTGTTGAACGATTTATTGCTAATTATCCTGACCACAAAGGCTCTATTGCCTTAATGATCACCAGTGACGAGGAAGGTATTGCTACTAACGGTGTAGTCAAAGTCATTGAGGTACTGGAAAACCGTCAAGAAAAAATTGACTGGTGTTTAGTAGGTGAGCCTTCCAGTAATAAAACGGTAGGTGATGTTATTAGAGTCGGAAGACGCGGTTCTTTGTGTGCCAAATTAACTATCTTCGGCATACAAGGTCATGTGGCATATCCAGAAATTGCAAAAAACCCCATCCATACTTTTGCCCCTGCATTAAAAGAATTAACCGAAGAAGTCTGGGATCAAGGCAATCAGTTTTTCCCTGCTACCAGTTTGCAAGTTTCTAACATTAATAGTGGCACGGGAGCTGAAAATATTATTCCTGGTGACCTACAAGTAGAATTTAACCTACGATTTAGTACCGAACTCAATGAACAAACCATTAAACAACGCAGCATTGCAATTTTGGATAAATATGATTTCAAATATGACTTGCGATGGCGCTTATCTGGCAACCCATTTCTAACAGAAAAAGGTCAGTTAATAGATGCGGCTCATACCGCGATTAAAAAAATCACTGGTTTTGAAACCATTGACGATACTGGTGGTGGCACTTCTGATGGTCGCTTTATTGCCCCTACGGGCACACAAGTTTTGGAACTGGGCCCTGTCAATGAGAGTATTCATAAAATTAATGAGAATGTTGATATAGAAGAACTGGAAACCTTGTCTAAAATTTATGAAGCACTGTTGATTGAATTACTATCAAATTAAATGTGCAAGAAAAAACTGACAAGGCTTAATCACCCTATAAATAAAAACACAATGCACTTCATCATTTTGATTGCTGGTAGATTAATTTTCTGATAGCTTGCTACAACTCAAACTATAAGAGACCTCAGCATAACGCATGAACGGATAAAAATTCTATCGTTTTTTATCCGTTCCAGAGTTATGCTGAGGTCTCTATAAACAAGTCGGTGGTTTGGGCAAGCCTGCGATTTTACAAGCAAACTTTAAAGGCCCTTGAGGGAATAGTTTATGCAAATAACGACTATTTCCTTTTTTATCTCCAAATTCATGTTTAATCGCTTTGGTAAAAACGCGCGCATTAGGCAGGTGTTTATACAATTGATAATACTGTTGGATAAAAAAGATAATTTCCCAGTGTTCGGCTGTTAAGTCAATATCATTTAATAACGCTAACTGTTCAGCAACAGACTCATTCCAATCATCCAAGGATATTAAAAACCCTTGTGCTGTTGTATTTAATAAAATGCCTTTGACTATTAATTCCACGAGCTAATCAATGCGTTAGTCTCTGTTAATTGAGCTAAAGCCAAATAATCAATGACTTTAACACCTGGCACTAATTCCTTTTTTTCAATGCCTCGTGTTTCGAGATCTTCATTTAGAACATATAAATGAATATTGTTTTTGAGTAATTTTAATAGCTCAACTGATAAGATATTTTCTTTATACAATCTCAAAACTGCATTTTCCATGAAAACCACGTCATCACCACGCCCTATCCGCTGTAATACGGATGGATCAAGAACTGATTGAAAAATTAGATGTAGCATTTAGCGTTAAACTTAGTCAATTTATTCACTATGGGTCAGTTTAAGACCCATGATACCAATAACAATCAAACTGATTGAAATGAGTCTGGGCCAATCTGCTGATTCTTTAAATAAGAAAATAGCTAAAATGGCTACGCCCACGGCACCCATGCCTGTCCAAATAGCATAAGCAGTGCCTAAAGGCAGTGTTTTGATCGACAGCATGAGTAAATAAAGACTGGCGCCTCCTGAAATTGCTGTGACGATGCTGGGGTATAACTTTGTAAAGCCTTCATTGTATTTCAGACTTAAAGCAAAAATAATTTCTGAAAAACCCGCTGTAAATAAAAACACCCATCCCATTTATTAACCTCAAAACCCAAAATAAAAAAAACATCATTTTACAATATAAATAAATTTATGCTTAATTAATACCATATTCAAAAAACAACTAAACCAAACAACTCCACTCTCTACTACACAAACTTCTAACAAAACCATCCTCATTTGGTATTTTATTCCAAACCTGTCTTTATTATCTATCTTATTATAGTGTTATTATTTTTTAAATTTTGTATAACTCCTTTATACTGCTTGTGGGCAAAATTTAAAAAAAACATCTAAAAAAAACAAGCGCATTAGCCTGTATAAAAACTTACCATATTCACCTATAATGAGAGTTCAGCATAATGGTATTAATTACATTTTGTTAATGATTTTTTAAAATTATTATCTGCTTTGTGTGCGTTGTGGATTTTTAAATGCCAAGCAAAAAAATGAATCTGCAATTTTACCTTATATGCAAAATATAGAACAAGAATTCAAGAAAACTTTTTGGTAATTTATGCTTCCCAATAAAAACCCCTTCTCTAGCTCAAACAGGTATACAGTTTCTGAACTCAACAGAGCAAGCAAAGATTTATTATCCACCTACTTTTCAATCATTCAGGTTGAAGGTGAAATATCTAATTTAAGCACACCTTCATCGGGACATATTTACTTCTCATTAAAAGATAAAAAAGCGCAAATCCGTTGTGCTATGTTCAAACCCCAGCAGCGTCGGCTGGGTTTTAGACCTGACAACGGTCAACAAGTCATAGTATCGGCTCAAGTCAGTTTGTATGAAGCGCGAGGAGATTATCAGCTAATTGTTGATAATATACAGTTGGATGGAGAAGGTGATTTACAAAAAGCCTTTGATCGACTTAAAACCAAACTATTCAATGAAGGCTTATTTGCCCCAGAAAAAAAACAATCATTGCCAGCAATAGCTGAACACATTGGTATTATTACTTCACCCACGGGGGCAGCTGTTGATGATATTTTGACCGTTTTAAAAAGACGTTTTGCTTACATCCCTATCACTATCTATCCGACTTCTGTACAGGGTGAGCAGGCGAGATATGAAATATGCAAGGCAATAAAAACTGCCAATCAACAAAAAAAAGTAAACCTTATTATTCTGGCTCGTGGTGGCGGTTCACTCGAAGACTTATCACCCTTCAATGAAGAGTCAGTAGCTAGAGCTATCGCTAAGTCTGACATCCCTGTTATTTCTGGTATTGGACATGAAGTTGATACCACCATTGCTGACTTTGTTGCTGATCTGCGTGCTGCAACACCCTCTGCTGCCGCTGAAAATGCAGTGCCTGATCAGCAAATGTGGCTGAATACCTATAAATCTATAAATATTCAATTACAACAAATCATGCAACGCCGTCTTAGCCAAGCCCAACAATCAATAAACTGGTTATCAAAAAGGTTGCAGCAACAACATCCAGGACAACAATTGCAAAGACATTCACAGTCATTGGATAACCAGGAATTACGATTAGTCCGAGCAATAAAACACAAAATAAGCCAACAAAAAATACAGCTAGAAAAACAAAACATCTTATTTCAGCGATACAATCACGTTGATAAAAATCCTCAATATCAGCAGCAATTACTCTATTTGCAGAGTCGCTTAAATGCTACTATTAAACACAAACTTGAATCCTCGCAAAATAAATACAAATCATTAATACATACCTTAAATGCTATAAGTCCCTTAGCCACTTTAGACAGAGGATATGCCATTGTTAGTGTGATTAATTCATCATCAATCATTACTTCCAGCCAACAGCTTTCATTGAATGACTCGATTAAAATACGTTTAAAACAAGGTCATATCCTCAGTCAAGTTAGAAAAATAAATCATGAATAAAACTAGCCCATTACTTTTTATTTTGTTTCTTTCCTCTGTTTCAAGCATGGCGAATACACTGCCTGATCCATTGGCTGTTCCAGGGGGTATCGTTAAAATCTCTGTTGCTGAAATCAACCAAGCTGCTCCAAAGGTGTTTTTTTATGACAAGAGAGTGTTGGTGACTGCTACTGAATCTCATTGGCTTGCCATTGTTGGCATTCCTCTTTCTGCAAAAGCGGGTGAACATAAAATAACCATAAAAAGCGAAAAAGAGAGTCATCAAAAAACATTTATTATTGATGATAAAGACTATCCTGTACAACACATTACCATCAAGAAAAAGCGTATGGTGACTGGTTTTACAGAACAAGATCTTAAAAAAATAAATGCCGACAAAGTAGCCATGAGCAAAGCTAAAAAAACTTGGACAGAACAAAAAATTGATGCTGATTTTATTGCCCCTGTTGATGGTAGGCTCAGCAGTTTATTTGGTTTAAAACGTTTTTTTAATGATATTCCTAAACGACCTCATAACGGTCTTGATATTGCCTCGCCAACTGGAGTTCCCATACTAGCACCAGCCTCTGGAAAAGTAATTGATACTGGCAATTATTATTTTAATGGCAATACCGTATTTTTAGACCACGGACAGGGTTTATTAACTGCTTATCTACATATGAATGAAATTTCAGTAGCAGCAGGACAATGGGTCAAACAGGGTGAAACATTAGGCACTGTAGGTGAAACCGGCCGCGTTACCGGCCCTCATTTACACTGGATTGTATATTTGAATAAAGTCGCTGTTGATCCTGCATTATTTATCAGCAAAGATATTCCTAGACTTGATGCCAGAAATAAAAAATAAAGCGTAACTGCTTAGATTGCCCTCTGTTTTTTCCAATAGCTGCGTTGAAAATGGTCATTTACACCTGAACGCGGCATTTAGATCGCTAACGCCCATAACCTGTAGCTAAAAGCGGTGTGACTGTAGCGTGGCGAAATCCTCGCCGCTTTTAGCTGTCCGAGTTGATGGTTTTGTTAGCTCTTTTTTGCTCAAACACTTTAATATTTGAAGTGATGGCGATTGAAGAATTACCATTCCATCATAACTAACATCCTCAGTAAATAATCCAATTTCATTTGTTTGTATAAGAATAACTTTCTTTGATCCTTTTGCTTTCTTTGCATTCAGCAGATAGGCTGCCGCTTCAGCTATCGTTTCATTTTCCTTTTGAACACGGACTAATACAGGTGTGTTTTTATGCATTTCCACTAGAATTGCATCAATACCATTATTCCTTTGCACTGGGTTATATTCAATCCCCTTTAATAAACCTAATGCATCTTTGTCGGCATTAACATAGGATTCTCTTCCATTTTTTAAGAGATTTGAAGTCGTCTTAATCGGGTTTTTGATTCGACTTAAAGTAAGTTCAACTGCCGCTTCTGATTCATCTATTCCTATATAACTTCTATCAAGTAATTTTGCAGCCACACATGTAGTTCCGCTGCCACAAAAAGGGTCTAATACAATATCGCCTTTTTGAGTTGTAAGTTCAATGATTCTCTCTAAAAGCAATAAAGGTTTTTGTGTAGGGTAGCCAACACGTTCTTTAGCTTTTGGGTTTAAATAAGGTATTTCCCAAACATCACTCAGCGGAACTCCCTTTTTTTATCTCCAAGTTTAGCTCTCCCTTTTTCATCTATATCATAAATTGACTTATTATGTTTATCTCTTGTTCTACGCTGTAATATTTGATCTATATTTGTTGTTTCTGAATAAGCTGTATAGATAGTATTAAATTTAAAGTTTTTTGTTTTTGAATAAAAATAAATATTTTGATGAGCCGGTAGCAATCCTTTTTTAGAGTTAGACCATCTTTTATAACTCCAAATAATTTCAGACTGGAAGTTCTTTTCACCAAAAACTTTATCCAAAATAGATCGGATAATATGCTCACCACTTTTATCACAGTGTACAAAAATTGAACCTGTTTCTTTTAAGCAATCGTACATTAATAGTATTCGATCATTTAGAAAACTGGCGTATTCTTTATTGCTACCCCAAATATCATCAAAACTAAATTCTTTTGTCCGCTCTCGATTCTGTAAAGTATATTTTTTTTCGGTGAAAAATGGTGGGTCAAGATAAATAAGATCAATAGATTTTTTCTCAATTAACTCCATTTGTTCAATGCAGTCACCTTTAAGTATTTTATTCATTTTTTGGCAACTCACTATCTCTTCTTTTTGCAATTTCAATCAGAATAGACTTTAAATTATAACCGCTTATTTGCTTGAGATAATGCCACGCATCATCACCCGCATAATACTCACCATCAACACCATTATATAAAGTTTTCAGTGCGTCTTGAATTTTAATGGCTTGTTCTCTTTGAGGATAATAAAACATCACACGAATTGGCGTGTAGCCATGCTCTTTAATTACTTTAACTCGTGTATGCTCTTTTGTAATATGATCTCCATCGGTTGTAGCATCACGCCATTTTAATTCAACGGCATCATTACCATTTAAGAAATCAATTTCAAATGTTTTTGGTTTTTGCCCTTGGGTATTTTTTACGGTAGTTTTTCCACCTGAACTGTTAGAAAAAAATAGGCAGAGTGAAGCAGCTTCTTCAAGAAATGATCCTGCATACTTGTATAAGAAACGCCCTGTATTTTGATACTCATCAATCAATGCACCTTCATCATTGGATATACCTAATACTCTTTATATCAAATAATGAGAATTATCATCAGATTGCATTTCTTTATGGCGATTTATGATCTTGGCTTTTAAGTTTCCTGCATATTCATCAGCTAATTCACCAATCTTCTGCTTCAGTAACCCTAAACAATTTCCAGATTCAATTGCTTTATCAATTTCAGCTCTTTGATGCAGATATACAGTAGCTACAAGGTCAGATTTTTTAACTCCTTTAGTGTTAATACCTAGTTCCTTACAATATTCATCTAATTCTAACTTTTTAAGTTTTTCAACTTTCATATACCATCCAATTTTTACTATGCTTTTTATATCATCTTGTTCATCAATAGATTCTTCTTCCGAAATATCAATATCGGAATATTCATCAACTATTTCTTCTCCCCTACAAATTGGACAAATTTCAACTTCCTCAATCCCTTCACCATGACATGTATGACACTGAGCAAACGGTTTATCTTCAGTTGGGTCATAACCAGAACCGCTACAATTAGTACATTCAATATAAATATCCGTCCCTATTCCGTGACAAAATGAACATATATTTTTATTCATGCTAATTTCCAATCAATTTAGAGAGCTAACATCGGCACGTTCAAGTGTAAATGAGCACTTTCAACGCGGCTATTGGGCAAAATAGAGGGTAAGCTAAGCAGTTTTACTCCTCTTCTAACATTTCAGGTAATACTTGCGGCCCATGTGAATCAGGATATAAGCGTTTATCAGATATCAAAATAGCGATATGCATCCAGATTAAAGAAATAGCCACAATAGCAAATAACAGCATAAAGCAACTACTCCAAACACCAATCAGATCATTCATTAAGCCAAAACTGATCGGTAAAATAAAGCCGCCTAAACCACCTATCAAACCGACTAAGCCACCCACAGACCCCACATGGTCAGGATAGTAGACTGGTATATGTTTATACACAGCGGCTTTACCTAATGACATAGAAAAACCAAGCAAAATAGTCAACAACACAAAAGGCACTAAACCAATAGCAATGGTAAATTCTATTGGGCCTTCTATACCATGCACTCTATAATCGGTAGCAGGGTAAGACAACAAAAACAAACACACTAAGGATGCAATAAAAGTAATATACATGACTTTTCTGGCACCTATTTTGTCAGACATGTAGCCACCTAATGCTCTAAAAATACTACCAGGTAAGGCATAGGCAGCAGCCAACATCCCTGCTACTTGAATTTCTAGGTCATAAACTCCCATATAATAACGTGGTAACCAAAGAGCAAGAGCAACATAACCACCAAATACAAAAAAATAATAAGTAGCAAAACGCCAAACTCGTAAGTGTTTTAATGGTTCCAGTTGCATTAGAGCGGGCTTTACTTTCTCGCCTCTCGCTTTTCTTGCTTTGGTGACAGGATCTTCTTCAGTGGTAAACCAAAATATAATAGCCATCACAAAAAGTACAACAGCGTAGATTTTAGCTACATTTTCCCAGCCATAAGCAATTAATAGAAAAGGGGCTCCAAAGCTAGTAACTGCCGCACCCACATTACCCATTCCAAAAATACCTAAGGCAGTGCCTTGTTCTTCACTTTCATAGTAACGAGAAACATAGGCAATCCCTACTGCAAATGAGCCACCAGCCAGACCAACACCCAGTGCTGCGAGCAAATACATTTCATAAGTAGAAACCGTAGACAATAACCAGGTCGCCAATGAGGTGGTAATCATCAAGCAAAAATAAACGATACGCCCACCGAATTGATCCGTCCAAATACCTAAAAATATTCGACTTAAAGAGCCTGTTAAGATCGGCATCGCTACCAATAAACCAAATTGACTGTCATTAAGCCCTAAGTTCTGCTTAATTTGAATGCCAATAATGGAGAAAATTGTCCACACTGCAAAACATACCGTAAAGGCTATGGTACTTATAGCTAAGCTTTTGGTTTTCTCAGACGAGTTTAATGAAACCATAATGTTTCTCTTTTATGTTGATGAAAAGCAAGTATTTTCTTATCTTTAGGCTATATTTACAAGCTGGGGTATAAATTTTGGGGCTATTGAGAAAGGGCTATTGCAAAAAAATAAGGCAGTTGAAGTAAGAAAATGAGCTTTAATATTGTCTCTGATATATCCCCACAAACCTACCCATCATATTCAAACCCTTAATAAAATCTGCACAACGCCACAAAAGCAATTTTAATCATTCGCCTTGTTGATTTAAAATCCGCATACAGAAGCATAATCTATGCCGATATTGACAGTTTTAGCGACATGTCATCATAAGTTATTTGTTATATTGGTGTTTTTGATACTATTTATGGGGATACATCAGGGTCAGATACAAGAGTAACTTGATTTTGTGCATAATGCCTTTATTGCACCAAAATCCAAACAACGATGCCAAGACAACCTAGGCTAATCATCAAATACCATTGTCATTTACATGCTTATGTTTTAATGGCCAATCATCTGTATTTGTTAATAACACCAAAAAGTGATGATGGTGTTAGTGCCGTTTGCAGTATATTGGCAGAATTTATGTGCGATATTTTAATGATTTACAGCAAAGAACAGGCACATTATGGGAAGGTCGTTATAAATCAGCAGTCATTGACAGTGAGAACTATTTATTAACTTGTTATTGCTATATTGAACAAAATCCACTAAGAGCAGGCAGGGTTTATCTATAAACATTATCGTGTTTACCCACATCAACAAAGGTGATTTTTTTATCTTCAACAATAAACTCAATACTAACTCGGTAGCCCATATTAATAGAAATAGAGTGCAAATCTTTAAGTCTGCCGCGTAATTGATGAATTTTGAGCGAAGGATGATACGGGTCAATCTCTAAAATTTGTATCACCTTGGCATATTGATTTTTAATCTGCGGATGTTTTTTTAAAAAACGTTTGAGCCGCTTTTCATAAGACGGCGTAAAAATTAACTGAAACACTAGAGGTTGGCAATATGCTCGCTGGCACTCATTTGGACAAAATTACCATTTTTAACATCCTCTTGTACCTCACGCAAAGAACACTCCAACTCATATTCTCGAAACTGATTGTACCTGTCTAGGCTAATGGCGACATATTTTGCCTTGCCCCTAACCGTCACAACCGCTTCTTGATCATGTTTAAGTGCATGATCAATCGCAGCCACGCCCTTGGTTTTTAAATCATTCGCAACAACATCCATAATAATTTTTTAATCGTTAATTAATCGCACTAATTATAGACTATTGACTATTGGAAGTCTTTTTGTTTTGACTGTTTTATAGATTATTTGCTATCAACCTAACTGTCTTGTTGCTTGAACTTTGGTGATTGGATTTCTATTGCTTCCCGAATTCAGACATCTTGTTTATACTTTACAAGCATTTTATTTGTTTTTAACATATCTGATAGTTTGGAAAGTTTTGTTGCAACTGTTGTGGGGTTTCTTGTTCGTTGTTTTCTTGATTTTTATGCCACTTATGATATTTTGCCTGCCATTTTGTTAAATGTTACCTTAAATCGGTATAGGCAATCATCACTTTGCTGAGTAGTGTCAAGTTTCACCACGTTGTACCATGATTTTTTAAAAGTTCAGCTTGAAACATATCGGGGGATAATATGGGTGCTATATTGGTGTATTTATTTGTTGAACATGGTATTAGATCGAGAGTTCAAGTTATTCCTCAAGCCTAAGGTCTTCTAACGGCTCGTTACCGTCTAAGCTTTCCAACTTACTGGCATCTGGTACAGGGGGCTTTTGTATTACTGATCAAGGTAGTGAATTAATTGATATTCTTGAGCAGTATGCACCTGGTGAAACCATGACCAGTTGGGATGTTATAAAAAACTCAAAAATACTGGTGGATATGTTGAATAAAAATACAGCAAAAGAAGTTAACAAAATTTTACTATCTAAGTTTACTAAAGAAACCCTAGTGGCTAAGATTTTGGCGGAGGAGAGTGTAGTGTGAATACTTGTGTAATATTCTGTCAAAAAATAGCAAGCTACATTAAATAATCCAAACCCAAACCTATAAAAACAGCCATACCAAAATAATTGCTATTCAAAAAAGCCTTAAAACAAAGCGACTTTTCTCTATGAAAAATTAACTTTTGTTGATATATGGATAAGCCTGAAGCTATTGCAATACCGCTATAATAAAATAGTCCTAATTGCTGTATCAGCCCAACAATTATTAACAACACAGTAATTACTATCTGTAACACCCCCATTATCTCGCGATCTTTTTCGCCAAATAAAATAGCAGTCGATTTAACACCTATTTTTAAATCATCTTCTTTATCGCACATGGCATACATGGTGTCATAGACTAAAGCCCATAACATAACTGCCAGATACATTATCCAGGCAACCATTGGAATAGTGTTGGTTTGTGCACTAAAAGACATAGGCACGGCAAAACCGAAGGCAATCCCCAAATAAGCTTGCGGTAATTGCGTATAGCGTTTCATAAATGGATAACTGGCCGCCAAAAAAACAGCGATAAACGACAACATGACAGTCATTCTATTCAGTTGTAATACCATCATTAAGGCAACTAAACATAAGACCACAAATAAAATAAGTGCCTCTTTTGGACTGACCTTACCGATAGCGATGGGTCTTTGTTTAGTACGCTCTATTTTAGGGTCAAACTCCCTGTCTGCATAATCATTTATGACACAACCCGCCGCACGCATTAATACCACGCCTGAACAAATAATAAATAGCACAAATAAATCTGGCTTGCCATCACTAGCAACCCATAATGCCCATAATGCGGGCCATAATAAAATAAGAATGCCGATAGGTTTATCAAATCTTGCTAATAAATAATATTGTTGTAAGCGGTCAATAATGTGTGCTTTATTCACTTTCAGCATTCCTGATGGATTCGATAATTGATGTAGTTGAATGGCCCTCTATGAAGGATAAAATATTCACTTCTCCGCCATTGGCTAATACACTTTCATGCCCTGCTATGCTAGTAATATCGCTGTAGTCACCGCCCTTGACTAGAATGTCGGGTAATAACTGGTCAATTTCATCTTTAGGGGTATCGTTTTCAAAGGGCAAAACCCAATCCACACATTCTAATGCTGCCAACATTTCCATTCGGTATTGCAAATCATTCACCGGACGTTCCGCCCCTTTTAAACGTTTAACAGAATCATCGCTATTCACCAATATAATCAATCTATCACCCAATTCTCTGGCTTGTTGTAAATAACGGATATGTCCTGGGTGCAATATATCAAAACAACCATTGGTTAAAACAATCTTTTCACCTTCTTGTTTTACTAATTGCATGGCATTTTGCACTTCATTTAAGCTGCCGATACCTTTATGATGCGCGCGTTGCCCTTGCAGTGCGTATTCTAGCTCTTCAGTATTGACGGTTGCTGTACCTAGTTTGCCAACCACAATACCTGCGCCCATATTGGCTAAAATAGTAGCCTCTGCTAAAGTTTTTTTTGCTGCCAAACTCGCTGCCAACACTGAAATCACTGTATCACCAGCACCTGTCACATCAAACACTTCTCTGGCATGTGTTGGTAAATGAAGCGGTTCTTCTTGTTCCGTTAACAAGGTCATTCCTTGTTCACCTTGGGTAATCAATAGTGCTGTCACTTCAATTTCCTTGAGTAAATTCATTCCTTTTTCAACAATTTGCTGTTGATTAGCACAACGCCCTACTACGGTTTCAAACTCGGTTAAATTAGGCGTAATCAATGTAGCCTTTTTATAAATATTAAAATCTGAGCCTTTAGGGTCAACCAATACTGGTTTGTTTAATTGCCTTGCTAGATGAATAAACCGCTCCACACCATGCAGCGTTCCTTTACCATAATCCGACAAAACAATGACATTAGCTTGCATCATTTCCGCATGATATTGGTGTAGTAATTGCTCATTATTAGCACTATGAAAGTTATCTTCAAAATCCAGTCGAATCAATTGTTGATGCCGGCTCATCACTCTTAATTTGGTAATGGTCGGATGATTTTTCAAGACCTCAAATATGGTTAAAACACCTGCCTCTTTTAATAATGTCTGTAACAGTGCCGCTTGTTCATCTTGCCCTACAAACCCCATAACAGATACTTTGCCACCCAGCGCTGCAATGTTTAAAGCCACATTGCCCGCACCACCTGCACGTTGCTCATCATCTTTAACATGAACCACAGGTACCGGTGCCTCTGGCGATATTCTGGATGTTGACCCATGCCAGTAGCGATCCAGCATTAAATCACCAATTACTAAAACGTGAGCCGATGAATAATTTGGTATTTGCATAGCTTTAAACACAGTTTTCTGGACAAAATGATATTATGAGACCTCAGCATAACTCTGGCGATGAGAGAAAAGCGATAGAATTTTTCAGGTTTTAGTCAAAATACAAGTGTAATAGTTAAGCTATTGCGCGTTATTTTGGCTGAAAGATGGAAAACTTCTAGCCTTTTTTATCCGTTCATGGGTTATGCTGAGGTCTCATTATACTCTTCTTTAAATTTGCGAGTGCCACCATGACTGTAAAAATTTATCACAACCCACGTTGTAGCAAATCAAGAAAAACCTTGCAACTGATACAACAACAAGGCATAGAACCTGAAATTATTGAATATTTAAAAACACCGCCTTCAGTGCATGAATTAACAATAGTTTTAGGCTATTTAAAAATGGAACCCCGTGATTTAATGCGTAAAAAAGAAGTTGAATACAAAGGAACAGGCATGAATAATCCTGACCTTGATAAAGAAGCCTTAATCAAAGGTATGGTGTCCACTCCTAAATTGATTGAAAGACCCATTGTTATCAACAATGGAAAAGTAGCGATAGGTCGCCCACCTGAGAATGTATTGGCTATTCTTTGAAAATCATGACCAAAATCCTCATTCTTTACTACAGTCGTAACGGCACCACTAAAAAAATGGCATATCAAATTGCCTTAGGTGTTGAGTCACTGGAAGGTGTTGATGCTGTTATCAGAACGGTTCCTGAAATTTCAAGCGTTTGCGAACAAACTGAGAATGTAATGCCAGAAAAAGGTGCACCTTTCGCAACACTTGACGATTTAAAATCCTGTCATGGTTTAGCCTTGGGTAGCCCTACACATTTTGGTAATATGGCAGGTGCATTAAAACACTTTATTGATCAAACCACTGAGCTTTGGTTTGCTGCCACATTATCAGGAAAACCAGCAGCCGTTTTTACCTCTAGCAGTGCCATGCATAGCGGACATGAAAGCACATTATTATCGATGATGTTACCGTTAATACATCATGGTATGTTAATCGTCAGTGTGCCCTGCAATGAAATCGCATTAAAAGAAACAAACACCGGCGGCACTCCCTACGGCCCGAGTCATTTATCCACTGCACACGATTTAAGTAGCGACGAAAAAAGCATCTGTTGGGCACTCGGTCATCGTCTTGCACAAACCTCTGTTGCGTTAAAAAATATATCATGAAAAGAATTTACTATTACTATATGGCCTTAATTGGTTTTTTTGGCTTGTTTATTCTACTAATGGTGTGGAATACCATACTTTCTCCTTCGGAAAATTTTCCTGTTGTCATGGTGCTGCTCGGCACAGTATTTCCACTACTTATCCCTATGAGAGGCTTACTCAATGCCAATCTTAAAAGCTGTACATGGATGAGTTATTTGAGTCTATTTTATTTTACTTATGGCATATCTGAAATCTACATTTCTACCTCAGATACTGTATTCTATTTTGGTATATTAGAAGTATTTTTTAGTCTACTGCTCTGTGCTGGCTGTGGTTTTTTTGTTTATATTGATGAATAGCTCAACATTGTGCCCAAACAACTGCCTTTACAGTTTGAATTTCAGTCAAATCAGAACTTCAACACTTTCTACCTCGGTGATAATGTTGAAACCATTACTCATCTAAAAAATCGCTTTATTAATAAAGAACAACTGATCTATCTATGGGGGAAAAAGGGAACAGGAAAAACCCATTTAATTCAGGCAAGTGGTCAACAAGCAAATAAGCAGAACAAGTCCTGCTTTTGTTTTTCTTTCAAACCACAACTGCCCACAACATCTATTTTGGATGGTCTAGAACAACTTGACCTGATCTGTTTTGATAATATTGAGAATATTGCTGGACATGTTGAATGGGAACAGGCTTTTTTTAACTTCTTTAATTGTCATCGAGAGCATAATAAGCACTTGCTGTTATCGGCACACTGCCCCCCTAAATTCTTATCCATTCAATTGCCTGACCTAAAAACGCGGATGAATTGGGGGCTGACTTTAAAACTCAATGTGTTAACAGATGAGCAACAACTCAATGCACTTATATTTAAAGCCAATGACTTAGGCTTTAAACTCCCCCTTAATGTCGGGCAATTTCTTATCGCACATTATGCCTGTGATTTACCTTCTATTTGGCAATTACTGGATAAAATTGAACATGCAACCTTAGCCGAAAAACGTAAAATAACAATTCCTTTTTTGAAACAAATTATGCGCAATCAATAGCATCATGTTGCCAGTTGCCTAATACCATTTTTAAAAATAAGGATTCGGGACTCAAGACTCAAGACTCAAGACTCAAGACTCAAGACTCAAGACTCAAGACTCAAGACTCAAGACTCAAGACTCAAGACTCAAGACTCAAGACTCAAGACTCAAGACTCAAGACTCAAGACTAAAGACTAAAGACTAAAGACTAAAGACTAAAGACTAAAGACTAAAGACTAAAGACTAAAGACTTAGGACTTAGGACTTAGGACTTAGGACTTAGGACTTAGGACTTAGGACTTAGGACTTAGGACTTAGGACTTAGGACTTAGGACTTAGGACTTAGGACTTAGGACTTAGGACTTAGGACTAAAGTAACTGGAACCTCTGTTGCCATACGTCATTCTCGAAGTCTGTTATCGGGAATCTAGTTTTAAACATCTGGATTCCTGCTTAGAACATGCAGGAATGACGGAGGGAGTGAAGCGGCTTTTATACCCATAAAAACGCCTTCTTTAAATCTCGTCAGCCTCTTCTCAATATACCCATTATTCAATAAATATTTAAAGCTATATTCTTCTTTTTTTAGTTTTAGTGTAGAATAAAAGAATTTTCGAGTACAAATTGACAATATTGTGCATCGAACAATAAAACACACGCTTTATTTATCACCTAGAAGCTGGTTAGAGCTAATACTGAGATAGCCAGCCTTAAAGCATACATATTCTTACATCATGCAAGAATTAATAGTTTTTTTATTCTCAATTTTAGAGTACAACAATGACAGATCTATCCCTCTACAGAAACATCGGTATTTTCGCACACGTCGATGCCGGCAAAACCACTACAACTGAGCGAATTTTAAAGCTTACCGGTAAAATTCATAAACTGGGCGAAGTACATGATGGAGCAGCAACCACTGACTTCATGGAGCAAGAACAGGAACGCGGGATCACCATCCAATCTGCCGCAACCTCTTGTTTCTGGGACGATCATCGCTTTAACATCATTGACACACCTGGGCACGTTGACTTCACTATTGAAGTCTATCGCTCTTTAAAAGTACTTGATGGTGGTATTGGTGTTTTTTGTGGTTCGGGTGGTGTAGAGCCTCAATCAGAAACTAACTGGCGATATGCCAATGACTCTGAAGTAGCTCGCGTGATTCTAGTTAACAAACTGGATCGTTTAGGCGCTGATTTTTATCAAGTGGTCAAACAAATTAAAAATGTACTGGGTGCAACCCCACTGGTCATGGTATTACCTATCGGTATTGAAGATAACTTTGTCGGTGTTGTAGATTTGTTAACCCGCAAAGCCTGGGTATGGGATAGCACTGACGACCCAACCAATTATACAGTGCAAGATGTACCCACTGACATGGTAGATCAAGTTGAAGAATGGCGTGAAAAGTTAATTGAGGCCGCCGTTGAGCAAGACGATGATGCCATGGAGAAATATCTGGATGGTGAAGAACCAGAGATAGAAACTATTAAAGCATGTATCCGCAAAGGAACTATTAAGCTATCCTTCTTCCCAACTTATTGCGCCTCAGCATTTAAAAACAAAGGTATCCAATTAGTACTTAATGCTGTTGTTGATTATCTTCCAAGCCCTACAGAAGTTAAGCCACAACCAGAAGTAGACGATGAAGGTGAAGAAACCGGTGAACACGCTATTGTTGACTCTAAAAAACCATTCCGAGCTCTAGCTTTCAAAATCATGGATGACCGTTATGGAGCCTTAACCTTTATACGCATCTACTCAGGCACGTTAAACAAAGGCGATACTATACTAAACAGCTTTACTGGTAAAACTGAGCGTATTGGTCGCATGGTAGAAATGCATGCTGACGAACGTATCGAGCTTGATGCTGCTCAAGCAGGCGACATTATTGCCATTGTAGGCATGAAAAACGTGAAAACTGGACATACCTTGTGTGATCCTAAAAACCCAGCAACACTGGAGCCTATGGTGTTCCCTGACCCAGTGATCTCAATTGCAGTTGCCCCTAAAGATAAAGCAGGTTCTGAAAAATTAAGTATTGCCATCGGAAAAATGATTGCAGAAGACCCTTCTTTCCGCGTTGAAACCGATGAAGACAGCGGTGAAACCATTCTAAAAGGCATGGGCGAGCTACATCTTGATATTAAAATTGATATATTAAAGCGGACGCATGGTGTTGATGTTGAAGTAGGCAAACCTCAAGTAGCTTATCGTGAAACCATTACTAAAAGCGTAGAAGACAGCTACACCCATAAAAAGCAATCAGGTGGTTCTGGTCAATACGGTAAAATTGATTACATTATTGAACCGGGCGAGCCGAGTTCAGGATTTGTTTTTGAATCTAAAGTAAGTGGTGGCAACGTACCTAGAGAATTCTGGCCCGCCGTAGAAAAAGGCTTTGCAAAAAGTCTTGAACAAGGCGTTTTAGCAGGATTCCCATGCCTTGATTTGAAAGTCACATTATTAGACGGTGCTTTCCACGCAGTAGATTCATCTGCGGTTGCTTTTGAGATTGCGGCTAAAGCAGCTTATCGTCAATCAATCCCTAAAGCTGGGCCTCAATTGATTGAACCCATCATGCATGTTGATGTTTACACACCTGAAGATCATGTAGGGGACGTTATTGGTGACCTTAACCGTCGTCGCGGTATGATTAAATCTCAAGAGGCAGGGGTAACAGGGGTACGCATTAAAGCAGATGTAGCTTTAAGTGAAATGTTTGGTTACATCGGTGATTTACGCACTATGACCTCAGGACGAGGTCAGTTTTCTATGCAATTCTCACACTATTCACCTTGCCCTAAAAACGTAGCAGAAGAAGTGATTAAAGAAACCCATGAACGCAACAAAAAAAAATAATACTATTCAATAAATAAATATACTTATATTAGTGCCTTTATTAATGTCTTCTATCAAGCCCTCCCCAGCAAGAGAGGGCTTTTGAGAATTAAAATCTCAAAAGTTTCTATCTTTCCGATTCTTTTTTAGCGACTTTATCCCTTAAATAAACAGGTATGGCTTTTTCAACATCAACAGCTTTACCCTGCTCAAAACCTAAAACACCTAGGTCTGCAATCGCGGATGCTCTAGGTAAATGCCCAAGCTCAAAACCAGCTAAGCAATCACCCAGACGATTTGATAATACTTGCTGATACACTCCCCAAGCAGAACCAATACCTTGACCTAGCCTATCAGGGAAAATGATATTTTCAGCCAGTGTGACTGCTTCATCCCCTAGCAACTCAGCAAATCCCTGCTGATTTTTTTGATAAACACCCCAAAATATCTCCCCCATTCTGGCATCCATCGCGGTAAAGGCATAGTCACTTTCAGCTATTTTAAAATAGTGCTGCGCTATTGCTGCTAAGGTTGAAACAGGAACAACCGGTAAATCAGCACCGAAGGCAATACCTTGTATAACGCCCGTAGAAATTCTAACACCCGTAAATGAACCAGGCCCGCGACTAAATGCTAAAGCATCCAATTGTTGTGGTTTTAACCCTGCATCTGCCATTAATGAATCAATCATCGGTAAAATTAATTTAGTATGCTCTCTAGGCGCTATTTGAAAACGCTCTGCAAACTCGCCATCTATATGCAATGCCACTGAGCAAGCTTCTGTAGATGTTTCTACTGCCAATAATTTCACTTTATTGTTCCTGTTGTGCGGTTTGTTCAATCTGTCGAAAAAAAGCTTCAACTTCGATAATATTCCGGGTTCGGCTCATCGCCGGTAAACTATCTAAAAACATCTGACCATAAGCACGTTTTAATAAGCGCGGATCACAGACCATTAACACACCTTTGTCATTCACATCTCGTATTAAACGCCCTACCCCTTGTCGTAAAGCGATAACCGCAGAGGGTAACTGATGTTCAAAAAAAGGATTGCGTCCCTGTTTTTCCATGGCTTGTAGACGTGCCTTTAACACTGGGTCGCTAGGTGAAGAAAAGGGTAATTTATCAATAATGACACAAGATAAGGTATTGCCTCGCACATCCACCCCTTCCCAAAAACTGGAAGTCGCCAGTAATATAGCATCACCTTTTTGTTTAAACTGTTCTAATAGTACTGCTTTTGCTCGCGTACCTTGCACTAATAAAGGGTAGTCAATTCTATCTTGTAAAATTTCGGCAGCAATTTTTAATGCTCTGTGACTGGTAAAAAGAAAAAAAGCACGACCTTTACTGGCCTGTAAAACCGGCAAAGCAAATTCCACCACTTTTTCGGTAAAATTTGATTCTGTGGGTTTAGGTAATCCTTTGGGGTGATAAAACAAGGATTGACTGGAAAAATCGAAAGGGCTTTCCCAGCTTTGCCCTTCAGTTCCATTTAAACCCAATCCTTTAGCAAAATGATTAAAATTTTTAGCCACACTTAAAGTCGCTGAAGTAAAAATCCAACTGGCTTTGTGTTGACGCATAAATTGCGCAAATTCAGCTGCAATATCCAGCGGTGTTTTACTAAAAGTAAAGGATTTACTGTGGGTTTCATACCAGCGTATCCATTGCCCACTATTGTCATTAATTAGATTATCCAGTCGTTGCTCTATTTCTTCCACACGATCAAAACAGGACTCTAATCCTTTGCTTCTCACCGATGCTACTTGCAAATGATCAACCAATTTTTTTAATTGTTGATGAACCGCTGTTAAAGCACTGGATATTTTTGGGTTTTGTTCTATTTCTTTCCAGTCTCCGCGTTGTAACTCTACCCCAAACGCTAAACGTAGGTCTTTTACTTCAAACTGCAAATCTTCACATACCGTGCGTATTTCTGGCATATCTTTAGCATCTTTAAAATATTCAGCCAAAGTGTCCGTTGCTAATTCATTAAGCTGTCTGGCGGTTAACGAAGTGCCTAAAAAATTTGAAGCAATTTCAGATAGTTGATGCGCTTCATCAATCACCACTACTTCGGCATCTGGTAAAAGCTCACCAAATCCAGTTTCTCTTAAAGACCAATCTGCACACAATAAATAATGATTAACTACGATAATATCGGATTCTTGTGCTTTTTTTCGTGCTTTTGCCAAAAAACAATCCGCATAATCAGGACATTCCTGACCTAAACAATTATCAACGGTCGAGGTCGCTTGTGACCATACAGGATCACCTTCCTCCACATCACTCACTTCTGAAATATCACCAACTTTAGTCTGTTTAGACCAGGCTTTAATAAAGTTAAGGGCTTGTGCATCCTGCTTGCTAAAACCAAAACTGGTATTTAATGCATTCTGCAACCGATAAATACACAGATAATTAGCTCTACCTTTGAGTAGGGCTGAATTAAAGGGGATTGAAATAGCTTTTCTGACTAAAGGTAGATCTTTATTGAATAACTGGTCTTGAAGGTTTTTAGTACCCGTAGAAATAATAACTTTTTTTGCCGATAAAATAGCTGGCACTAAATAGGCAAATGTTTTACCAGTCCCTGTCCCTGCTTCTGCAATCAGATTTTGCTTACTATCAATAGAGTCAGCAATAGCAATTGCCATCTCAAGCTGAGAAGTACGTGGTAAATAACCTTGAATTACTTTTGATAATGCACCATCAATACTGAAAAAAGATTCTAATTCTGTCATTGAAAAAAGTTTCTAAAAATAAAAATTGATTGTAGACTATCATGCACCATATATAAATCAAGTCATTCAAACAAAATCAGCTTGGCAGTTGAAAGAATGCGTGAAAAAATGAGTGGAATAATGGGGACAGTTAAAAGCATAACGATAACGCTACTACTCATTACAACCCTATTATTAGCACTTTGGGCTAAGTCATCACAAAGCTTAGGATCTGCACCAGATGAAATATTTACAACCATTACTGGCAAAAAAATTGAGTTAAAGAAATTACACGGCAAACCTGTACTTGTAACTTTTTGGGCAACTGATTGTGCCATCTGTATTAAAGAGATCCCGTATTTAATTAAGCTTTACCAGAAATTTCATCCACAAGGTCTGGAGATTATTGCTGTTGCCATGTATTACGATCCACCCAATCATGTACTTTTTATCAGCCAAGCCAAGCAAATACCCTATCCCGTCGCTTTGGACTTAAATGGACATCACGCCCAGGCATTTGGTCGTATTCAATATACCCCTACCACATTTTTAATCTCTCCTACCGGAGACATCGTTATGAAAAAAACAGGGCTACTTGATATGGAAAATATTCAGCAACAAATTAAAGAATTTATAATAAATTATAAGGTATAGTGCCTATTTTTAAAAATGGTATTGTTTAGAGGACACATCTATGCTTTGGTTAAAAGCTCTACATTTAATATTTATGGTTACATGGTTTGCAGGACTATTCTATTTGCCCCGATTATTTGTTTATCACGCAATGAGCGATGACGAAACCAGTAATGAACGCTTTAAAGTAATGGAACGTAAACTATTTTTTGGCATTATGACACCCGGCATGATACTAACCTTTGTTTTTGGATTGTGGATGATATTTGATTATGCTTGGGTGCTTTATTCTTCTTCTGGATGGCTACATGCTAAATTAACGCTATTACTTTTATTGGTCATTTATCATATCTTTTGCGGAAAATGGTTATTAGACTTTAAAAATAACCGTAACCATCACTCACCTACTTACTATCGCTGGATGAATGAAGTGCCAGTCTTGTTTTTAGTCGGGATTATAATATTGGCTACCGTTAAGCCATTCTAATAAAAGGATAGCCGAATAATGGGGGGTTCCCCCGTTATTCTCAACATCTAAGCTAGCCCAACTCAAGAAAATCAAGGGGTCAGCCAGCTTGATTCTTTTTTATACCATTCAGCTCCTAGTCTAGTGCTACGCCATTTTTATAATTTTCTTCATATTCTTTTTGCCCGTTTTTATCCCGCCTAATTTTTAAGCCGTGCTTTTTACCATTTTTATAATTTATTTCAAACCATTTTTGTCCGTTTTCATGCCACCATGTTGCTAAGCCGTGCTGTTTACCATTTTCATACCTTTTTTCAAACCATTTTTGTCCGTTTTCGCGCCACAATGTTGCTAAACCATGCTGTTTACCATTTTCATCCCACCTAGTTTTTAAGCCGTGCTTTTTACCATTTTTATAATTTGCTTCAACCCCTTTTTGTCCGTTTTCATGCCACCATATTGCTAAGCCGTGCCAGTTACCATTTTCATAATTTGTTTCAAGCTCTTTTTGTCCGTTTTCATACCACTTAGTTTCTAAGCCGTGCCGGTTACCATTTTCATAATTTGTTTCAAGCTCTTTTTGTCCGTTTTCATACCACTTAGTTTCTAAGCCGTGCCGGTTACCATTTTCATAATTTGTTTCCTTTCGTTTTTGTCCGTTTTTATATTTTTCAAGCATTATCCCTGTAAATGGATTGCTTGCATTTACTTCATAAGCAATACCGTTTCGTTGTTGTAAATGCTCCACAACTTTATCATCAGCAAACCAACAAGCGTTTACCATCGTAGTTATAAAAATTAACACAATTACTGTTAAAAACCTTTTCACTTTATTTCTCCAAAATGCTCAATTAAAAAAATAGCCAAACTTGAGGATAACCAACTAACAATGCTAATAAGCAGAAACTATTAGCTCATATTTAATCGCTATTTTCCATAATGTCTTTACATAAATCAATTATTACCTGAAAAAAAATCAAGGTAAAATTTCATATACCCCTACCACATTTTTAATCTCTCCTATGGGAGACATCGTTATGAAAAAAACAGGTACTTGATATAAAAAATATTCAGCAACAAATTAAAGAATTTATAATAAATTGCCTATTTTTAAAAATGGTATTGTTTAGAGGACACATCTATGCTTTGGTTAAAGGCTCTACATTTAATATTTATGGTTACCTAGATTTGCAGGACTATTCTATTTGCCCCGATTATTTGTTTATCATGCAATGAGCGATGACGAAACCAGTAATGAACGCTTTAAAGTCATGGAGCGTAAACTATTTTTTTGGCACTATGACACCCGGCATGATACTGACCTTTGTTTTTGGATTGTGGATGATATTTGATTATGCTTGGGTGCTTTATTCTTCTTCTGGATGGCTATTAACGCTATTCCTTTTATTGGTCATTTATCCTGTCTTTTGCGGAAAATGGTTATTGGACTTTAAAAATAACCGCAACCATCACCCCTATTTAGTCAACCCTTAAAAACACAACAACCATCTGATTTATAACAATAAATTAACAAAAACCATAGATAAAATAAGCAGTATTTGGTAAAATAACGGCTATTTCTTGGTCGTTTTGCTTAAAAAGTATGCTAACAAAATAAACCCCAAACACAGGGCAACTAAACCTCTTTCATTCAGAATTATTTGTTGAATAGGGTATAAGATCCGCCTCACTCCCTCCGTCATTCCTGTATGTTCTAAGCAGGAATCCAGATACTTAAATCTAGATTCCCGATAACAGACTTCGGGAATGACGCGTGGTAACAGAGGTTCCAGTTACTTTAGTCCTGAGTCTTTAGTCTTTAGTCTTTAGTCTTTAGTCTTTAGTCTTTAGTCTTGAGTCTTGAGTCCTGAGTCCTGAGTCTTTTTAAAGTTTGACTATTTACTATCGCTGGATGAATGAAGTGCCAGCCTTGTTTTTAGTCGGGATTATAATATTGCCTACCGTTAAGCCATTCTAATAAAAGGATAGCCAAATAATGGAGTAACTTCAGGTCTTTATTTTTGCGCAACCACATAACAAGGCACTGCACTTGACTGCCAAAAGCACCCTTTCGCTACGCTACACCCTGCTTTTGGCGATCAAGTGAGCTATGTCGTTAGATTAATGCATGTCAAAAAGTTGCTTTTTACTCTACATTTGTTTATCCAATGAGAAAAGCATATAATGCTTCTATGCTAGCGACTAGGAGTATCTCCAGTCAGAAGACTAGCCTCTAACTGGTCTATAGTTATGAATTTAACCTACCTTGGTACTTGCCTACTAAGGTAGGTATTAATTTAAGAGAATATGTTTATGGTTTCTATATCTAAAAACAGAGATCAAAAATTCAGTATAAGCTTTCAAGAAGCATTTACTTCGACATTCCACGATAAAATTAATTTTGAAGACTTTTTGAATATTGATCTTCAAAAAGAATATCAAGAAATCCGTCTAAAAAACAGAATAAACACAGTAAACCCCTCCAAGATACTCAGAAAACATCGATAAGTAGCCCACTATTTTTAGCAAACACATAAGGCACTAATATAAGCACTATATTAGTATATTTATTGAATATGGTATTATTTACTATGCTTTACAAAAAGAACAGATATTAGTTTTTGCCGTTTTACACAAAAGTAGAGTGCCAAATAAACATCTGAAAAACAGAAGATGAACCTTCAGCAATACTTAGATCGAATTAGAGCAGGGAAACCAATAAATTTTTCACGTTTTATTAGTTTATTGCCAGAATCATACAAAACACAAAAACGTGAGCGATTTGATGTTACATTGCAGGCACCACAAAAATGGTTGGTAAACTGTTCTTCGGATCTTCTACAAGAACTTGAGGCCTTAGCAGAGCGTCCGACCAATAGGTTGCAAGCCACTGATATGGGAGATTCACATCGCTTTGCTGTTTCATCTGGTTTTTTATTGGTCTATCATCAGGCATTGACAGATCTGCGACCTGATGTTGTGTACCTCGAACAAGATAATTATTTACAGCATTTTCAAGCTAAAAAGCGTTTGCTTATTGTTGAAAATGAAGAAAATTTCTTTTTACCTCAATTAATGTTGAAACTAGCAACAAAATTTACCAAGCAACAAATTGATTTAACAAATACTGATATTGCTTTAGGCAGTGGTGCTCGTGTTACATCAAAACTAGCCCGACCATGGTATCAACAATACGATCATATTTTATGTGCATTTGATTATGATGCTGCGGGTTTAAAGATGTATCGTACACTTAAAGCTAATCTAGGCGATCACATTCAATTTCTTCAACCGCATAACTACAGTAAATACCAACATTGTTTTAAAATGAAGCCAAAAACACAGCGCCAGCTAATGGAGTGCATAAAGTTGGCAGAACAATTAGGTTTTGCGGCATTGGCTGCAACAGTACAAAAGCATAAAAAATTTATGGAACAAGAAATACTATTATTGAAGATGGATAATGACTAGCACCACGGATACGATAAAAATAAAACGCTTAGTATTGGTTGATTCGGCAGGATTTTGTTTTATTGAGATCCCCATTGATCGTCATGCAATCTTATTGGGTAAGGGTAATATTGGTAAATCAAGCTTACTTAATTCATTACGTCTTTTTTTATTACCCGAACATAACTTCCATAAAAGCCGCGTTAAATTTGCTTTTAAAAAACCTAAGAAGAATGACTATTACAGCAATGATGATAGTTACAGACACTATTTTCCCAGTACCCAAAGCTTTTTAATTTTAGAAAGTGAAAATGAAGCGGGCACACATTGCCAGATCCTGTATAAAACCAAAAATTTAAGTTATGGACGTATTTTTACGCCTTTTCCTTTTGATGATATCCGTCACTTTTTTTGGGATGGGGCTGGGGGTGGCGATGATGGCATTGGTGTAGCCGTAGCAGAATTATCCATTGCCCATATTAAAGATAGTTTGAAAAAATTATCTTCTAAAACGGAGGTGATAAGTGACCCCGCTAAGTTACGCAGAACTCTTTATGCTGAGCCGAATGAGTTGTTGGATAGTGATACCACCCGCTATTGTTTAGTGCCATTACATAAGGTTAATGATGACAATATTGAATCATTAAGGGCATTAATTTTATTGTTATTTGAAATGGATGCTAGTGCTGAATCTATAGCACAGGCCTTGGCTAATATTATTGAATCTGGTAAAAAAACAACAGATGATATTTTAGATTTTGATATTGATGCTTTTTTAGCCACACATGAGGATTTAAAAAAACAACAAAGCCATATTGTTGAATTACACAATTTACAGCCTGAATTTAAAAAATTATCAACAGAACATGGCACTTACCTTAAATTGAGCGAAACAGATAAGACGTATATCACGCTTAGCCAGTCAGTATTAATACAAGAACAAATACTTAAAAAAGAAGCATTAGAGAGTGCAGATAAATTTAATCAAGAAGAAAAAAATAAGATAAAGCATAAAAATGAATTGCAACAAATTAAAGAAGAATTAATTGCAGAAAGAAGAGCATTAAAAGACAGTAAAGCACGAAGAAGAACTCAAGATGAAATACTGTTTAAGGTAAAGATTTTACGCGCTCAGTATCCCGACCCTAATTACAGTTTGGGTGAAATAAAAGCGGATTTACAACAATATATAGAACAAATAACACAACAGTTAAATGCTTTACAGAACACAGAAGATAATCTTAAATTAAAGCAAACTTTGGAAGAAAAGATACAGAAAGTTAAAGCAGAAATATCACCGATTAAACAATTCTTAGAAAATAAAGAATTTCAGTTATTTGAACAGTTACCTCAACAAGCAAGTAGCGTATTATCTGCATTAAATAAAGATCTTCTAATGACCAATCCACACCGAAAAATTACCGAAGATGAACTTTCAGGAATTACGGGGTTTACCTCTTTATTTGAAGATGATGGTGACGTTATTAAGTGGTTTAATCAGAATTTTTCCAAACAAATAGGTAATGTGGGCGAAGATTTACAAAAAAAACTGTCAGATATTCAAGCCGAACTTCATGGGTATGAAAAAACATATAAAAATATCAGTATCGAAAAAGATGCCATTAGTCAGAAAAAAGAGATAGATACCCTCAAAAAGAAACGAAATGCATCTGAGAGCGATATTGCTAGCCTTGATAACAACCCTACCCTTTCACTGTGTGAACAAGAGCAACAAAATTGTACCCAGTATGAAACAGCAATAGAGAAATTGAATGGCAAGCAAGCAAAACTACAAATTATATTTGAACAGTCACAATCTGAATTAGTAAAACTAGAACAAATAAGGGATGAGAAAGACAAGGCAGTCGGTGACTTAAATCGCTGTAAGCGGGATTTAAGTCGACTAGAAATGCCTTATCCAAGGTTAAAACTGGTTTGCCATGACTCTGTTAAGGCAGATCAAAGCGTTAATGTTACACAAGAGGATGTGGAGCAGCTTGGGGATGACTTGCGAGAGTTTGATCGGCTACGAAATCATATTAAAGCAGAATTGAAAGACTGGCAGCGCCGTGATTTTATTAATGAGCCAGAACTACTTTCTCAATCACCCGATGATCATATAATCGAAAATAGCATTAAGCAATTACGCGAACTATTTAATGATTTAGCTAATATTGAAAAAGCATACGATGATTCTTTACATAGACATAATGAATCTGTTGCTAGTTATGCCAAAATATTACGCGATAATTATGACAATATTCGTCGCTTTGAATCTAGTATAAACCGAGAATTAAGTGCGGTTACAATCAATGATTTAACAGAGATAAAAGCGACCATTGCCGTGCATCCTAAATTTAGACATTTAGTAGATGAAGTCAATAAGCTAGATGAGCATAGTGGTGATATGTTATCAGATCAGTTTTATGAACGATTAAAAGCATTTGTCGAGACCTTTTTTAAAGATGACGATGCTAAGTTGACGATGGATAAAATAATAACCAATTTAGAATACAAAACCAAAAAAGAACAAGATGATGCTATGCAAGATACGGCACAATCTATGTCTACAACCGTGTTGATTAATTTAGAATTGGTTAAAATACTGCTTAAACGTGTTATTCCTAGAGGAATTAGACTAGAAATGCCACTGATATTTGATGAGGCAGCAGATATTAATATCGACCAATTTGATTGGATTTTACCCAATTTATCGCAAGCAGGCTTTAGCTTATTTGCAGCGGCAACGCATAGTGTTAGCACTGAACTCATCCACAAAATTGGTGTGCATTTTTCAGTGGACGAAATGATGACCAGCCAACCTTATGACAGTAAACGAACACTGGTGTATTGGAATGGTGGTGAGGGCTTTGAGCCATCAGGATCGGCTAACTTGATGGATCTTGCATTGGCCGATCAGACTGATTTGCTTAATCAGTATGGTTAAGAAGTTTAATACCCATACCACGGTAAAAATACTGTTTGACCATTCTGCTGTGATGTTTGATTGCATTGAGCAGATGGACGAGCAAAAAGAGATATTTATTCGTGAATCTCAATTTATAAGCAGGCTGAAACGCCACCTAAAAATAACGCCGCAAGAACAGCAACAACGTCTTAGAATTGCGTTTAAGACTGACCACTTATTTCAATGTCAGATCATTGCAGATGTCAGCTCTGTCGGGGGTGATCGCCATCTTATTTTTCAAGATGAAGTGATCAGCCTTTTTCGTCTCTGCAAAGCATCGCTACACCAAGAACTAACGGATTCACGCTTGCGTAGCCATTTAGAGAGTTTACGTTCGGTAAAACAACGGCTAGATGACTTAGCGGTGTTTGATGAGCAGGATTTTAATCATACTGAAATAAAAGATGACTTACTTAAACAGCTTAGTGATATTTATGGTTTATTAAGAAAAAATATTTTCTCTATGGAGAAAATGAACCAAAAATTAGAAGATATGACGGCGCAAGCAAGTCGGCAACAAGGTGATTTTAGTGACTATCGACAACAGATGTTTGAACATATAAGCCATATTTATGAGCGAAGGATTAAACCGACATTATCATTTTTGAATGAGACAATACGGCTAAATGATGGAGCTAATTTATTTTCAATTATTGATGATTGTATAACGATAATGGACAATCGAGGGCAAGCCGATACAGCACATCAAATATCTTTGTTCTCAATGAGTTTAACTAATATTGTCAAGCCTATTAACCGTTTATCTGATGAAGCTGAACGATTTTTGAAAAAAACGCGACAGGGAATTTTAGAATCAAACGCAATGGAGGCAGCCTATCAAACCTTATTAAATAGCCACCTGCAAACCCAAACTGAAAATATGGCTCGAAAATATATGGAAAAAGGCTGGGCAAAACAGACAAAATTTGCCATGGGGCTAAAACAACAAAATAGACCTAGAACGTATCGGCTAGGTCATTCGACTTCTTATATTGCTAATTTCCATAATGAAGTAGCATTACGGCTTGATGATCTTAAACTATTTAAACTTACGCTACCTGCACAAGGTCAGGCAACAAAACAAAACTCAAGCAAACAAAGAATGGAGCGAGCAGACACAATATATCGCTTATTATCAAAGATGCGCTTTAGAGACACAAATGATTTTACTGTGATGATGCATTGCCGCATTGAACCCCACTTTGATGATTACCAGTTTACTGACTTACTGACGGCTATTTTTCATTTATCCCATCAGTATAAAAAAGATAATGCAGGATTTAAGTTAGTAACAACGAACAAAAGACAACAAATCCAATATAGAGATGAGGCTTATATCTATCGAATAAAACGATTAGAGTTAATGGGGAGTCACGGTGAGTAGTAATGATTTTGATTTGATAACAATAGCGGATAGTACAGCAATTTATCGTGATCTAGCAGCAGGAAAGATTATACCGAAACAGCTTTATCACGATTTAAAGTCGGAGCTGATAGATAATATAAAGTACACCTTGCTTTTTAAACATCAATCTCATTTTTATCAACTATACCAACACATAGGTTTTGAACTGGTTTTAGATGAATCAGGTGCGTTCTTTTATATTAAAGATGCACAAGACCTTGAGAATAATGAAGCGGATGAAAATGCCTTTAAAGTGCAAGTTATTTTAATGTTACTGGGTCGGTATTATGCTCGCTCAGGACGAGATATTGAGAATATAGGCAAAATTGATTTAGGTATTAATACGGATGATTTGAAAGCATTATCTCAAAATAATGAATACTCAGATATTCTTAGCACCACAAAACTATCAGGTGGCTGGGATAAAGCGTTGGAGTTTTTAAGTGCCAGGAATTTTGCTCATAAAACAGGATCTGATCGCTATTTTCTCAATTTGGCAGGCATGTCATTTTTGTATAAATTGGTTGACGAATATAAAAATAGCGTGTCAGAAGAAAGCTAAACCAAAAACCACCCCTTATCAGCCTAAAAAAGGACTCAGGACTCAGGACTAAAGACTAAAGACTAAAGGCTAAAGGATTCTTGATTTTTGATTAGTTCTGGTGCGTGGAACGCACCCTACGGATCTGCCCACGCACCAAAACTTAGAAGTAGGGTGCGTTCCACGCACCAAAACTACTGGGGATAACCTTAGAAGTAGTATTACATTGCAAGGGTTCAATTTAATCGAAGCGAGTGCTGGAACGGGCAAAACTTCAATCTGTCCCTATTGTTCTCAGGCCTAGATTTAATCAAAGTAACTGCCAACCCTCAAGAAGTGTTGGATGTTATGCTGGAACATTGGGAATGGAATAAGTAGCAAAGACTTCAAGACAAAAAAATCAGTTTAGCTCCTTACATTTTTTCTGTTATTATTCAAATGTTGTATAAAAATAATAACAATTTATACGGTCAAATATTATGCCTCAATGTGCTTTTTGTGGAAAAAAAGAAGAAAAAGACACACCTTTATGTCATTCATGTGGGGCAATGCGCTACCCTGTGGAAAAAAAATATTCTACAGAAATCAGCCCTCAAGATAAATTAAAATTGTCTGCTGCTGTCGTTGCAGCTATTGTTACACCAGGTTCTTTAGTTTTTTTAGCGTTAGCGGGAGCCAATCATTTCAATAAAAAAAACAAAAAATAGCCCTCCAATCCTTTAAATACATTCACCCACTCATTTTATGACAGCCCCGCAAAAATGGTTGTGCCTGACATTTATTTTAGTAACAGGATGGCTTATACCATTACTGGTAGGCGATAAAATTGACCTACACCCTGTCGCTGTTATGTTTGCTGTTTTGGGAGGCGACCAATTATTTGGTTTTTTAGGTGTATTACTAGCTCTACTCGTCGCCTCTATTACCATGGTTATGTTAAGACATATTCATGATCTTTATCAGGACAGTGATTTTTATAGCGCTGAAAATTAAAACTTGAATGTGTAGTTAATATATCCCTTTCTGAAACATACTTAGGATTGGGGATTTAATTACTACGCCATTACTTCTTTAATTGTTGCTCAATGTCTGTCACACGCTCTTCTAATGCTTCTAGTTTAGATCGTGTTTTAGTTAAAACCGCTTTTTGTACTTCAAATTCTTCTCGTGTCACTAAATCTAATTTAGTTAATGCACCTTGCAGAATACCATGGAAGTTTTTTTCTAAATCTTCCTTCATACTACTCAACCCTGAAGGCACTGCATCAGCTAAACGGTTGGCAATATCATCAATTGATTTTGGATCAAACATGTCTATTTTCTCTTTTAAATTTTCTTAAACAAATTAATTTTTGTATGTTGAGCATTCTATCACAGCTAATCATTAGTAATTTATTAAGGATATACAATACATGAAAGTTGTAATTATCGGTTTAGCTGCAATGGGATTAGGTATGGCAAGAAATGTTGCTAACGCAGGATTTTTAACCACAGCCTCCAATAGAACTTACTTATGAAAAAGCTGTAGGTGGCTGTAAAAATATGTAAACCAAACAACTCCACTCTCTACTGCACAAACTTCTAACAAAACTATATTCACTTAGTATTTTATACCAAGCCTGCCCCCATCTATATTTTTATAGTATTATTATTTATTGTATAACTATCCCTCTTTTTTAAATTCTCTATCATCCATTTCCAGTAAATGCTTCAATTTCTCAGAAATCTTAATTTCCAATCCGCGATTCACTGGATGATAGTATTTTGTCCCTGTTAACTCATCAGGAAAATAATTCTCCCCTGCGGCATAAGCCTCTGGTTCATTATGTGGATAACGATAGTCTTTTTTATAAGCCAAATCTTTCATTAATTTTGTTGGTGCATTTCTTAAATGAATCGGTACGCCTAAACTGCCGTTTTGTTTGACATCTCTCATGGCTTCATTATATGCCATATACAGGGCATTACTTTTTGGAGCACACGCCATATATACTACTGCTTGTGCTAATGCCAGCTCACCTTCTGGACTGCCTAGCCGTTCCTGCGCTTCCCAGGCATTTATGGTTATTTCTAAGGCTCTGGGGTCTGCGTTACCTATATCTTCTGAGGCCATTCTGACAATTCTTCTAGCTAAATAAGCTAAATCACAGCCACCATCTATCATTCTACAGAGCCAATAGAGTGCGGCATCGGGTGAGCTGCCTCTCACAGATTTATGTAAGGCAGAGATCAGGTTATAAAATTCTTCGCCTTGTTTATCAAATCGCCTGACACCACCAGAAAGCACTTCATTAGCTATATTATCGGTTATGGTCTGAATTTCTTTAGCGGCAGCTAGTTCCACAGCAATTTCTAATAAATTCAAACATCTTCTGGCATCACCATCTGCGGCTATGGCAAACTGTTGTTTTAATTCTTCAGTAATACTTATTTGTATAGCACCTAAGCCTTTGTCTTTATTAACTAAGGCATTATTAATGACTTCAATTAAATCGTCATGAGTTAATGGATTAAGTACATAGACTCTAGCACGAGATAATAATGCGTTATTGAGGGCAAATGAGGGATTTTCTGTGGTGGCACCGATAAAATATACTGTGCCATCTTCTACATGCGGTAAGAAAGCATCTTGTTGGGATTTATTAAAACGATGTACTTCGTCTACAAACAAAATAGTGCGTTTGTTTTGCTCTAATTGAATCTTTTTAGCCTCAGCAACCGCCAAACGAATATCTTTAACACCGGCTAATACAGCTGAAAGTGAGATAAACTCCGCTTTTGAATGATGAGCAATCATTCTTGCCAAGGTCGTTTTTCCTGTGCCTGGTGGTCCCCAAAAAATCATGGAATGCAATCGCCCTGCGGCAACGGCTTCATAAAGTGGTTTCCCTGCTTTTAGAATATGTTTTTGACCGATATAGTCCTCCACAGACTGGGGTCGCATTCTATCGGCTAATGGCTTGGTTAAATCATTAAACATGGTTACATATAATTCAAAGGGGGTAGTCGTCTAACAACTTTGGTTTGATTGATGGTTAAGCACTATCATCGGGATAAACTGTGAGGTTTTTCATACTGAGACGCTGAGCATGGGAAGGAGAGCAATTATGTTTATTCTCCCTCACTCGACTCTCTCCCACATTGAGAGGGCTTAATACCTTCTCTATTGGATAGCGTTTGAATTTTTGTTACTTATACTTGCTTATTGATAAGCTTTTATTTGGTCAAAATTCAAGTAACGATAAACATCATCTGCTGTTGCTTCGATTCGTTCAAAATAAGCCATGTATTCAGAAAAAGTAGGTATTTTGCCTAAAATAGAACAAACTGAAGCAAGCTCAGCTGAACTCAAATAAACATTGGCATTATTACCCAGTCGATTAGGAAAATTACGGGTAGAGGTTGAAACAACGGTTGCATTGTCAGCAACTCTGGCCTGGTTGCCCATACATAATGAACATCCTGGCATTTCCATACGCGCACCTGATGCTTCAAAAGTACTGACATAGCCTTCTTCCGCTAACTGTGCCTGATCCATTTTTGTCGGTGGTGAGACCCACAATTGAGTCGATAACTGACCTTTTTGCTTCTCTAATAATTTACCTGCTGCACGGAAATGGCCAATATTAGTCATACATGATCCTAAGAACACTTCATCTATAGTTATGCCTGCCAGGTCTGACAAGGTTTTTACATCATCTGGATCATTTGGACAGGCCATTAAAGGTTCTTTGATTTCATTGAGATCAATTTCTATCACTTCAAAATACTCAGCATCCGTATCGGCTTCTAATAAGACAGGATTGGCTAACCATTCTTGCATTTGTTTAGTTCTACGATTTATGGTCCTGGCATCACCATAGCCTTCTGCTACCATCCATTTCAACAGAGTGATATTTGAATTAATATATTCTCTAATAGGGGCTTCATTCAAACGCATAGTGCAACCGCTTGCTGAGCGTTCTGCCGATGCATTTGATAACTCAAAAGCTTGTTCTACTTTTAAATCAGGCAAGCCTTCAATTTCTAAAATACGTCCTGAAAAGACATTCTTCTTACCTTTTTTCTCAACCGTTAATAAACCTCTTTGTATAGCGGCATAAGGGATCGCATTAACTAGGTCGCGTAAAGTAATTCCAGGTTGCATTTCTCCTTTAAATCTAACCAGTACAGATTCTGGCATATCCAGAGGCATTACCCCTGTCGCAGCTGCAAAGGCAACCAACCCCGAACCTGATGGAAAAGAAATACCTAGAGGGAAACGGGTATGTGAATCCCCCCCCGTACCGACTGTATCTGGCAAAAGCATTCTATTTAACCAGGAATGGATAATACCATCGCCAGGACGCAAGACTACGCCACCACGATTCATAATAAAATCAGGTAAGCTATGCTGCATTTCTATATCTATCGGTTTCGGATAAGCGGCTGTATGACAAAAAGACTGCATCACCAAATCAGCTGAAAAGCCCAAACAAGCTAAATCTTTTAATTCATCGCGTGTCATTGGACCGGTGGTATCTTGCGAGCCAACTGTTGTCATTTGTGGTTCACAATATGTATCAGCACGAACACCTGCTACACCACAGGCTTTACCAATCATTTTTTGAGCCAATGTGTAGCCTTTTCCACTGTCTGCTTTATCTTGTGGTCTTTGAAAAACATCTGAGGCTTGCAAGCCTAAAGATTCTCTGGCTCTGTCCGTTAGCCCTCGCCCAATAATTAAAGGAATACGTCCACCAGCACGGACTTCATCCAAAATGACATTGGTTTTTAAAGAAAATGTTGAAATAAGTTCTTCACTATTATGTCGTTTAACTTCACCTCGATAAGGAAAAATATCAATGACATCGCCCATTGCCATCTTTTCAACATCACATTCAAAGGGTAAGGCTCCAGAATCTTCCATAGTATTAAAGAAAATAGGGGCGATTTTTCCACCGATACAAATCCCACCTGTTCTTTTATTAGGGACAAATGGAATGTCATTTCCAGTGTGCCACAATACTGAATTAGTCGCTGATTTACGTGATGAACCTGTACCGACCACATCACCAACATAAGCTACTGGAAAACCTTTGGTTTTTAAATCTTTGATTTGCTGCTCGGCATTAGTAATCCCTTCTCTAGGGATTTTAAGCATAGCTTTCGCATGTAGAGGAATATCAGGACGTGACCAAGCATCAGGTGCTGGCGATAAATCATCGGTATTGGTTTCTCCCGTGACTTTAAATACGCTAACAGTCAGTTTTTCTGGTACTTCTGCTTTGCTGGTAAACCATTCCGCTTCTGCCCAGGAATTAATGATTTGATTGGCAAACTCATTGCCAGCATTAGCTTTTTCTTTAACATCATGAAAAGCATCAAAAACCAATAAGGTATGTGATAGGGCTTTAACAACAATGGGTGCTAATACCTTGTTATCAAGTAAATCTATCAGTGGAGCAACATTATACCCGCCCAGCATTGTTCCTAATAATTCTGTCGCTCTTGCTGCGTCTAAAATAGCTGATAAAACTTCACCTTTTGCAACAGCAGCCAAAAACCCAGCTTTAACATAAGCCGCCTCGTCCACACCTGCTGGAATCCGATTGGCCAGTAAATCAAGTAAAAATTCTTCTTCACTTGGGGGTGCTTGTTTGATTAACTCAATCAGCCCTGCGGCTTGTTCAGCATTTAATGGTTGAGGAACGATTCCTTCAACTGCCCGTTCAGCAACATGTTTTCGGTATTGCTCTAGCATTATTTACCCTTAATATAAGCAAAAATTATAATTGGTGGATTCGACTCATAAGTGCACCACATCTAATTTACTGGCATCAACGCCCGTGTTTTCATAAAATACCTCGTAAGGAGTTTTAAATCCCAAGCACTTTCTAGGTCTAGAATTTAACTTATGAA
>QPIL01000106.1 GCA_003666325.1 Methylococcales symbiont of Iophon sp. n. MRB-2018
AGTCTTTAAGGCGTTTATAGTCTTCTGGATTATCATCCCTATATTTTCTTATGTCTTCTAACAAGGGCAAAGTTTGATTTTCTTCTGCTTGAATATTTTCATCAAAAATACCAAACGTACCTATTTCCTCTTCGGTTGAATAAATCTGTGAATCTTCACCTAATGCACTATGAAAGGCTTGCAGTTTAATGAGTGCCTTTTTTTCCAGCCCAATATCATCGTTAATCTGCTTGGTAGGATAAAAGTTATAAACATAAATATGACTTGCCGTTTGCCCGATACGATTGACCCTGCCAATACGTTGCATCAGTTTGGTCGCATTCCACGGCGTGTCATAATTGATAACTGTGTTGGCACGGTGCAAGTTTACGCCTTCTGCTAAAACATCGGTGGTGAGGATTATTTGATAAGCATTTTTCTTGTCTTGGGTGTTGATATTGGCATCAAAATTCTCACTGATGGTTTGCTTTAATTGGTTGCGATTTTTGGCATTAACCACTAAAGTTTTATCATTAAAATCAGTATGGGTGATTTTTTCTGATAAATAATTCATGGTGTCGGTGCTTTCGGTAAAAATAACGATTTTTTGTTCTGGATTTTTATCCTGCACCAAAAAATCAGGTAGTTTTGCTAAAAATTCATCTATTTTTGGGTCAATGGTTACTTTATCCCAGTCGGATTTTAATTGTTTCAACATTGTATAATCATGCTTAACACCCTCAACAAAACCCGCTTCAAAATCCTCTTTGGTGCAAATAATAATGCTAGGGTCGGTTAGGCTTTCATTTGCCAACAATTCCATTAATTGGTCTTCTTTATCATTGAGAATATAATCGCTGATATTGATTTTTGGGGCAATGATGATTTGATTGTTTTCAATCATCTTTAGCATAATTTCTGATGACTGTATAAAGCGTTCTAATGTTTGTTTAAACGCATAAAAACTGCTATCCATTCTTTTAAGTAATAGCGTTTTCATAATTCCAACCAAACGATCAGCAATAAAATCTGCTTGCGTATATTTTTGTTTGAATTCTGGCTTTAGATAATGCAAAGCACGATAACGGGTGTGCAATAATCCGTTATTGTCTTGTTTTTTATTATCAATTTTTTTGATGGTGTCGTCATACAAGGTGTTTAAATCGCTTTCTAGTTGATAATAAACAGACTGTGGTGGTGTGGTTTTGGGGAAAACCACATTATGTGCATCTAAGTCTTTTTTATAACGATCATTGTTTAATAAGTCGGTACGAGTTCTGCGCACCATAAGCGGCTCAATCACTTTCTGTCTAATTTCTTCATATAGTTTTTTAGTTTGTGCTGCGGCTTTTTTTGTATTGGTTAATTTTAAAATCGCTTTATATTCTTTTTTGGCTTCATTAAAAAAACTTGCCAAAGGAAAATCAAGGGTAGAGCCATTGCCATCTTGAAATAATAAAATCTGATTGTATAAATCATCAGGGCGATTATTTAACGGCGTGGCAGAAATAAGTATTACTTTTTTGGCTTTATTATCTATGGTTTTAGTTTTGCAAATAATCTGCAATTGGTCGTAAGAGTCAGCCGTATCGTTGCGGAATTTGTGCGCTTCGTCCACGATAACCATATCAAAAATTTTGGCATTGATAATTCTGTGCAAACTGCCATTTGTGATGGTTGTTACCGCATCATCCAGTTTAAATTTTTGTAATGTATCGCTCCAGTTTTGTTGGAGTGCAGGCGGAATAATCAGCAAAATTTTAGAACGATAATCAGGATAGCCATTGTGATAATAAAATTGTCTGGCGATTAAGGTGGCAATCATTGTTTTACCTAGCCCCACCACATCAGAAAGAAAAAAACCATTGTGCTTTTTAAGCATACCCCAACCCTCATTAACCGCATCCATTTGATAAGATAAGCGCTTAAATCCATTGGGTAAATCTTTAATGGAATTAGGGTCAAACTCAATCTCATCGCCAAAATACTCTATCAGCATTTTTAAATACAATTCATAGGGGCTAATATCGTCAGCTAAGTGGGTTTTTTTCAGGCTGTTTTGTGCCACTTCTGGCAAAATTTCCATTCCCTCTGTCCATAGTTTTTCAAATTCTTGGGTGGCAAATTCAACATCTTCATAATCATTGAGTAACACATTAAACTCATAATTAGGATTAGGCTTTGTGCCTAAACCTGCATCCGTTAAATTAGACGAACCAGTAATGACGCTGCTGGCAGTATGCTGGTTGAAATTATCAGGGCGAAAAATATAAAACTTAGCGTGAATGGCTTTGCTTGGATGGGCTTTTAAGGTGACTTTTCCCGTGATCATATCGGCAATAAATTGTTTAATGCCATCTTCGATTTTTTGCTCATAATTGGCTTGTTGAATGTCAGATAAAAATCCATAATCTTTATTATTTATCCAATCAGCAACCGTTTTTTCAGGGCTGCCTTTAAACAGTGCTAATGCTTCAGATTGCATTTTTGCGGCGATTGTATCAACATCAATCCCGACCAAAATACGGATATTTTCAACATTTTTCAATAAGGGGAGGAGTTTAAAATAGCCTGATGAACGAAAATAACCCACTAAAACATCAAAATTATTAATGTTTGGGTTGTGCTTAAAAATACCGTCTAATTTGTTAAAAAGTGTATTGTCGCCTTGGTTGGTAAAAAATTTTGTGTTCATGGTTTGGGTGTCCGTTTAATATTCAAAAGAACCATATTTTTAATTATGTTCTGAGGTCTCTATTTTATGGCTAGCAAAACGGTTGTTTTAAACATCAAAAAAAGCGTTTTAAATAATGTCCAGTATAAGAGTCTTTAACTGTAGATACTTTAGCGGGGGTGCCTTCTGCAACTAGCATTCCTCCTTCTGCACCGCCTTCTGGGCCCATATCAATCACCCAGTCTGCGGTTTTAATGACATCAAGATTGTGTTCAATAATGATAATGGTATTACCGTGGTCACGCAGGGTATGTAGCACTGAAAGCAATTGTTTTATATCGTGAAAATGTAATCCTGTTGTTGGTTCATCTAAGATATATAAGGTTTTTCCTGTATCGCGTTTTGATAATTCTTTTGCCAGTTTAACCCGTTGCGCTTCACCACCAGATAAGGTTACTGCATTTTGACCTAAGCTAATATAGCTTAGTCCTACATCAATTAGAGTATGTAGTTTTTTGGCTAATACGGGCACTGGGCTAAAAAATTCTGCACTATCTTCAACCGTCATTTCCAAAATTTCGTTAATACTTTTTCCTTTATAACGAACATCTAGTGTTTCTCTGTTATAGCGTTTACCTTGACAAATATCACAGGAGACAAAAATATCGGGTAAAAAGTGCATTTCTACCTTTATCACGCCATCTCCTTTACAGGATTCACAGCGACCGCCTTTAACATTAAAGCTAAAGCGACCCGGGGTGTAGCCTCTTGATCTGGCTTCAGCCGTTGCAGCAAACAGTTCACGAATTGGGGTAAAAATTCCAGTATAAGTGGCAGGATTAGAACGCGGTGTTCGACCGATAGGGCTTTGATCAATATCGACTACTTTATCAATATGATTTAAACCACTAATTTCGTCACAAGGTGCAGGTATACAACTGGCTTTGTTAAGAATACGTGCAACATTTTTATACAAGGTATCATTGATTAAAGTGGATTTTCCAGAGCCAGAAACACCAGTGACACAGGTTAACAGTCCAATGGGAAAAGAGACGGTTACATTTTGTAAATTATTACCTCGTGCATTATGAATAGTGATTAATTTTTTTTTATTTAATGCCGTTAATGTATCTGGAATTTTAATTTTTTGTTTTCCAGATAAATATTGTCCAGTTAATGATGCTGGGTTATTTTTAATTTCTTCAGCCGTTCCTTCAGCGACGATTTCGCCACCGTGAATACCTGCACCCGGACCAATATCAATCACATGTTGAGCTGATAAAATTGCATCTTCGTCGTGTTCAACCACAATCACGGTATTACCTAAATCGCGCAAGCGAAACAGGGTATTGAGTAAGCGTTGATTATCACGTTGATGCAGACCGATTGAAGGCTCATCCAATACATACATGACTCCGACTAAACCCGCACCTATTTGGCTTGCTAGCCGAATACGTTGAGCCTCCCCACCAGATAAAGTATCAGCACTTCTGTCTAGGGTTAGATAATCCAGCCCAACATTAACTAAAAATTCTAAACGCTGTTGGATTTCTTTATTGATTTTTTCAGCAATTTCACCTCGATGCCCTGGTAACTGTAGCTGGTTAAAAAATTCCAGTGTTTGTTTGATAGGTAAACAAGTAATTTTATGCAGGGGTTTCTGATTAATGAAGACATGGCGTGCCGCTATATTCAGGCGAGAACCATTGCATTGTTCACAGACTTTTCGGGATAAATATTTTGCTAATTCATCGCGTACCATTTGCGATTCTGTGTCGTGGTAGCGTCTTTCCATATTGACAATAATGCCTTCAAAAGGATATGTTTTAGTCTGTTTTTTTACAGAAGATGATACCCATTTGAAAACTATTTTTTCCTTGCCACTGCCATAAAGAATAATCGCTTGAATATCTTTAGGGATTTGTGAAAAAGGCGCTTCAATATCAAAATTATAATGATCCGCCAGAGAGCAGATAATTTGGTGATAATAGGCATTACGCCGATCCCAGCCTCTAATAGCACCGCCAGAAAGGCTAATATCTGCATTATGAACGACTAAATTTGGGTCAAAACTTTGTTTTGTACCTAAGCCATCACATCCAGGGCAGGCTCCCTTGGGATTATTAAAAGAAAAAATACGGGGTTCCATCTCGGCAATGCTATAACCGCATTGTGAGCAGGCATAACGCTCAGAAAATAATAGCTGGTTTTTGCCGTCCATAGTTGCGGCAATGGCAATACCATCTGCAATTCTTAAAGTGGTTTCAAAAGACTCTGATAAACGGAGTCGAATATCATCGCGTATTTTAAAGCGATCAACAATGACCTCTATAGAATGTTTCTTTTTTAAATCGAGAGTTGGAGGCTCATCCAATTCGTATATTTCCCCATCAATTCTGGCACGAATAAAACCATCTGCACGTAAGCCTTCCAGTAGCTGAATATGCTCACCTTTGCGTTGATTTACAACAGGTGCCAATAACATCCAGCGTTCATCCTGCTCTTGTGCAAGCACTTGATCTACCATTTGGCTCACTGCTTGCGCTTGTAAAGAAATGTTATGTTTAGGGCAATGTGGAATACCAGCACGGGCATATAACAGTCTTAAATAATCATAAATTTCTGTAATGGTAGCGACTGTGGAGCGTGGGTTATGCGAGGTTGATTTTTGTTCAATAGAAATAGCGGGAGAAAGCCCTTCGATATGATCTACATCGGGCTTTTCCATCATTGATAAAAATTGCCTAGCGTATGCAGAAAGTGACTCTACATAACGTCGTTGACCTTCTGCATAAATGGTATCAAAAGCTAATGAAGACTTGCCTGAGCCAGAAAGACCGGTAATCACAATAAGTGAATCTCTGGGTAAATCGAGGTCAATATTTTTAAGGTTATGGGTTCTGGCACCTCGAATACTAATTTTGTTCACTAATTCAATTCCGACAATTTTAAAGAACCTGATAATATACGTCTTTTTATAAGCAAATAGCAAAGGTAAAGGAGTTTAAGTTTTGGCACAAATGCAGGACATCACCAGTCCAATGACACCCTTAGAAAAGCGTGCAACCTTCTCCTTAGCAAGCATTTATGCTTTGCGTATGTTGGGTTTGTTTATGATACTGCCGGTATTGTCATTATTTGCCGAACAAATGGAAGGCGCTACGCCCCTGTTAATTGGTCTTGCAATTAGTGTTTATGGTTTATCGCAGGCTATTTTACAAATTCCTTTTGGTTTATTATCTGATCGGTTTGGGCGTAAAAAAATCATTATTATTGGTTTGATTATTTTTTCAGCAGGAAGTGTCATTGCCGCAGTATCAACCACAATTTATGGTATTTTACTAGGTCGTGCAATTCAAGGTTGCGGTGCTATTGCAGCCGCAATAATGGCGCTAGTAGCCGACTTAACGCAAGAAGTCCATCGTACCAAAGCGATGGCTACCATAGGTGCCAGTATAGGTATTTCATTTGCTGTGGCAATTACTTTAGGCCCTATTTTAGCGAGTTATATGGGTATCACTGGCATTTTTTGGTTAACCGCTGTTTTAGCATTATTAGCGATTTTAGTGGTTGTGTTTATTGTCCCCAATCCAAAAAAATCTATTGTGCATTGTGATGCGGAATTAGTCCCTTCTCAGTTTTTTAGTGTTTTGAAAACGCCTGATTTATTAAGGCTGGATTATGGTATTTTTATTTTACATTTGTGCCTGACTGCCAGTTTTGTAGTGCTACCTTTATTATTAAGAGATGCAGGTTTGTCAGCCGAAAAACACTGGATGGTGTATTTACCGATATTAATTACTTCAATGGCTGTTATTGTACCTTTTATCATCATTGCAGAAAAAAACCGCCAACTGAAAAAAGTCTTTGTGAGTGCGATTATTATCCTAATGTTAGCTAATTTGGGGCTATTCAAATTCTTTGATGATTTGTATGGCATTATTGGGTTTTTAGCGTTGTTTTTCTGTGGTTTTAATTTGCTAGAAGCGACATTACCTTCATTAATATCCAAGACGGCTCCTGGTGATTTAAAAGGCACTGCAATGGGTGCTTATTCCAGCTCACAATTTATCGGTGCTTTTGTAGGTGGTGTTAGTGGAGGCTGGCTTTATGGTGAGATGGGTGCGGAAATAGTATTTTTATTTTGTGCAATAGCAAGCTGTAGCTGGGTTATTGTTGCTTTATTTATGAACACACCCAAATACTTAGCCAACATGCTAATTTCTTTAGCGGATATTAATGCGTCTCAAGGGGATGATTTTGTCACAGAATTACTGGGTATTACAGGTGTATCAGAAGTAAAATTGCATTTTGAAGAAAATGTGGCGTATCTAAAGGTTGATAATAAAATTTTGCAAAAAGATGATTTACAGAACTTGTTGAACCAGTGGGTTGTAAGCTGATACTTAAAGCAGATAAAGAAAGTAATAAGTTTATGAAAAAAAATACACCTCAAACTGATTTTGAATCATTCTCCTTTTCGGATGAAATCCTTTTGGCGATTAAACAGATGGGGTTTGAAAAGCCAACGGATATACAAGCTAAAACAATACCCGCTATATTAGAAGGTAAGGATGTGTTGGCTCGTGCTGATACAGGGTCAGGTAAAACAGCAGCTTTTGCCTTACCGCTGTTAGATAAAATGAGCAATCATAATACCTATGCACAGATAGATCGATGTAAACGCTTTAAAGCAACAGAAAGAGTCGGCAGTAATTGTGTACAAATATTAGTGCTGGTACCTACGCGCGAATTAGCCCTACAAGTAGCGGATGTATTTACCCAACTGTCTTCTCATATCAGTCCTGCAATTAAATCACACAGTGTTCATGGCGGAGTCAAAATTAACCCTCAAATGCAGGCGTTACGCGGAGGATCTGATGTGTTGGTTGCCACCCCTGGGCGATTACTTGATTTAGTCGAGCAAAATGCTATCAAATTTAATCAAGTTAAAGCACTGGTGATTGATGAAGTGGATCGCCTAATGAAAGGGGATTTTCAGGAAGAAATTGAACGCATCATCAAATTACTGCCAAATAAACGTCAAAATATGATGTTTACAGCGACTTTTCCAGACAGTATTAGTCAATTAGTGCGTGAAGTGCTTAATAAACCAGACATTATTAATATGGATGAGTTTGTTGATGAATTAGATATTAAACAACGAGCCATTACCATTAATCATCATCAAAAAAATGACTTGCTGGCACATTTACTAGAGCAAAATGACTGGCAACAAGTATTGATATTTTGCAGTGCCAAACGGACTTGCGATAATCTGCTTGAAAAACTAGAAAAAAGAAATATTGCCGCAACTGTCATGCACAGTAATAAGGAGCAATCTAAACGCATTGCCGCATTAAAAGATTTTAAAGCAGGAAAAATACGCATTTTAATTGCTACCGATGTAGCAGCAAGAGGTATTGATATTAAGCAATTACCCTGTGTTATTAATTACGATTTACCACGCTCGCCCAATGATTATGTGCATAGAATTGGACGAACAGGACGTGCAGGGCAGGTAGGGCATGTTATTTCTTTAATTGCCCACCATGAATTTCCGCATTTTTCTGTGATTGAAAAACACAATGGTATTCAATTAATAAGGGAAGAAATAGAAGGCTTTGAGCTAGATGAAACGCCACCCCCTTTGCCGCGTAAAAGCCCGAAAAAGAAAAAGGTCAGATTAAGTAAAAAACAAAAAGCAAGAAAAGAGACAGAGAAAATAGCAAAAGTTTCAGAAACTCCAGAAAAGGATAAAAAGCACGAGCAGGGTGAAGAGATTGAGCCTGCTGTTAACGCGCATATTTGGGGGAAGTATAAAAAAAATCAGTAGCACTAAGTTCCCAATATATACTTTAGACGCCATCGGGAAGTTATTAAATCCTCAGCCTAGAGTCATGTCATATCGAGAAAACTTTCCCATTCCTAATGGTAGTTTCTATTTGCAAATAATATTTCACTTTTGAATAATTTATTACCCTTTAATGGTGAGTTATATTTAGTTAAAAATTTTTACTCAGAGCAACACGCTTGGCAACTATTCAATGTTTTATTGCAAAGTTTAGCATGGCAAGAAGAGAAAATATTTATCTATGGTCGCTGGGTAAAAGTACCGCGTTTGATGTGTTGGTATGGTGACAAAAATGCTGGCTATCAATATTCAGGAGTAAAACACCAAGCATTGCCGTGGACAGAGCCACTAATAGCCATAAGGCATAATATTAAAATAGCACATCAATGCGCATTTAATAGTGTTATGGCAAATCTTTATCGTAATGGGTCCGACTCTATGGGCTGTCATGCAGATGATGAAAAAGAGCTGGGAATAAACCCGACCATCGCATCATTAAGTTTGGGTGAACAGCGTTTGCTTAAATTCAAACATCAGCAACGTAAACAGGTGATAGATGTACTGCTAGGGCATGGCGACCTATTGCTAATGAGAGGCGAAATTCAGCACCATTGGCAACATCAAGTTCCAAAAACAAAAAAACCGAAAAGCGAACGGATTAACTTAACATTTAGAAAAATAGTAAGAGATCCCAGCACAATTCTGGACGGATAAAAAAAGGGATAGAATTTTTTAGGTATAAGTCAAAATACAAGGGTAATAGTGCGTTATTTTGGCTAAAAGATAGAAAACTGATCGCCTTTTTTAGCCGATAAAGCGTTATGCTGAGGTCTACCATATAAGCTCAGTAGCTTATTTAATACTCTATCTATTAACAGAGAAAGTGGCTGATATAAAACAGAGTAATACAGGGTTTCTAGCTATTGTTTTTTCAATTTAGCTTTGTTATTTTTAGTTTCAGGTATAATACCTTCCTTTTTAAACCATGGTAAAAGTGGAGAATCTAAAGTAGATAAACATCTACAAACAAATATGGCGCAAAAATTATATATACAGACTAATGGCTGTCAAATGAATGAGTATGATTCTGCTAAAATGCGGGATGTACTTAAAGCGTCTCACGGAATGGAGATGACAGAAACCCCTGAAGAAGCCGATGTTTTACTATTGAACACCTGTTCAATCAGAGAAAAAGCACAGGAAAAAGTATTTTCTACGGTGGGTCGCTGGAGAAAAATCAAAAACAAACGCCCAGAAGTTATTATTGCAGTGGGGGGCTGTGTTGCAAGTCAGGAAGGTGCGGCATTACAAAAAAGAGCACCCTATGTCGATATTGTGTTTGGCCCACAAACACTGCACAGATTACCTGAATTACTTAATAAAGCGCGTGACACCAAAAAGCGCGTAGTCGATATTTCATTTCCGCAAATAGAAAAATTTGATGCTTTGCCAGAACCTCGGGCAGAAGGCCCTAAAGCCTTTGTTTCTATTATGGAGGGCTGTAGTAAATATTGTACTTTTTGTGTGGTGCCTTATACTCGTGGTGAAGAAATTAGCCGTCCATTGAATGCTGTGATTGCAGAAATTTCTAGCTTGGCAGGGCAGGGTGTTCGTGAAATCAATTTACTTGGTCAAAATGTCAATGCTTATCGGGGCGAAATGGATGATGGGGAAATCGCTGAGTTTTCATTATTATTACATTATGTGGCAGCGGTAGAAGGCATTGATAGAATTCGTTTTACCACCTCGCATCCCGCAGAATATGGCGATGACATCATTGACGCTTTTGCAGAAATTCCAGAATTAGTGAGTCATTTACATCTACCCGTGCAAAGTGGCAGTGATACAATTCTGGAAAATATGAAACGGGGATACACTCGTGATGAATATCTGCAAATCATGGATAAAATGAAAGCGGTGCGTCCTGGCATTAGTTTATCTTCAGATTTTATTATTGGGTTCCCTGGTGAAACCGATGCGCAATTTGAAGATACTCTGGATTTAATTGAGCAAGTAGGTTTTGATTTTTGCTACAGTTTTATCTATAGCCCTCGTCCTGGTACACCCGCTGCCGAAATGGCTGATGATATTTCTGAACAGACCAAAAAACAGCGTTTGACGCGATTAAAAGACCGTTTAAATGAAATGACAATGGCAATTTCAGACAGTATGGTTGATACCATCCAGTCGGTATTAGTTGAATCTGTTTCAAAAAAGAATCCCTTGCAAATGACAGGGCGAACCGAGAATAATCGCGTAGTTAATTTTACTGCACATCCTCGTTTGGCAGGTCAATTTGTTGATGTGATAATTACACAAGCATTGCCAAATTCATTAAGAGGGCGCATGTTTGAGTCTTCCATTGATAAAATCTTGAAAAACTAGATTTACAAAACCTTGTCCCACTTAACCATTTCTCAAAAATTCACCCTGTTTTCTGTAGATAATCATTGTTTATCCAATTTTTGTGTTCAGTTTTATGTCTATTTTCGGCAAATTGAACAACGCTTAAAAGTTGAAATCACCCCCATAAAAATCAATGAATACTATTGACTTCCAGCTACACTCTAAATCAAAAAAAATTCCCTCAGAAAGTCTATTTCAAACTTGGGTTAATTCTGTTTTAATTGATAAATCTGAATATTCAGAAATAGTCATTCGCATCGTTGATGAAGCAGAAATGACACGCTTTAATGAGCAATACCGAGACAAACAGGGCAGCACTAATATATTGAGTTTTCCTTTTCAAGTGCCGCAAGGTATTGAGAGTGTACTCTTGGGCGATTTATTGCTTTGTGCGCCTGTGATTGAAGAAGAAGCTTGGCAGCAAAAAAAACCATTAAACCATCATTGGGCACATATAATTGTTCATGGTTTACTGCATTTATTAGCTTATGATCATAGCGATGAGGTCAATGCAGAAAAAATGGAAACAAAAGAGATTGAAATCTTGAAAACAATAAAAATAACAAACCCTTATCAGGAGAAAGTCTAATTATGAGTGATGATAAACCACCGAGTAGTCGGGCCCAAAAGAAAACCTTATTTAATCGTATCAATCAATTTTTGAGCAGAAAACCCAAAGATCAGGAAGATCTGCTGGAAATATTGCAACAAGCACATAAAAAGCATCTGCTGGATGCAGAATCGCTAGCCATGATTCAAGGTATATTGCAGTTTTCTGAGATGCGAGTGAAAGATATTATGATTCCTCGCGTACAAATGAATGTCATACCTAAAGATGCCGATATAGAAACTATATTCCCATTGATTTTAGAACCAGGGCATTCTCGGTTTCCAGTGATTGAAGATGATCGGAGTAAAGTTGTTGGGATTCTACTAGCGAAAGATTTATTGTTTCATCTTTCAGAAAATAAAAAACAGACGGTTACTGATTTAATGAGACAGGTGAGTGTTGTTCCAGAAAGCAAACGACTCAATGTATTATTAAAGGAATTTAGAGCCGATCGCAACCACATGGCAATAGTCGTGGATGAATATGGTATGACAGCGGGTTTAGTAACCATTGAAGATGTCTTGGAAGAAATTGTCGGTGAAATTGAAGACGAACATGACGGGCAAGAAGAAGAATATATACAAAAGCACAGCGCCGAAAAGTTTACTCTTAAAGCGCTCATGCCGATAACTGAATTTAATGAATATTTTTCATCTGATTTAACAGATGATGAGCATGAAACAATTGGTGGATTAGTGGTGCATCAATTAGGGTATATGCCGAAAAAAGGGGATAAATTAGAACATAACGGTTTTCGGTTTGAAGTGGCACATGCTGATGACAGACGCGTTTATTTGTTGACTTTGAAATTAATATCGAATTGATTTTTGCTAATAGCTGAAACTAAGGGACTAAAGACGAAAGACGAAAGACGAAAGACGAAAGACGAAAGACGAAAGACGAAAGACTAAAAGACTAAAAGACTAAAAGACTAAAAGACTTAGGACTCAGGACTAAAGTAACTGGAACTTCTGTTATCGGGGATCTCGTTTTAAACATCTGGATTCCTGCTTAGAACATGCAGGAATGACGGGGAGAGTGAGGTGGATCTTATATCCTGTTTAACAAATAACTCTGATTAGATTGCCCTCTATTTTTCTGCAATATAATGAGGTTTCATAAGTATTAATATTTTCCAGAACAGAGCATATAAACATGTCAAATTCAAAAATCATTTACACCCTGACTGACGAAGCCCCTGCCTTAGCGACGTATTCTTTTTTACCCATTGTCCAGGCTTATTCTGCGGTGGCGAATATTGCCGTTGAAACCAGAGACATTTCTTTAGCCGCACGTATTCTTGCTAATTTCCCTGAAAACCTGAGTGCAGAGCAAAAGCAAGATGATGCCCTTGCAGAACTGGGTAAAATGGTAAAGACCCCCGTTGCCAATATTATTAAACTACCTAATATTAGCGCCTCAATTCCACAACTAAAGGCAGCAATTAAGGAATTGCAAGACTGCGCTTATGACATCCCTGATTATCCAGAAGATAGCAATAATGAGGCAGCACAAAATATCAAAGCACGTTATGCCAAAGTATTAGGTAGTGCCGTCAACCCAGTATTACGAGAGGGTAATTCCGACCGCCGCGTAGCTGCTCCTGTTAAAGAATATGCTCAGAAACACCCTCATAGTATGGGAGCTTGGTCGCCAGATTCTAAGTCACATGTAGCTTCGATGAGTAATGGTGATTTTTATTCCAGTGAGCAATCGGCAGTCATTAAATCGACGAGTGATGTCAAAATTGAATACTTGGGTGATGATGGCAACGTCCATATACTGAAAGAAAAAATACCAGTACAGGAAGGAGAAGTCATAGATGCGGCAGTGATGAGTTGTCAGGCTTTATGTGCTTTTTTTGAACAGTCGATTGTAGATGCAAAAGCTGAAGGTGTATTACTGTCATTGCATTTAAAGGCCACGATGATGAAGGTTTCCGACCCCATTATATTTGGTCATGCAGTCAACGTTTATTATCGACAGGTTTTTGCTAAACATAGCACAATATTTAAGCAGTTAGGGGTCGATAGTCGTAATGGTTTGGGTGATGTTTATGCAAAAATTGCCAAATTAGCCGATCCTCAACGCCAGCAAATTGAAGCTGATATTCTAGCCGTTTATCAAACACAGCCAGCATTGGCAATGGTCAATTCAGATAAAGGTATTACCAATTTACATTTACCTAGCGATGTCATTGTCGATGCGTCAATGCCAGCAACATTGCGATCTTCTGGAAAAATGTGGAATCCAGAGGGGCAATTACAGGACACTAAAGCAATGATCCCTGATCGCTGTTATGCGGGTATTTATCAAGAAGTCTTTGAATTTTGTCAACAACATGGTGCTTTTGATGTAACGACTATGGGCAATGTCAGCAATGTCGGCTTGATGGCACAACAAGCAGAAGAATATGGCTCCCATGACAAAACCTTTGAGATAGTAGCAAAAGGGAGAGTGCGTGTTATAGATGCTGAGGGTAATACTTTGTTACAACATAAAGTTGAACAAGGAGATATTTGGCGTCTGTGTCAGACCAAAGACTTAGCTATTCAGGACTGGGTTAAATTGGCAGTACGCCGTGCCAAAGCAACCGCTCAGCCCGCTATTTTTTGGTTGGATAAAAAACGCCCCCATGATGCTAATTTAATTGCTAAAGTTGCGCGTTATTTAGAGCAACAAGACACCACAGGGCTTGAGATTAAAATTATGCCCCCCGTAGAAGCTATGCGTTATACATTACAGCGTGTCAAGGCGGGCGAAAACACTATTTCTGTAAGTGGCAATGTATTAAGAGATTATTTAACCGATTTATTCCCCATTTTAGAATTAGCTACCAGTGCCAAAATGCTATCTATAGTGCCTCTGCTGGCAGGTGGAAGCTTATTTGAAACTGGTGCAGGCGGCTCGGCTCCAAAACATGTTCAACAGTTGCTAAAAGAAAATCATTTACGCTGGGATTCCTTGGGTGAATTTCTGGCACTAGCCGTTTCTCTGCAAGATTTTGCACAAAAAAATAATTCAAAAAAGGCACAAGTGCTTGCATCAGCCTTAAATCAGGCAAATAGTAAATTCCTAAGCAACAACAAATCACCATCACCTAAAGTAGGTGAGCTAGATGTTCGAGGCAGTCATTTTTATCTTGCTCAGTATTGGGCTCAAGCGTTAGCAGAACAAAATCTGCTTGCTGACTTACAGGCACAATTCAGCATTATCGCTCAGCAGTTAACTGAGAATGAAGATAAAATAGTTGCCCAATTAAATGCAGCTCAAGGTCAAACTGTTGATATTGGCGGTTACTATTATCCAGATAAAGCAATGACTAATTTGGTGATGCGTCCCAGCCATATTTTTAATACCATTCTCAAAAATATTGGGTCATGCCAATAAATTGAAAATTGAAAGTTGAAAATGGTATAGAGCCAAGATAAAAGAGTGGTTTATTTAGCCGTAGGGTGCGTTCCAAGCACCAGCCGTAGTAGTTCTGGTGCGTGGAACGCACCCTACATCTAAGGTTGTCCCCAGTTCCATGCAAATGGAAAATTGAAAATGTAGCTCTTAGTCTTTAGTAGGGTGCGTTCCACGCACCAAGAACGAAACAAGAGCCGTAGAGTACGCACCACACACCAGAACTAATCAAAAACCAAGGAGTCTTTAGTCTTTAGCCCTTAGTCCTGAGTAGTTCTGGTGCGTGGAACGCACCCTACATCTAAGGTTGTCCCCAGTTCCATGCAAATGGAAAATTGAAAATGTAGCCGTAGGGTGCGTTCCACGCACCAAGAACGAATCAAGAGCCGTAGAGTACGCACCACACACCAGAACTAATCAAAAACCAAGGAGTCTTTAGTCTTTAGTCTTTAGTCTTTAGTCTTTAGTCTTTAGTCCTAAAGACGAAGCCTTTAAACCAAAGAGATCGAATAATTATCAAGCCAAACTCTTACTTGCCACTTCAAAAACATCTCTTGAAATATCCGCTGTATTAATGATTCGCTCCAGTTCCGTTTTCATTAGAGTTTGTCTAGCACTATCATAGCGTTGCCATTGTGTTAACGCAGAGACCATTCTTGAAGCTAGTTGTGGGTTGAGGCTATTTAGAGCGATAATTTGATCGGCTAAAAATTGATAGCCTTGTCCATTAGCAGCATGAAAATGCAACTGATTTGCCTGACTGAATGCACCAATCAGTGACCGGACACGATTGGGGTTAGTTAATTCAAAAGCAGAATGGTTTAATAATGACTGGATGATACTAAAAGTCTCATTTGTACTGCTACACGCTTGTAAAGTAAACCATTTATCGACCACCAGTGCTTGATCTTGCCATTGTTGATAAAAGCTTTGCAGATATTTTTCTTTAGCAGGATTATCACTATTAACGATACAACTCAAAGCTGCCATTTGATCCGTCATATTTTTTGCAGTTTCAAACTGAATATCAGCCAATTGATAACTTTGTGCTGTTTGTAATTGTGTTAAATAACTGAGACAAATATTTTTAACTCGTCTTTGACCAATAGCACCTACATCAAATTGACCGGGCTGGTCTTTATGATATTGCTGATATAAGCCCTGAAATTGACTTTGTAATTGCTCTGCCAAGGTTTTTTTAACAAGGTCTCTGGTTACATGAATCGCATCCACATCAATCACCTCCATTTGCCCTGCTAGGTAATTCTCTTCTGGCAAACTGAGTAGCAATGAAAAATAAGACAAATCATCCCAAGACTGTTGTAAAACTTGTTTAAAAGATTCTATTAATAAGGGGTTTACTTGTAGTGGCTGGTTTTGCTGATAGTATTCTATTAATCCTAAAATAATCTGGCAACACATTTTTTGTCCCGCTTCCCAGCGATTAAAAGTATCTTCATCATATTTCAGCAAAAAAGACAGTTGTTCCAGACTTTGTTTCATTTTGACGATAACGGGTGCAGAAAATCCTCGTAATAACGACAGCACTGGTTTCTCTGTCAATTGATCAAAAATAAAGGTTTGTTCTCGCTGTTTTAGTTGAAGAATAGTCTCATCGGCTGCTGAGGAGCCATCGGCATTTAACAAGCCACATTTAATAGGAATATGTAACAAGGCTTTATTGCTTGCAGGATTATTTTGTTTAATAGTTATTGCCAAACTTTGTTGCTGTTGATTATATTCTTGCTCAACCGTTAACACTGGGGTACCAGATTGTGAATACCAGTTTTTAAACAAGCTAAGATCAAAATTATTGGCATCTGCCATGGCACAGACAAAATCATCACAGGTTACTGCTTGTCCATCGTGGCGTTCAAAATACAAATCACTGCCTTTTCTAAAATTATCCTCACCCAATAAAGTACGAATCATGCGCACAACTTCAGCCCCTTTTTCATACACTGTTAGGGTATAAAAATTATTGACTTCAATGTATGAATCAGGACGAATGGGATGCGCTAAAGGCCCTGCATCTTCAGCAAATTGACGACTTCTTAATAATTTAACATCTTCTATGCGTTTTACTGCTTTTGAGGTTTGATCCGCAGTAAATTCCTGATCTCTAAATACAGTAAAGCCTTCTTTTAAACTCAGTTGAAACCAGTCCCTACAGGTGACTCTATTACCACTCCAGTTATGAAAATATTCATGCCCAATAACACCTTCAATATGTTCATAATCGCTGTCTGTTGCGGTATCAGGTCTTGCTAATACAAATTTTGTATTAAAAATATTCAAGCCTTTATTTTCCATCGCCCCCATATTAAAGTGACCAACGGCGACAATCATATATAAATCTAGGTCATATTCTCGTCCATAGTTTTCTTCATCCCAACGCATGGAATTTTTAAGCGACTGCATGGCATGGCTACATTTATCGACATCATCTTGTTCTACAAAAATATGCAGACAAATTTCTCTACCACGCATGGTGGTATACGTGTCTTCAATACATTCTAATTGTCCTGCCACTAAGGCAAACAAATAACAGGGTTTTTTAAAAGGATCTTCCCAACTGACCCAGTGCTGATTATTTTGTAATTCACCTTCTGCTACTTTATTACCATTTGATAATAAAACGGGATATTTATCTTTATCACCGACTAATGTGGTTTTAAAACGGGTCATCACATCGGGGCGATCCAGAAAATAAGTGATTTTTCTAAAGCCCTGTGCCTCACACTGAGTACACATCATGGTACTGGAAAGGTATAAGCCTTCTAAAGCAGTATTAGCTTTGGGGTTGATAGTATTTTCAATAGCTAAAATAAAAGTCTGGTTTTGCGGAACATTATCAATCCTTAACTGTTCCGTATTTTGTTGATAATGGCATTCATCTAAAGGTTTACCATCAATAGCAACACTGACTAAAACCAAACCTTCGCCTTGTAAAATCAAAGCAGGGTTTGGTAAATTACTTTGGGGATTTTGTATAATAGTGAGTTTTGAAACCACTCGGGTTTTATTTTCATCCAGAATAAAATGTAGATCTACATTTTTAATTAAATAATCAGCAACGGTATAGTCTTTTAGATAAATAGTTTGTGGATTTGCATCACCCAACATTATTGTTTGTCCTCATTATTACCATCAAATAAACTCTTTAGAATCATCCGATTGAAAGGCAAATACAGCAAGTAGCAACCATGACAGAATAAAATAAACACCACCCAAAGGGGTAATCATGCCTAACCATTTTAATTCAAGTAGCACTAAAAAATACAAGCTACCAGAAAAGAAAATAATTCCAATCAACATCATCCAGCCCGCCCATTTTAGCAAAACAGCTTGTGGAAAATGTAATTGAATTAAAGCTATTAAACCTAAGCCTAAGGCGTGCCATATATGGTAATCTACTGCGGTTTTATAAACTTGCATCATTTCAACGCTCAAAATTGTTTTTAAGCCATGCGCACCAAAAGCCCCCATGGCGACACCACTTAAACCACATACCGCACTGATAAACAAAAAAACAGATCGCATTATCTTTCCTTTAGTCTTGGCATTAATTGCACTAAGTTACAAGGTTTGGTACTAAAATTCAATTGCTCTTTAATTAAATCATCCCATGCCGTTCTGCAAGCTCCTGAGGAGCCAGGTAGACAAAAAATGTAAGTCCCGTTGGCGACACCAGCAATCGCTCGGGATTGCATCGTAGAGGTTTTAATATCCTGATAGGATAGCATTCTAAAAATCTCACCAAAACCATCCAGCACTTTATCGAGTAGAGGCGTTACTGCCTCTGGTGTACCGTCCCTTCCTGTAACGCCTGTTCCACCTGTGGTTATCACAGCATTAACAGCATCTTCGACAATCCAGTTTGAAATAGCGGCCCTGATTTGATAAATATTATCTTTGACAATTTTCTTTGCAAATAGCCGATGCCCCGCTTTTTCTACGCGCTCTAGCAATACTTTTCCCGACACATCATCCACTTCAGTTCTGGAGTCTGATATGGTTAACACGGCAATGTTTAATGCTATAAACTTTTTTTCTTTATTCACAATTTCGCTTAACTCTTTAATTAGTTGAACTGAATATTTTTTAAAGACCCATAACTTGATAAAAAAATTCTAGCCTTTTTTATCCGTCCATGAATTATGCAGAGATCTCAATATGCAAGGTTTGGTAAAAAAACATCGACCCTGTCCTGATATCGTATACAAAATTATATCAGGGTAATCAAAAAAACCTCACCCTGCATATATATTTTTTTATATGTTTTTCAATGGCTTATAGTTTATTTGCGAGAACTAGCGAGGCATAAATTATGCACATAGCAAGCTAGAAAATAAATTATGCAACGCAGAAGAAGGGGGAAAAAAGACCAGTGAAAGTGTTAAATTAATTATCTAAGTGCTTAACAGTCAACTAAACCGAAAACGAGGAGCCACAACCACAGGTGGTACTTGCGTTGGGGTTTCTAATGACAAACTGGGCGCCAGTTAAATCCTCTTTGTAATCAATCTCAGCACCGCCTAAATAACCGATACTCATAGAGTCTATTAAAACAGTCACACTGCCATTTTTAATTTGGGTGTCATCTTCATTTACTTCTTCATCAAAAGTAAAACCATACTGAAAACCAGAACAACCACCGCCAGAAATATAAACTCTCAATTTTAAATTATCATTTTCTTCTTCAGCGATTAATGTGCTGACTTTCTTGGCTGCACTATCGGTGAAAATAATAGGATTTGTCATGTAATTATTTTAACAAGGAATAAATTTTAAATTATGTCAAGACCAAGTATTTTAGTCAAGACTTTGCTTTACAAACGAATAGCATCAAAGCCAAACAGGATCAAATATTACTGTAAAAACATTGCCTGCTGGATAATACCGTTATTAAAAAATAAACACACAATATAGCACCCATATTATCACCGGAGAGGGCTTAAAAGCCCCCACCCCTACGTTTTATAAACATAGAATGCAACGCAAGAAACCCCAAAGAAATGCAAGGACATGTAGGGGCGAGTGCCTCTGCTCGCCCGCTATTCCTATATTCCCGATAACAGCAGGGCGATAGCCCCCACCTCTACGTTTTATCAACCTGATTTACTTCCTATGTGGAAAAGAGATTTCAGGAATGACGTGATAACAGAACTTCAATAAATCAAGCAGTCTTTAGTCCTGAGCCCTAAGATATAAAAAAACATTTTAGTACTTTAATCATAAAGTCATGATCAAATACCCCCGCACTTTCTCTAATACTGTGCATAGCCCACATAGGACTACCTACATCAACGGTTCTAATACCTAACTTTGCTGAGGTCATTGGGCCAATAGTGCTGCCGCAAGGAATATCTGTACGATGTGAATAGCTTTGATAAGGTACTTCTGCTTGCTCACACCAACGAATAAACTGTGCTGCGGAAATACTTTCTGAACTATATCGTTGATTGGCATTTACTTTAATAACTGGGCCTTTGTTTACCCTGACTTTATGCTCTGGTTCATACGCTGAGGGGAAGTTCGGCTGATAAGCATGTGCCATATCTGCACTAACCATGAAACTTTGCGCTAAAGCCCGCTGGTAATCCTCGCTATTGATATTCAGCGATAAAGCGATACGCTGTAAAATATCGGGTAAGAAACTACCATTTGCACCTTTAGTGCTTTCACTACCTACTTCTTCATGGTCAAAAAAAGCACAGAGTCGAGTATTATGATTTTGTAATACCGTATTATCTAAAAATGCCAGTAAGCCAGCATGACAAGAAGCCAAATTGTCCAGTTGGCTGTTAGCATAGAATTGTTGTTCATCTCCCCACAATACACCAGCTTGAGTATCATAAACATTCAACTCCCAAGATAAAATCTGTTCTGCTTTAATCGCTGTTTTTTTGCTCAGACACTGCTTAAAATAATCTGGACAAAGCTGCTCTTCAATCAGTGTCGAAATAATTAACGGCAATTCATTTTGCTTATGCAGTTTTAAGCCTTCTTCATTCACCATTCTATTCAGATGAATAGCCAGATTAGGCAAGCGTATTAATGGCTCTTTAAATCGAACCAATTGGCTGGCAATTTTGCCTTCTGTTGTTTTATAGCTAACTCTACCTGCTAGGCTTAAATCTCTGTCAGTAAAGGTTGCTAATATAGGACTGCCATAAATCTCTACCCCCAACCTCAGCAATCCATTATTATTCATCAGCGGATTAGGTTTTATCTTTAATCCAGGTGAGTCGGTATGCGCACCCAATATTTTATAACCGGTTTTAACCAAAGGTTTAGTGCCTGTCACAAAAAAAATAATGGAAGAATCATCTCTAATTACATAATAACGAGCGCCTGGTTTTAATAGCCATTTTTGTTTTTCATCCAAAGGCTTAAAATCAAATTGTAATAAGTTTTCTTCTATACTTTTGACCGCATGAAATGCACTGGGACTATTATCAATAAATTGCAATAAATCTTTAACCTGCTGCTGTGCTGTCATGGCTTTTCTACTAATTGTAACGAGGCTGAATTAATACAATAACGTAAGCCTGTGGGGTATTCCTCATATTCAAACACATGCCCTAAATGTGCATCACACGCCTGACAGGTGACTTCAACCCGTCTCATGCCATGACTTTCATCAACATGCTCAGTAATATTGCCAGCCTCTATCACCGCCCAAAAGCTAGGCCAGCCAGTGCCTGAATCAAATTTTTTTTCCGAATCAAATAAACGGTTGCCACAACAAACACAGTGATAAACACCCTGTTTCTTAGATTTTGTATACTTTCCCGTAAAAGGTCTTTCTGTACCTTTTTTTCTACAAATATCAAACTGTTCTGGCGTTAGTTTTTCTTGCCATTGTTGCTCTGTGAGTCGATGACTTGTCATTTGCGTTCCTATTCATTCAATGCTTAAAGTATATTTTACGCCCGACTTCTGCTACTGCATAGCCTTATGCTTGCCAGAGCTATCTTAGCGTCACTTTTAGCAAGTACTTTATCAATATTATTACTATAAACAATTGAAATATAATGATATACCTTATTTTTTATACTTAACCGCAGCTTTAATTCACAGACTAAAAGTATAGGTTCTTAAACGCAAAGGAGATAAAAAAAGTTATGCTACAATGGCAAATTCTATATGCTCCTTTAGAGAATAAATATGAATGAAATGATGAGTGCGGGGGTAGAACTGATGATCATTGGCATGGTCATTGTATTTGCCTTTCTAGCAATGCTAGTGGTGATGGTTAATATTATGACCTGGGTAGTACAACGCTTCTTTCCAGCACAAGCCATAATCATTACACCCGCTACCTCTGCATCCACCAATCATACAGATGCGAGTGTAATTGCAGCTATCACTGCTGCGGTTCGTCAATATCGTAGCAAACACAAATAAAACTTACTCACAAAGTAAATACAAAATAAAGTATTGACTCAAAAAGTCATAGGAGAAAATTGTGGCAGAAAAAAACCAGCCTTTAGGAATAACAGAAGTCGTCTTACGAGATGCACATCAATCAATACTAGCAACCCGTTTGCGTATTGAAGATATGTTACCTATTTGCCAGCAGCTTGATCAAATAGGCTATTGGTCTATTGAGTCCTGGGGCGGTGCTACCTTTGATGCCTGTATCCGATATTTAGGGGAAGATCCGTGGGAAAGATTGCGTTTATTAAAAGCTGCTATGCCCAACACACCGCAACAAATGTTATTTCGTGGACAAAACATTTTAGGTTACCGTCATTATGCAGATGATGTAGTCGATAAATTTGTAGAACGGTGTGTAGTAAATGGGATTGATGTTTTTCGCATTTTTGATGCCATGAATGATATGCGCAATATCGAGCAAGCGGTTAAATCGGTATTGGCAACAGATACCCACGCACAAGGCACAATCTCTTACACCACCAGCCCAGTACACACTATTGATAAATGGGTTATTCAGGGTAAGCAAATTGAAGACATGGGTGCGCATTCCATTTGTATTAAAGACATGGCAGGTTTATTAAAACCTTATGACGCATTTGAGTTAGTCACTAAACTAAAAAAAGCCACCAACATTCCTATCCACATGCAATGCCATGCCACCACAGGTTTAAGCGTCCCAACCATTATCAAAGCAGTTGAAGCAGGTATAGATAATGTCGATACTGCCATTTCATCATTAAGCATGACCTATGGTCACAGCCCCACGGAAACCATTATTGCCTGTTTTGAAGACCAGCCTCGTGATACCGGTCTGGACTTAGCAAAAATGGAAGAAATTGCCATTTACTTTAGAGACATCAGAAAGAAATATGCACAATTTGAAGGTAGCCTAAAAGGTGTCGATAGCCGCATTCTGACCTCACAAGTTCCTGGTGGCATGTTGACCAATATGGAAAACCAGCTTAAAGAACAAGGTGCATCAGATAAATTTGATGAAGTCTTAAAAGAAATCCCGCGTGTTCGTAAAGATTTGGGCTATATTCCTTTAGTTACACCAACCTCTCAAATTGTCGGCACACAAGCCGTGCTTAATGTGCTTGCAGGGGAGCGTTACAAGACTATCACCAAAGAAACAGCCGGCGTACTCAAAGGTGAGTATGGTGCATCACCAGCCGAACTGAATAAAGAATTACAACAGCGCGTACTAGAAGGCTCAGAGGCTATTAAATGTCGACCTGCCGATCTTTTAGAAGCTGAAATGCAAAAACTAATCACTGATATTGAAGAAAAGGCAAAAGCAGAAGGGGTAACCCTTGCCAAAAACGTAGAAGAAGATGCTTTAATTAATGGGCTTTTCGCACAAGTAGGCTGGAAATTTATTGTAAACCGTGACAACCCTGACGCATTTGAAGCCGCACCAGATGCAGAAGCTTTTGCAAGCACTACGCAAGCAGTTACCTCCAACACAGGCACAGAATCTTACGCTGTTAATGTGGATGGCAAAAGCTATCATGTTGTAGTCGGTTCAGACGACACCAACATTAGAGAACAAAAAGAAAATACAATACTAACAACACCGATAGCCAGTAATAGTGAAATCATCGAATCACCTATGGCAGGTATTATTCTTAAAGTAAATGTGACTACAGGCTCTCATATTGCTCAGGGTGATGTAGTTATTATTATGGAAGCGATGAAAATGGAAACCGAAGTTCGATCCAGAATCTCAGGTACTGTCAGCACAGTTAATATTAAAGAAGGGGATGCCGTGGCAGTCGGTGAAACCTTAATCACTTTATAATTAGCGACCATGGAAAATCTTATCGCTTTATGGGAAAGCACAGGGCTTTATAACTTTTCTGGCTCTCAAGCATTTATGATGCTAGTGGGCTTTTTACTGTTATTTCTAGCCATCAAAAAAGGATTTGAACCCTTATTATTATTACCCATTGGCTTTGGTGCCATCCTTAGTAATATCCCTATTGCAGGTATCGCAGAACCTAGTGGCATTTTGCACTACCTCTACGGCGGTATAAAAACAGGTATATTCCCCCTACTCATTTTTATGGGAGTCGGTGCAATGACGGATTTTGGTCCCATGTTAGCCAATCCTAAAACCTTACTTTTAGGCGCTGCTGCCCAATTTGGCATCTTTGCCACCCTCTTAGGTGCACTAGCTTTAAACATGATTCCAGGGCTGGAATTTACCCTAAAAGATGCAGCCGCCATTGCCATCATTGGTGGTGCAGATGGGCCAACAGCCATATATGTCGCCTCCAAATTAGCCCCAGAATTACTTGGTGCCATTGCTGTTGCAGCCTACTCTTACATGGCTTTAGTGCCATTGATTCAACCCCCCATCATGCGCTTACTCACAACAGAAGATGAAAGAAAGATTGAAATGCAGCAATTACGAATTGTCAGCCCCACCGAAAAAATTGTTTTTCCATTACTGTTACTGACCCTCTGTGCGCTACTGATTCCTTCAGCAGCACCTTTAGTAGGCATGTTCTGCCTAGGTAATTTAATGAATAGCTGTGGCGTAGTAGAACGATTAAGCAAAACAGCTCAAAATGAATTGATCAATATTGTCACTATCTTTTTAGGTTTAGCAGTAGGCTCAAAGCTCAGTGCAGAAGCCTTTCTTAAAGCAGAAACTTTAGGTATTTTAGCCTTAGGAGCAGTGGCATTTAGTATCGGCACCGCCTGTGGCGTAATAATGGCAAAAATCATGAACAAGCTCAGTAAAACAGACATTAATCCTTTAATAGGTGCTGCAGGTGTTTCTGCTGTACCTATGGCTGCTCGTGTAGCCAATAAAGTTGGGCTAGAAAGTAATCCGCACAATTTTCTGCTTATGCACGCCATGGGGCCCAATGTTGCGGGTGTCATTGGTTCAGCAGTAGCTGCGGGAATTTTACTAAGTTTAGTAAAGTAACCCCTGATATGTTTCGAGCTAAACTTTTAAAAAATCATAGAACAAGGTGAAACTTAACAAATTTATTGCACCTTAGCTTATTCCATTCTTTCCAGGATAAATTCCTCCTAAAACCACAGATTTTTTAGCACCAGTAACTTGTGGCAAATTGCCCGCTAAGTTATGGATAGATTGTTTGGCAAGCCAGGCAAACGCCACAGCTTCTACATAGTCGGGGTTTATTCCAAATTTTTCAGTTGATTCAACAGGGTGATTTAGATTATTTTTTATTAATTGAATCAAATTTTCATTGTGTATACCGCCGCCACAAATTAAGCTGTGACCAGTTAAAGGGGCATATTGTTGAATAGCATCGGTAACAGTATCAGCGCTAAACTGACAAAGGCTAGCTTGCACATCTTCTGCCTTGCATGTCAGAAAAGCAGATAATTTATCTTCTAACCAGTTGGCAGAAAAATACTCCTTACCTGTACTTTTTGGTGGGCTTTGGCTGAAATAAGGGTCATCCTTTAAATGTTTCAGTAATTCAGCATTGACCGTACCTGATTTTGCCCAGTTACCTGCGTTATCGTAATGCTTGTTATTATTCTTTTCCATCCAGTAATCCATTAAAGTATTACCAGGTCCAGTATCAAAGCCGAGAGTATAGTTTTTTGTTAAATAGCTGATATTAGCAATGCCGCCAATATTAACAACCGTTAATGCGTGTTTAGATAAATCAAATAGCTTGCAAAAATAAGCCTGATGAAAAGCAGGAACTAGAGGAGCACCTTGACCTTTAGCTGCAATATCGCGTCTTCGGAAATCTGCAACTGTAGTAATACCCGTTTGCTCAGCTATGATATTGGGATCACCAATTTGTAAAGAAAAAGGCGGTATGCTGTCAGCAGCATGATAAACGGTTTGCCCATGACTACCTATAGCGGTAATAGACGATGAAAGGGTCTTTGTTTTTTTAAGTAATTTCTCGACAGTATTGGCAAAAAGCTGACCCAATTGAGCGTCAATAGTACCGTACTCACGTAAAAGTATAGGCGTATTAGCTTGAGAAATAGTTTGAATTGTTTTTTTTAGTGCAGATGAATAAGGAGAATATTCAAAACCAAGCAGTTCAAGCGTATTATTATCAAACTTAACCAGAGCGGCATCAATGCCATCAATACTGGTACCAGACATTAAGCCTATATATAGCTCAGCCACTTTATTCGGTTTTGTAGTGAACAATAAGCATTTCTTCTTTTACGGGATTAAGTCGTGCAATAAGGGGTTGAGTTTGCTTTTTAAAGCTGGCAAGCAATGATTTTTTAATGGATTTTGCTTTAGGTAGTTTGACAGTCAAAGGGTTTTTGTGAACACCGTTGACTCGAAATTCATAATGTAAATGCGGGCCTGTAGCTAGCCCAGATTTTCCAACATAGCCAATAGTCTGTCCCTGTTTGACAACACTACCCACTTTTTGACCTCTCTTAAAACTAGACATGTGTGCGTAAAGAGAACTGTACTTTTGTCCGTGCTGAACAATAACAACACGCCCATAACCGCCTTTACGACCACGGAAAGTTATTTTTCCGTTACCCGTAGTTTTAATTGATGTACCTGTTCTAGCGGCATAATCAACACCTTTATGGGCGCGAATCCTATTTAAAACAGGATGTTTTCTTTTTAAATTAAAACGAGAGCTAATACGTGCAAATTCAATCGGAGTGCGTAAAAAGGTTTTATGTATACTCTTGCCGTCAGGGGTAAAATATTCAGCACTACCGTCTTCTTGCTCAAATCTAACCGCTATATAGGTACGTCCTTGGTTTATAAATTCAGCGGCAAGAATTGTACTTTTGTCTATTTCAATATTATCAACAAAGACTTTTTCATAAACAACAGTAAACGCATCGTCTTTACGAATACTTAAAGCAAAATCAATATCCCAAGCAAAAATACCAGCCAATTGCATAATCAACTTATCAGACAAACCCGCATCCTGACCATCAAGAAATAGCGATCTATTGATAATAGCCTGTGTGCTGGCAATAGTCTTTTTTACCGATTTACTAATCAGCTCAACATTAAATTGATCGGCCGAGCGTTGAGCCTTTAAGGTATCAATGGAATTCTTATGATAAATTAATTGTTGTAGCTGACCGTTGGAACCCGTATTTATATAGAGTATTTTACCTGGAGAAATAGAAGCAAACTGCCTACCTAAATCATTGGCATGAATGACCTTATGTAAATCAACTTTACTCAAATTAAGAGATGAAAAAATAGTAGATATACTTTCACCCTGTTTAATATGGTGTGTCAGTATCTTGCTTTCAGTGTATTGAAAATCTGCTTTTTTTGGGATAAGTGCAATGGTTTTACCAATATCAGAGTTTTTGACTAATAAATCAGTAGGCTCTGCATCAATGGCAGGAATCGCTAATTGACTGACCACGACCTCTTGCTCAGAAGAGTTTGGGGAAGTCAAGATATAAGCTACAGCAAGCGTAAAAATGACACTGACACCTAAAAATAAAAACCTAAAATTATTGCTATCCACGAATTAAATGTACCTAAAAAATTTCAAAATGACGGGAGAAGTAAACCCTAAGACGGGAATTATAGACTAAAGCAATATTTTTTCATAAGATTCGATTAAATGAATTTATAATAGTCCAAATAAAATATTGATGGAGTTGATTGTGCAAGAACAAGTGCTAGAACAGATTAAGCGTGGAGCCGATGAGATTTTACTTGAATCTGAGTTAATTAAAAAACTCAAAGAAGACAGACCACTTATTATAAAGGCAGGTTTTGACCCTACTGCTCCAGACTTACATCTTGGTCATACAGTATTGATTAACAAACTAAAGCAATTTCAGGATTTAGGGCATCAAGTCCAATTCTTAATTGGCGATTTTACTGGCATGATTGGCGATCCCACGGGTAAAAACATTACTCGTAAAGCACTTTCAAAAAAAGAAGTAATGGAAAACGCAAAGACCTATCAACAGCAGGTTTTTAAAATATTAGACCCCAGTAAAACGCAAATTGTATTTAATTCTACTTGGATGGATAAAATGTCATCGGCAGACTTAATTCAACTAGCGGCGAAACATACAGTAGCGAGAATGCTGGAGCGTGATGACTTTAACAAGCGTTTTAAAGGTGGGCAACCCATTTCTATCCATGAATTTTTGTACCCGTTAATTCAAGGTTATGATTCTGTTGCTATGAAAGCAGATATTGAACTGGGAGGAGTCGATCAAAAGTTTAACCTATTAGTAGGGCGACAATTACAGGGCATTTATGGACAAAAACCCCAAGTTGTTATTACTATGCCAATACTTGAAGGTCTGGATGGTGTGCAAAAAATGTCCAAGTCGCTCAATAACTATATAGGTATAGCGGATTCTGCGGATGAAATGTTTGGTAAAATCATGTCAGTATCAGACGAATTGATGTGGCGATATTTTAAATTACTCAGCTTTAGATCAATGACTGAAATAAATGAATGGAAGCAAGCGTGTGATAAAGGTGAAAACCCAAGGAATTATAAGGTGAGTTTAGCGCAAGAAATCATTGAAAGATTTCATAATACTACAGCAGCAACAAAAGCCTTAGAAAATTTTGAGGCAAGGTTTCAAAGAGGAGCGATGCCAGATGAAATGGATGAGATTGAACTGAATGTTGATAGTGAGGGTTGTGCAATAGCAAATATTTTAAAACAGGCAAGTCTTACCAAAAGCACATCAGAAGCGCTTAGGATGGTTAAGCAGGGAGCCGTTAAGATTGATGGCAAAAAAGTTTCCGACCCTAAATTGATAATAGCAGTAGATACCACCCATGTTTATCAAGTAGGTAAAAGAAGATTTGCGAGAGTTTCGTTAAAAGATTAATACTCCCCACAAAGCAATAAACAAGATGATTGTAAGGACTCAGGACTCAGGACTAAAGACTAAAGACTAAAGACTAAAGACCCCTTGGTTTTTGGTGGTTTCTTATGAGTGCAGTAGCACCAGATCCGTAGGGTGCGTTCCACGCAGTGCGGTAGCACCACACGCACCAGAGCAGTAGTGCGGTAGCACCAGATCCGTAGTAGTTCTTTTAATAGTTCTTTTAAGCCACTCCAGAGAGAGAAGGCGAGGGAATACAACACATACCCCACAAGGGATTTATGTCAAATCACATCAAAACCCTATTAAAGGCAGTGCGGTAGCACCAAGCACCAGAACAGCAGAGTGCGCACCACGCACCAGTGCGGTAGCACCAGATCCGTAGTAGTTCTTTTAATAGTTCTTTTAAGTCACTCCAGAGAGAGAAGGCGAGGGAATACAACACATACCCCACAAAAAACGCATGTCAAATCACATCAAAACCCTATTAAAGGCAGAAACCATTTGGGTTTATGCCAAATAATAAAAAACTAAAAATTGAGTACCTAGTCAACCCTTAAAAACACCATAACAATTTGATTTATAATAATAAACCTAACAAAAACCATAGAAAAATCAACCAGTATTTGGTAAAATAACACTTATTTATTGGTCGTTTTTCTGATAAAACATACTAACAAAATCAACCCCAAATACAGGGCAACTAAACCTCTTTCATTCAGAGTTATTTGTTGAGCAGGGTATAAGAGCCGCGTCACTCCCTCCGTCATTCCTGCATGTTCTAAGCAGGAACCCAAGTGTTTAAAACTAGATTCCCGATAACAGACTTCGGGAATGACGTGTGGTAACAGAGGTTCCAGTTACTTTAGTCCTGAGTCTTGAGTCTTTTTAAGGCTTGAGTACCCATATAAAATGGCATAGACCCATTAAAAATAAGTTATTTAATTCAGCATCCTTTAAAATAGCCATTTTCATACCATATTAAAATCAATGATAAAAATAGGTAAGTTTAATAAACTTAAAGTAATTAAACTGCATAAAAAAAACATCTATCTTGATGCAGGTGATTCTATTGAAATTTTATTAGAAAAAACAGAAACACCCACGCAATGTGAAATAGGTGACAAGCTCAATGTTTTTGTATATGGAGACATAAAAAGTGGCTTAAAAGCAACAATACAGACTCCTTATGCTCAAGTAGATGATATAGCTTGGTTAAAAGTTAAAGAAATTAATAATACGGGAGCTTTCTTAGATTGGGGTTTAAGCAAAGACTTATTATTACCCTATGGCGAACAAACTCAAAAAGTGGCTGAAGGTCGTTCCTGTCTAGTTAAATTATTTTTGGATAAAGAAAACAGGATAACGGCATCCATGTTGTTAGATGATTTTATTCAGGACGAAGCATTTTATTTTAAAGAAGGACAAAAAGTAGAGATAATAATTGCAGATGAAACCGACCTAGGAAGAAAAGCGATTGTTAACAATCAATTTTGGGGAGTGCTTTATAAAAATGAAATTTTTCAGCGTTTGAGAAAAGGACAAAAAACCACAGCATATATTAAAAAAATCAGAGAAGATAATAAACTAGACTTAGTATTTCAGATGGCCAAGTTTGGTGAAAAAGTGGATTCAGTGACTAAAAAAATTCTAGCTAAACTTGAGGCACAAGATGGAATTATTTTAATCAATGATAAAAGTCATCCTGATGATATTTATAAAGCCTTTGCTGTCAGTAAAAAAGTATTTAAACAATCCATTGGTGGCTTGTATAAGCAACGAATAATTTTAATTAATAAAACAGGCATTAGTTTGTTGAATAAAAAGGATGAATTGTAATATGGGAATACAACAAAATTACGAACAATTACCGTTAAAGGATTTTGCTGAAAAGGCATATTTGGATTATTCCATGTACGTTATTTTAGATAGAGCCTTACCGCATATTGGGGATGGTTTAAAACCGGTACAAAGGCGTATAGTTTATGCCATGTCTGAACTGGGTTTAAACGCCTTGGCGAAGTTTAAAAAATCAGCCAGAACCGTAGGAGACGTATTAGGTAAATATCATCCGCATGGTGACTCTGCTTGCTATGAAGCCATGGTGCTGATGGCACAAAATTTTTCTTATCGTTACCCATTAATTGACGGGCAGGGAAACTGGGGGTCGCCTGATGATCCCAAGTCGTTTGCCGCTATGCGTTATACCGAGTCACGGTTAACCGCTTATGCCCAAACTTTATTGAGTGAATTAGAACAAGGTACAGTTGACTGGGCTGATAATTTTGATGGCTCCTTGCAAGAGCCTGTGTTATTGCCTGCTAGACTTCCGAATATTTTATTAAATGGCACAATGGGAATTGCTGTTGGTATGGCGACGGACATTCCCCCTCATAATTTACGCGAAGTCGTAAACGCCTGTATTCATCTGTTAGAAGAGCCTGATGCAACAATAGAGACATTACAAAACTTCATTAAAGGCCCTGATTATCCTACTCATGCAGAAATAATAAGCCCAAGTCAAGATATTAGCAAAATATATGAGAGTGGAAATGGGTCAATAAAAATGCGGGCAAAATATGAAAAAGAAGAAAATAATGTAGTGATAACAGCATTACCACATCAAGTGTCTGGTGCTAAATTATTGGAACAGATTGCGGCTCAAATGCTGGCTAAAAAATTACCGATGATTGAAGATTTAAGGGATGAATCTGATCATGAGAACCCAACACGTTTAGTGATTATTCCCAAATCAAAACGGATGGATGTAGAAAGCATCATGTCACACTTATTTGCCACCACTGACCTAGAAAAAAATTACCGTGTCAACATGAATATGATCGGTTTAAATGGCAAACCGGTGGTTAAAAATCTCCGTATTATTTTGACTGAATGGTTAAGTTTCAGAACCGAGACTGTGCGTAGAAGGTTGCAATACAGGCTTGATAAAGTCATTGCCAGATTACATATTTTAGAAGGTTTATTAATTGCTTTTCTAAACATTGACAAAGTCATAGAAATCATTCGGGAGAACGATAAGCCCAAGCCTGTTTTGATAGAACATTTTGGGATAACGGATATTCAAGCGGAAGCGATTTTAGAATTAAAGCTAAGACATCTTGCAAAACTTGAAGAAATGAAAATCCGAGGTGAGCAAGATGAACTTAAAAAAGAGGGTAAGGCACTGGAAAAAATCTTGGGATCTAAGCATTTACTCAATTGTTTAATTAAAACAGAATTAAAAACAGATGCTGAAAAATATGGTGATGATAGACGTTCACCGATTGTTTCCAGAGTAGCATCACAAGTTTTAGACACCACAGAACTGATTAGTAATGAGCCAGTAACTATCATCTTGTCACACAAAGGCTGGGTACGTGCAGCTAAAGGACATGATATTGATGAGATAGGTTTAAATTATCGTTCAGGTGATAAATATCTGGATTCAGCGAAAGGTCGTTCAACTCAACCTGTTTATATCCTAGATTCAACTGGACGAGTTTACAATATCTCTACCCATGACTTACCCTCGGCACGTAGTCAGGGTGAACCTTTAACAGGACGGTTAAAACCACCTGCTGGCTCCTTATTTACCCATGTTTTTGCTGGGCAAGTTGAAGATTGGTATTTGTTAGTTAGTAATAGCGGTTATGGTTTTCGGGTGCAGTTAAAAGACCTACAAAGTAAAAATAAAGCCGGAAAAGCGGTCATTACTTTGCCTGTGGGGGCAAAAGTCTTAGCACCTGCTTGTATTAATGATTCTGATTATGTGGCTGTAGCAACTTTGCAGGGTCGTCTATTAATCTTTCCTGTTCAAGAATTACCCGCTTTAGCCAAAGGTAAAGGCAATAAATTAATTCAAATTAAACCGGCTGATTTTAGTGCTGATAAAGATGAAGTAGTCGCCGTTTGTTTGATTACAAAAGGAAACGAACTTAAAATTTTATCAGGAAAAAGACACCTAACCCTAAGAGCAAAGGATATAGATGTTTATTTAGGAGCAAGGGCAAAGAGAGGGTCAGCACTCCCTAGAGGATTTCAACGTGTTGATGCCATCACGTAGGGGCGAGTGGCTCTCGCCCGCTATTCCCCCTCGCCCCTACGTTTTATTAACATGATTTACTTCCTATGTAGAAAAGAGACTTCGGGAATGACGTGATAACAGAACTTCAATAAATCAAGGAGTCCTTAGTCCTTTAGTCAGTTGACTTAAAGTCATAAAGTCTTAGATAATATCTAAATGGATATTAAACAAAGTTTTGGAATAAGAGTTAAAGAATTAAGACTACATAATGGCTATAGTCAAGAAGCATTTTCACATGAATGCGGGCTTGATAGGACTTATATTGTCAGTTTAGAACACGGCAAAAGAAATGTATCAATTCAAAATATTAAAAAGATTACGGATGTTTTCAAATTAACTCTCATGGATTTTTTTGATTCGGAGTTATTTAATGAAAATTAGAGATTATGAATATTTTGTAAGAAAAGAAATCACAAATGTTATTGTAAATATAATTTCAAAAAATAAAACTCTCAATATTCCCGCTAGATCTAGATCGGGTGCTGAAATAAGTGATTGGCTAGAAAAAGAGTTTGTAACTGCCACAAAAAATCATAAATATTTACTAAAGGCTGAGGCAGCACCTGAAGGAAAAACAAAGAATCCTTGGGATGCTAGATGTTTCTTTGATTTTAAAAATCATCGGGAAGAAATATGGATTGATTTTAAAGCTTTTAAACTTTCAGCGACGAACAGTAACCCTGATATTGGAACACCAAATAAGGTTATAAAATTTATCGAACAAGGTGGATTTTATCTTCTATATGTACATGTTTATTACAAGCAACTTGGAAATAGGTTAAGGTTTATTGAATCTGAGAATAAAATTGAATCTGAGAATAAAATGGTTAAGTCATATTTTTTAAAAGACATAAGCCCTACTTTTAGGAGAACGCCATCGAATCAACTACAAGTAAATATATCAGCAATTCCAACATACAGAACAAGAAATGAATTTATAGAATTGCTTATGAATAAACTAAAAGAAGGACTAGAACGACAGTTGGAAAAGGCACAGTTAAAGCTTTCCGAAATTGATAAGAAAACAAAAGTATTAAAAAACAAAAATTCTAACTCAGAAAAATCTATTGAATAAAAGATTTTATAGAGTTATTGATTGTCTTAATTTCATTAGAGCATAACCCATAATAAGAATAGAGGTGTAAGTCAATTTCTTTTTTGTATTTTTCTACATGAATGCTATCTCTATATATATTGTCAACAAGAGTCGCAATTTTTTCTTTTAATGTATTATCTTGAGGTATAAATATTTGATATAAATCTGATATTTTTATTTGAGGCTGTTTTCCCTTGTTGTAACGAATAATTCGTCTTTGCTGTGCAAAAAAAGAATATATCGTTGAATTCATTAATCCACATAAATACTTTAAAAAAACTATAGATTCTTTAGAGTCATCTCTTAAACTAAACACATAAAGACTATTGTTAGCAGAGCTAGGGTTCTCATCAAAAGATGCTATTAATTCCCTAGCTGATTGTCTTATGTATACTTTAGGATTATCATATATAACGGTTTCACCAAGCCCAATGCGTTTTTTATTTTTAACACCTTTTAATGTTAATTCTGCTTTAAGAGTATCGTTTATTTTATTTTGAAGCTCTGTGTCATAATTAAATATCTTTAAATGGTTTAATTTTGAGTATTTATATTTCAAGCCATTGGAGCCTCGATAGTATGGATAAGATTGAACTGATTCTGATTGTTTATTGCTAGTAAATTGCTCTTCCATGTTTAAAAGCATGACACATGTTCTGAGATTCTTCTTTGGGTAAATGTCTTTTAATGTTGGGTCTTTTTTATTAAACAGTTTTTCAATAATTATATCTGACTTATTGCAGTGCGAAATACGAAATTTATATTCATCATCAGGTTTATTCCACCTGTCTTGCTTTATATATACTTTTTTATTAGCGTCTTTATTAATCACAAGTATTGAATTATTTTGTGGCATCTTATTGGAAATTCTGAGAATAATCTGTCCACTTGCAACGCCATCAAATCCTTGAATATTGTAAATTAGAGACTCTATTGTGTAGTTCTCAACTATGTACTTTCTACAGTGCATATATGCAGTTTCAAAAAATGAAATATCAATGACAAAAGACAAGGCTCCTTTTTCCTTGAGAAGTGATAACCCTCGTTCGATAAAAAGCATTACATAATTAATTTTTCCATTTTTGAGTGATAATGGAAATTGTGAATAGTTATTAAGGTAGTAAATTCTTTGCTGCTCATTCTTTTTTTTATCTCTACGACCATATAAAGTGATATAAGGTGGGTTACCCACAACAAAATCAATTTTTTGTGAAAGATTACTTATTCTATCCTTGTCAGGTGTAGAAATATCATCTAGCTTGGTAAAATCAACAGCACAACAATTAAAGTTTCCTTTGTATTTATTCTTGAACAGGTATAAAAACAAAGAGGAAATATTTATTTTTGTTGTCTCTATCATTTCAGCGTCAATATCTACAAAATAAAGTTTGTCTTGAATAAATTTTGAAATATCGAAGGCTTTAGGTGAGCATAAATACGCCTTTATAATCAATTTTATTAAAAATATACCTTGTCCGCATGAAGGCTCAAGAAATGTTTTAGATAAAATAGTGATGTCATTTGGTACATTCTCTAACACGGCATCTATAATGAAAGAATTATTTGTTAAAAAGACGCCATTATTTTTTTTATTTACTTTACAAAAAGCACTTTCTATATTTAATTGTTGAGTTAGAAAACTATTAAATTTGGAATCAAGAGAACTAATAATCGTTTCCATAATGTTCTTTCTGCTTATTTTAAATTGTTATAATATACGAAAATAGTGACTTAAAGTCAACATATAACAAATCATTCCAGCGGACAGCTAAAAGCACCAGGAAGCTCCCCAGTTTTGAACACACCTAATGACTAATTTATTATAGAGGTGTTTAGATGGCTAGAAAAACGAAATACGATCATTATAATGATCAATTTAAGGCAACAGCAGTTGAATTAGGCTCCTTATCGGGAGTTAAAGCAAAAGATGTTGCCAATGTTCTGGATATTCATCCAATAATGCTTTACCGTTAGAAAAAAGAAATGCGAGACGGTGAAATCATAATGAATGAAAATAAAGGTTCTTTACAATCAAAAACAAAGACTGAATTAGAGCGTTTAAAAAAGATAAAAAAAGAATATGAGCCATTAAAAATGGAGCATGAGCTTTTAAAAAAAGCATCCAATATTGTTCGGAGCAAAAAAAGAAATCTTTGCATTCATAGATTCTCAGCGAACAAACTATCCCTTGAAAATGCTCTGTCAGGTCTATGAAATCAGTCGGTTTGGGTATTATTCTATATTCAATATATACTAATATGTGCTTATATTAGCACCTTACGTGCCCCTAAAAATGGGGGCTACCTAGTCTTTAGTCTTGAGTCTTGAGTCTATATTTTTAAGAGTTTTCCTTGCATTTTTCTACCATATTGTTATTCTCATTGATTATCTTGCTTGGATTAAATTCGCCTGTTAAAAAAAATGTTAAAAACGGATATTACTCGCCTTATTATTACTACCATGCTACTGCTACTGGCATCGGGTTTTTTATTCAGCACTGCCTCACAGGCAAGCTCACACGACTCATTTAATACCGTATGGCGGATGCCTACGGGTGATCTTATCCTCACCTTCCCTAGTGAGGGCAGTTACACCATTGATTGGGGAGACGACACTGCCGCAGAAGAGATTACCAGCAATAACCCTACCCATACCTACACCACCGCTGGCGACTACATAGTTACAGCCACAAACGCCATCACCCGCTTTAACTTGAATGATGGCGAGGATAAAGAAAAATTAATAGAGATACAGCAATGGGGAACTGCCAACTGGACAACCATGGCCCGTGCATTTTTTGGCGCCAGCAATATGACCATGACTGCAAACGATACTCCAAACCTTGCTGGGGTAACGAATACGGCGAATATGTTCAGGGATACCAGTGCTTTTAATCAAGACATCGGCGACTGGAATGTTGCTAGTGTAACGACTATGTTCCGTATGTTCTCCGGTGCCATTGTTTTTAATCAAGACATCGGTAACTGGAATGTTGCTAGCGTAACGCAGATGTCCTTCATGTTCGATGGTGCCAGTGCTTTTGATCAAGACATCGGTGGCTGGAATGTGGGTAGCATAGCGAATATGCGCGACACCTTCCTCAATGCCGATGCTTTTAACCAAAACCTCGGTCGTTGGTATATTGATGAGACTGTTGATGATCTACAAACAGCAAACGCTGAGTATGACGGCGTTAATGACTTAAACGTACTTGACTTTAACTTTGTCGCTCAAAATGCTGTTTTAATCGGTCAAAGCCCAAGCTATGCGCTGGCAACTGATGCTGATGATGCTACCGATAA
>QPIL01000008.1 GCA_003666325.1 Methylococcales symbiont of Iophon sp. n. MRB-2018
ACAAAGGAATTAATATGCCCCAAGGCTATCACACGAATGCAAAAACAAATCTGCATTCAAGAAGAATTATACAACAATCTAGTCTCAGTAATGCAAAGCTATCTAAACGTTTTGTAATAGATGAAAAGACCGTTTCAAAATGGAAAAAAAGAGACCATTTAATAGATAAAAGCTCGCGTCCACATACTATTAAACGCTCTTTAACTTACTTGGAAAGAGAAGTCATCAGGGTTGTGAGAACCTTAACCTGGATAGAGCTAGACGATTTGGTAGATAGCGTTTTACCGTCTATTCCTAAAGCGAATAGGAGCAACGTTTATCGAACTCTGAAAGCATTTGATATTAACAGAGTACCAGAAGAAAAAAAGGAACAAGCCAAGAAATTCAAAGAATACGAGCCAGGGTATTTACATATAGATGTGACGTATTTCCCTAAGCTGGAAGGTATCAAATACACCCTTTACGTTGCGATTGATAGAGCCACACGACTGATGTATTTTAAGGTTTATAAAAATAAAACAGCGCACAATGCGGTTGATTTTTTAAACCCGTGTAAATCTTATTTTCCTTTTTATATCAGTCATGTATTAACAGATAATGACACTGAATTTACAGATAGATTCACCAGTAGAAAAAACAAAGCCAGTGGAAATCATGAGTTTGACTCGGCCTGTATTGAAGGACATATTGAACACAGATTAACAGCTCCTGCGACACCTAAAACCAATGGAATGGTTGAGTGCGTTAACACAACGATCAAAGATGCTACGATTAAGGTCTTAACGTACAAATACGAGACTGAATTAAAAGCCGATTTAGATAAGTTTTTGGTCTATTACAACCTTAACCGAAGGCATAGCAGCCTAAAAAGAGAATTAAAGGTTAGAACGCCCTTTGAAGCCGTCCAATGTTGGTATAGAATAAATCCACAAATTTTTAGAAAACCACCCGATATGTTTCGAGCTGAACTTTTAAAAAACCATGGTACAACGTGGTGAAACTTGACA
>QPIL01000007.1 GCA_003666325.1 Methylococcales symbiont of Iophon sp. n. MRB-2018
ATTATGTACGCACAACTAGCCTCTGAAGAGAGGCATTATATCGCAATTAGCCTTAAAAAAGGAGAGTCAATGAGACAAATTGGCAGGGATATGGGACGCAGCCACACGACCATTAGCCGAGAAATAGCACGTAATACAGGGAAAAAGGGTTATCGTTACCAACAAGCACAAAATAAAGCGATAGCTCGACATAAAAGTAAATCAAAAGCGGTGAAGATGACGGCGCAATTGAAATCAAAAATCACCCTGCATTTAGAGCAAGATTGGAGTCCTGAACAGATCAGTGGTAGATTGAAGGAAGTGGATAATGTTTGTCTTCATCATGAAACAATCTATCGCTTTATTCTTTCTGATAAAAAACAAAGTGGGCAGCTATATAAACACCTTAGACAGCAAGGTAAAAAGTATCGTAAACGCTATGGGTACGCCAATAACCGAACTGGCATACCGAATCGTGTTGATATAGATGAACGCTGTAATAAGGTAAACAATCGGGAAATTTTCGGTCACTGGGAAGCAGACACCATTATTGGGAAAGGGCACCAGGGGGCGATAGTCACATTGGATGAACGTGTTTGTAAATTAAGAGTGGCTTACCCTGTAAACACCAAGCAAGCCAATAAAGTGGCACAGGCGATCACACAGGTATTACAGCCGATTAAGACATGGGTGGAGTCCATTACTTACGATAATGGGAAAGAGTTTGCCAAACATGAAACGGTGAATAGCCAACTTGAATGTAATAGTTACTTTGCCAAGCCATATCACTCATGGGAACGAGGACAAAATGAAAATGCCAATGGACTTTTAAGGCAATATTTTCCAAAATCTATGTGTTTAGTTGATATTGCTTATGAAGAAGTTAGAATAGCCGTTCATAAGTTAAATTCTAGACCTAGAAAGTGCTTGGGATTTAAAACTCCTTACGAGGTATTTTATGAAAACACGGGCGTTGATGCCAGTAAATTAGATGTGGTGCACTTATGAGTCGAATCCACC
>QPIL01000105.1 GCA_003666325.1 Methylococcales symbiont of Iophon sp. n. MRB-2018
GCAGTACCAGTATCAGCGACTAACTCAGTAAAAGCACCTGGTGAGCCTGCAACATCTGCTGCCCGTTCAATACGATAGCCGCTAATGCCGCGGCATCACTAGCCTCAGGTGCCTGCCAAGAAAAACTAAGGCTGCTGCTGGTAGTCTTGGTGGTATCTATTGCCAAATTACGCGGTGCAGCTAGCAGATTTAATCGAGTCACAGTCACGGTATAGGTTTGCACGGTACTGGTATCTTGTGCAGTCACTGTAATGCTAATGGTGTTATCACCCACAGTCAGTCCAGAGATTTGCCCACTGGTATTGACTGACAAAACACTACCGTCTGTTGCGGTAGCACTAATGACAAAGCTGGCATTGCTATCAAAGACGGTTGGGGTTACGGTCAGGCTGGTCACCGCATTGGCAATGCTGACAGTGTAGGCAAGCGTACCGCTGGAAAAGACTGGGTCTAAGGTGGCGGCTGTGGCTGTGGCCGTGGACAAGGCTAAGGCACTCAAGCTGACACCGGCGTTGTCCAGTGTATAACTCGGCTGATTATCGCCTGTGGGTGTGGTCGCAGTTAAAGCATTATCTAGCGTATCTGCAATGTCTTGATCGTCAGCAAATGCCAGCGTTACAGTGCCGTTTAGTTCTGCTAAATCGCCGCCAGTAACGGTTAGCTGATACACAGCGTCTAAGCCAGTAACAGTGGGTGTGGCAGTGGTGCCGCTGACCCTAAAGTCGGTAGCATCTACATTCTGTACATTTTCACTAAAAGTTAGCGTCCAGATGAGGATGTCGGCTTTGGTGGTTTCATCTAGCGGTGTGGTGCGCACTATGCTGGTTACGGTTGGGGGGCCACCGTCAACAACTATTATTAACTCTATGCTGTTACTGCTGCCAAAGGCTACGCCGCCGACTGCAATGCGTACGGTATAAGTGCCGTCTGCTGCCATGCCAGAATTAAAGCTTAGGGTATTTGATGCAAGGATGAATCTTGCATTATCCGTGCCCTCAGCGTCAGCACCAGTTACTAGCGTATATATTGGAGTTTGAGCGCGTAAAACAGTATTTTGGGCGACAAAGTTAAGTCTCAGTACGTTTAAGTCATTAACGCCGTCATAGCTAGGGTTTGCTGTTTGTAGCATTCCTTGATCATTATCAATAGTCTCATCAACATACCAACGACCGAGGTTTTGGTTAAAAGCATCGGCATTGGAGAACATGTTGGACATATCCGTTACCCTAGCAATATTCCAGCCACCGATGTCTTGATTAAAAGCCCTGGCATTGGAGAACATGCGAGGCATATCCGTTACCCTAGCAACATTCCAGCTACCGATGTCTTGATTAAAAGCCCTGGCATTGGAGAACATGCGGGACATATCCGTTACCCTAGCAACATTCCAGCCACCGATGTCTTGATTAAAAGCACGGGCGCTAAGGAACATACCGGACATATCCGTTACCCCATCAAGGTTTGGACTATCGCTTGCACTCATCGTCATCGCGCTGGCGCCAAAAAATGCATCCGCCATGCTTGTCCAGTTGGCAGTTCCCCATTGCTGTATGTTTATTAATTTCTCTTTATCCTCACCATCATTCAAGTTAAAGCGGGTGATGGTGTTTGCGGCTGTGACTGTGTAGTCGCCAGCAGTGGTGTAGGTATGCTCAGGGTTATTGCTGGTAATGTTTTCGGTAGTGCCGTCTCCCCAATTAATGGTGTAACTACTCTCCTCACTGGGGAAGGTAAGGGTGAGATCATCCGAAGGCATCCGCCATTCGGTAATAAAGATGTCGGGCGGACGGGTGAGAGTCATTGCACTGACCGAAGCAGAAGGCTCCCCGGTACCTGCAAGACTGAGTGCTGTAACTCGGTAATGATAGGTGCTGTCTTCAAGCAGATTGACATCTGTATAAACAAGGCTGGCAGTACCTGTATCAGCGACTAACTCAGTAAAAACGCCCGGCGATCCTGAATCATCTGCTGCCCGTTCAATACGATAGCCGTTAATGTCAGCGGCATCACTATCCTCAGGTGGCTGCCAAGAAAAACTGAGGCTGTTGAAGCTAGTCCTTGTGGTATCTATTGCCAAATTACGCGGTGCCGCTGGCAAGCTTAATCGGGTCACAGTCACGGTATAGGTTTGCACGGTATCTTGTGTAGTTACTGCAATGCTAATGCTGTTAGCACCCTCGGTCAGTCCAGATACTTCATTGCTGTTGACTGTTAAAGCGGTGGTGCCGTCTGCCGCCGTACCACTAATGACAAAGCTGGCATTGCTATCAGAGACGGTTGGGGTTACGCTCAGGCTGGTCACCGCATTGGCAACGCTGACAGTGTATTCAAGCGTACCGCTGGCAAAGACTGGGGTTAAGGTGTCTGTGGACAAGGTTAAGGCACTCAATCTGGCATCGGCAACGGTGCCGCTAACATCAACTGTTAAATCTATGCTGTTACTGCTGCCAAAGTCTGTGTTATCTACGGCAATGCGTACGGTATAAGTGCCATCTGCTGCCTCGTCTAAATTAATAAAGCTTAGAGTATTTGAGTCAAGGGTGAATCTTGCATTATCGGTAGTATCGGCTGCCAGTGTGTATGTTGGGTTTTGATCGCGTAAAACAGTATTTTGAGCGATAAAGTTGAAGTTAAGTACGTTTAAGTCATTAACGCCGTCATAGTTAGGGTTTGCTGTTTGTAGCATTCCTTGATCATTATCAATAGTCTCATCAACATACCAACGACCGAGGTTTTGGCTAAAAACATCGGCATCGCGGAACATGCTGGACATATTCGTTACCTTAGCAACATTCCAGCCGCCGATGTTTTGATTAAAAACATCGGCATTATTGAACATCCGGAACATATTCGTTACCCCAGCAACATTCCAGCCACCGATGTCTTGATTAAAAGCAATGGCACTGAAGAACATGCTGGGCATAGCCGTTACCTGAGCAACATTCCAGCCGCCGATGTCTTGATTAAAAACACTGGCACCCAAGAAAATGCCGCTCATATTCGTTACCCCAGCAACATTCCAGTCACCGATGTCTTGATTAAAAGCACTGGCATCCCTGAACATGAAGGACATATCCGTTACCTGAGCAACATTCCAGCCGCCGATGTCTTGATTAAAAGCACTGGCACCCAAGAAAATACCGCTTATATTCGTTACCCCAGCAACATCCCAGCCACCGATGTCTTGATTAAAAGCACTGGCATCCCTGAACATGAAGGACATATCCGTTACCCCACCAAGGTCTGGACTATCGCTTGCACTCATGGTCATCGCGCTGGCGCCATAAAATGCACCTCTCATGCTTATCCAGTTGGCAATTCCCCATTGCTGTATGTCTATTAATTTATCTCTACTTCCGGAATTATTATTCAAGTTAAAGCGGGTGATGGCGTTTGTGGCTGTGACTATGTAGTCGCCAGCAGTGGCGTAGGTATGCGTAGGGCTACTGGCTGTAATGGCTTCGGTAATACCATCGCCCCAATTAATGGTGTAACTGTCCTCACCAGGGCCCTCACCAGGGAAGGTCAGGTCCAGATCATCCGCAGGCATCCGCCATACGGTAATAAAGCTGCCGATGCTGCTTACGGTTGGAACAAAGGCTCTAACAAAGACTGTTAAATCTATGCTGTTACTACTGCCAAAGCTTACGCTGCCTACGGCAATGCGTATGGTATAAATGTCATCTGCTGCCCCGCCCGACCTAAATCTTAGGGTATTTGAGGTAAGGGTAAATCTTGCATTATCGCTACCCTCAGCGGCAGCACCCGTTGCCAGCGCATAGCTTGGGGTTTGACTGCGTAAAACAGCATTTTGGGCGACAAAGTTAAAGCTAAGTACGTTTAAGTCATTAACGCCGTCATAGTTAGGGTTTTCTGTTTGTAGATCAGCAACAGTCTCATCAACATACCAACGACCGAGGTTTTGGCTAAAAGCATTGGCATTGGTGAATATTTGGCTCATACTCGTTACGTTAGCAACATTCCAGTCGCCGATGTCTCCATTAAAAGCACTGGCACCACTGAACATCAATGCCATATTTATTACGCTAGCAACATCCCAGTCGCTGAGGTCTTGATTAAAGGCACTAGCATTTTGGAACATGCTTCTCATATTCGTTACCCCAGCAACATTCCAGTCGCCGATGTTTCCATTAAAAGTACTGGCATCGCTGAACATGAGGAACATAGTCGTTACCGCAGCAAGGTCTGGACTATCGCTTGCACTCATGGTCATATTGCTGGCACCATAAAATGCACGCTCCATGCTCGTCCACTCGGCAGTTCCCCATTGCTGTATGTCTATTAATTTTGCTCTATTCTCGGCATCATTATTCAAGTTAAAGCGGGTGATGGTGTTTGAGGCTGTGACTGTGTAGTCGCCAGTAGTGGCGTAGGTATGCGTAGGGTTACTGTCGGCAACCTCTTCGATAGTGCCATCGCCCCAATTAATGCTGTAACTGCCCTCACTAGGGAAGGTCAGGGTCAGATCATCCGCAGGCATCCGCCATTCGGTATTAAATGAGTCGTGTGAGTCTGCCTGTGAGGCGCTGCTGAATAAAAAACCCGATGCCAGTAGCACTAGCATGGTAGTAACAATAAGGTGGGTAATATTTGTTTTTAGCATTTTTTTAATTCTGTATTTGTGTACTTGGCGATTTTAATCCAAGCGAGATAACTAAAGAGGATAACAATGTGGTAAAAAAACGCAAGGAAAACCCCTTTATTTTTTTTCTCTGTTACCGTCATTCTGCAAGTCTGTTATCGCACGTCCATTCCCTTGGATTTCTTTTTTTCACAAACGTAGGGGCGAGGGGAATCGCCCCTCGCCCCTCGCCCCTCGCCCCTCGCCCCTACATGCCCCTACATTCCTGTTATGAAGGGAGTGAAACGGCTCTTATACCATTTATTATTGAACATGGTATTATGCCAAAGTAACTGGAACCTCTGTTATAAAGTAAATTGAAAATTGAGATCAAAAGCAGGTTATACCGAAGTAAATTGAAAATTGGAATAAAAAGCAAGTTATACTAAATTCAAAAAATAATAATACTATAAACAGATAGGTAATGAGGATGGTTTTGTTAGAATTTTGTGTAGTAGAGAATGGAGTTGTTTGGTTTAGTTATTTTTTGAATATTGTATAATACTTCGGAGCAATTTTTTAACAGTGAAAATCACCCCTAAAAAAAGAATCCGTAGTTATAATTTACGCCAAGGCAGAGCAACCGCAGGACAACAAAAAGCAATAGATAACTTATGGGACTCTTATTGTTTAGACCCCCTCGACTTATTTGACAATGAGAATGTTTTTGGACGAAAAGCACCATTGATTGTAGAAATTGGCTTTGGTACTGGCAGTAGTCTTGCAATAATGGCTGAAGCTAATCCAGATTTTAATTATCTAGGAATAGAAGTTCATAGACCTGGCGTTGCTCATTTGATGATGTTGCTTGAGGCAAAGGCTTTAAGTAATGTAAAAATTTATCATTATGATGCCTTTGATATTCTTGAGCATAAAATTGCAGATAATACACTCTTTGCTGTTCACCTTTTTTTTCCTGATCCATGGCATAAAAGACGGCACCATAAACGTCGAATTGTGCGTTCTGAGTTTCTTAGCCTGTTAAATAAGAAATTGATTTCAGGTGGCTATTTTCATGCTGCTACTGATTGGGAGCATTACGCTAAGGATATGTTAAGAATTTTAACCCGCTCAAAAGAACTGATTAATACGAGTGCCGAGCATTCCTTTTCTATGCGTCCAAGTTATAGGCCCTTGACTAAATTTGAGAACAGGGGCATAAGGCTGGGGCATGGAGTATGGGATTTAATCTTTAAAAAACCTTAATGCTTACTCACCAGCTGTCGCTCCATCAACATACTCACTAAAGTGCATATTTTTAATAATTACTGCTAACTCAGCGTGCTGTTTTTTTAAAGGCTCTAACTCAGCTTCCAGATGAGTAATGCTTTCTGCTACATCACCTTTAGAATTACTTATTTTTCTCAGTATTTGCAGACGAATTTCAATTTGTTTTTTATGATCTTTTATTTGATACATAAGCGGTGTTAATACGCTTTGGCTCCAAGTACCAGCATCATTATGTGCTTGTTTTACAATTTCTTGGGCTTTGGCTATTAAAGTGCTATACAGTTTATTAATAACCATACTTTGTCCTGTCATTGCAGTTTTTACACTATTCCTAAAGGCTTCACCTTCGTCAAAAATTTGTTCTAATTCAAACTGATATTGTTTAATAGAAAATAGTTGAGGTTCAATTTCTTTAAAGCCATACTCATTCTGAAATTTTTTGTAAATAGCTTTAATAAGATCGCGTGTTTCATTAGTAATATCAATAGAATTTTGTAATAAATCTCTCAGCTCATCAAATAATCTACAGATGTTTTGTTTTATCCCATAAGTGCTTAAGCTTTTTGACATATTCTGTTTTGTATCTTTGATAATGCTATCCATTTTGTCTTTGGAAAAAGACTCAATCAACATTTTTGCTTGGATACTCAATACTTTTCTGCTGGCTTGAAAATTCTCAACATTAGATCTATAGGTATTTTGCCTGTCTCGCGTTTCTACCATTAATTTACCGACCATTGCTGTGTTATCAAAGTCAAATTTTTTTAATTCTGCCAGTTGTTTTTGGACATTAATTAATTTTGCATCGGTGAGTTTGGACGATTCAGAGACTAATAAAGCAATATCTTTATCGACTGTTTCCATCAATATTTGGCGATGTTGTTTTAAAATATTATCCGCTAGATAATTTTCTAAACTGGGTAGGCGACTTTTTTTTAATAAATCTGTGTCTGATTTAACTTTAGCTAGTAAAGCCTGTTTAGCAGAAACAGTAAAAATAACGTCTTCATTGAGTTTTAATATAGAAGCGGATGTTTTAATTTGTTTTTTAATGGTCTCTTCATATCCATCTTCACCTGCATGGTCATCCCACATAGTGTCGATTTTATTTATGACAACGGCTAAACTTTGTTTTTTATTACTTCTGAAACTACAAACATGGTTTTTCCACATTTCCAGATCACTTTTGGTAACACCTGTATCTGCTGCCAAAACAAATATAATGGCTTGAGCACTCGGTAATATACTGAGTGTTAATTCTGGCTCTGTAGCTAATGTATTTAAACCAGGAGTGTCTAATATACACAATCCTTCTTGTAATAAAGGGTGTGGAAAACTGATGAGTGCATACCGCCAACATGGAATTTTAACCGTCTCAGGTTCTACAATATCTTGCTTTGCGGCTTCTGGTTTATTCCATAAGCCTAATTTATCGGCAACGTCTTTAGCTACTTCTTTACTGGCAATAAGTTCTTTAAATGCTTCCTGCATTTGCGTGGGAGAGGTGCAATCTAAATCTATTTGGGTCCATCTGTCTGTGTTTTGTTTAAGCTCCAGCAGGGAGGTATTTTCAAGTCGACTTTCAATATTGAGGAGGCGAATATAGCTACCTTTAGGATCGAAAAATAATTCTGTGGGGCAGATGGTTGTTTTATCAGAGGATGAGGGCAGTAAACAAGCCCCTGTTTCAGCAAAGAAAAGCGAGTTAATTAATTCCGTTTTGCCGCGTAAACATTCAGCAGCAAAGGCCAAGGTGATACGGTCACTTTTTAAACCACTAACAATATTTAAAATAGTATCCATACTATGGGACTCGCTTAATTTATAATGACTTCTCCACTCTTGATACATTTCAATAGCTTGTATCAATTGATCACGCCACTGCGTATATTGGTGAAGCTGTTCTTTAAATTCCATAATCCAACCGATATTGTTTAATTATTTCAAGTTGTTCTGAGCAATTGTCTGCTAATTCCAAGTATTCAATGATATGAGAAAGTGAAATAATGGCTATTACCGGCATATTAAATTGCTGACTGATATATTCCACAGCAGAGCTGTCATTTTTACCTTTTTCTTGCCTATCCAGAGCAATTAAAGCACCAGCCGGTTCTGCACCCATTTGCTTAATAATTGCTACCGATTCACTTATAGATGTGCCTGCTGTAATAACATCATCAATAATTAATATCTTTCCATGCAGGGGACTACCAACAATTAAACCGCCTTCTCCATGATCTTTAACTTCTTTACGATTAAAGGCAAAAGGTAAATCATGCTTTAATTGTGAGTAAGCAATAGATGTTGCACTAGCCAAAGGAATCCCCTTATAGGCAGGACCATACAAAACATCAATATCAAGTTTTGATTCTATTAGGGTTTGTGCATAAAACTGACCTAGCCGAGCTAAGGTTTTACCCGTGTTAAATAATCCTGTATTAAAAAAGTAGGGGCTGACTCGTCCAGACTTTAATTGAAATTCACCAAATTTAAGAACACCACAACCAAGGGCGTATTGAATAAATTCTTTTTGGTAATCAAGCATATTGGTTTTTTTAAGGTATTAATTTGAAGGGAATTATATCATGAGACCTCAGCATAACTCTGGCGATGAAAAAAAAACGATAGAATTTTTCAGGTTTCAGTCAAAATACAAGTGTAATAGTGGACTATTGCGCGTTATTTTGGCTGAAAGAGGGAAAACTTCTAGCCTTTTTTATCCGTTCATGCGTTATGCTGAGGTCTCATCATATTCAATAAATAAATATACTAATATAGTGCTTGTATTAGCCCCTTATATGTTTGCTAAAATAGGGGGCTACTTATTGATAATACACTATTTTTAGTGTGCTCATAAGGTGATAATATGAGTGCTATATTGGTGTATTTATTTGTTGAATACGGTATTGTATCTGTTTCCTCTGCATCAATAGAGTTTTTTTGGGTTAGAAAAATAAATTGGGAGTTGGGATTTTAAGCCCTCTCCGGAGGGAAAGGGCTAGGTGGGGGGGGGAATAAATACTTTATTAATACTGTGGTTTATTTAGCCATAGGATGCGTTTGCCCACTAGGGATGGAGGAGGAAGAGCGGGCTTTTAAGAGCTTTGTATGATTAAAGTGGTTTATTTAGAATCTCCCCCGCAAGGGAGGGCTTTTAATCCTCCTGAGGAAGAGCAGCCGCTCGCCTCTACATGTCCTGCTGTTGGCACAACTATAACCACTATCTGAGCGATTTATTTTGATAATTGGTATTAGTCGAAAAACCCATCCGTATGTAACTCAGTTAAATCACTAAATCCGCCGATATGTTTATCGTCAATCACAATCTGTGGCACCATTCTCGCACCATTGGTAACTTTTGAAAACTCTGCCATTAGTCCGCGGTCTTCGTCAATCATTTTTTGCTCAAAAGGCAAGTTCAATTTATTTAGTAATTCTTTGGCTTTGACGCAAATTGAGCAAGTATTGGTGGAATAAATGACTATTTTCATTTTTCTAAATAGAGTTAAACAAATCACATCCAGCGATGCTTAGCCTGAAATCTACAATACTCTCTGGCACTAACATTTTTTTGGCGATTAAGTTGTTGCTAAAGCCTTTTTTCTGTAGTCTTAATAAATCTGGAACGATAGAATGAGGTAGTAAAAATTCAATAGCAGGAAAATAAGCCGCTAAATCAGCGCTAATTTTTGCATTGCTTTCACTTGATAGGTTGTTAATTAAATGAGGCAGTAATTCTTCGACATCCTCTACTGTATTGGTGGCGTTTTCTTCCTCATAAATCAACATTTGTGATAATTCTTTGCAAATATAAAACCGTTTCCAGCAAAAATTATTGCTTGTTACATAGATTTCACTTCTATCGTCGTATCGCATAATAATTGCTTTAATGAAAGAGCTATGTTGAACGTGAGTAACTGTAATTTTTGTCTTAAATTCTGATTGAAATAACGAAACTAAATTATTATGATTAGTTAAACTCCTGGGCAATTCTCCAGAAATAGAGATTGGATTAAGTGTAGAGTGATGGGTGCTATCTTGACTTTTTAAATTTTCAGTTAATGCTCTTGCTTGTTTTATTGCACTATCAATAGTGGTTTTATAATAATTATTCATTATAGGTTTTATGATAATTATTCATTGTTTTTCATTATAAAAAAGCCACAATATTTGTGGCTTTTAAAAGGTTTCATCAATATCTAAGTTCTTGACTCTAAAGCGTCATTCAATTCAACCAATTCATCAGAATAGTTGTTTGCACACGGAAATGACTCCACAAAACCAGCTTTTGCCAATTTTTGGATATGGATCACTGCTTCTTTGGCTTTAGCGACAGATGCATTAGAAGTGTCGCCACCTATGGCAAGCTTAATATCTTTAAGCCCTAAGTCTATTTCATCTTGTAACCACGATTCAAAATTATTAGTCATTACCAACCCTTTCTATATTTCATTTTTTTAAAAAAATATTTACATTTCATTGTTTCATGCTTTATCAATTTTTCAAACCTTTATTTATTGCCCGTCAACACGCTTACCACTAAGTCGCCCATTTTGTTTGTACCAACAACTGTATCGCCCTCGCTGGCAATATCTTTGCCCGCAATATCAGGTGCGCTGCCATGAATTGGTTCATACATACCGAAGCCGTCTTTTGACAAAAACAAGCTTATAATTTATCAACATGGTGTCCAGTCAAGTGGGGGAACTTCATAACGTCCCCTTTTGGGAATGTTGATAAAACGTAGGGGCGAGGGGGGAATAAAAAAATACTTTATTAATACAGGGTATGTAATGTGCATACTCTATAGGGATTTATGTCGAATTATCATCAAAATTATGTTGTGGGCAGAACTTATCCAATCAAAATTAGAATCTAATCAAGAGCAGTAGACAAATGGTTGATTTCATCTATATTTTCTTTACTGCTTATTAAAAACTTAACCCTCATTTATTATTTACCATGGCAACAGCACCAACAGAATTACAATTTGGCGGACTTCTAAAATGCCTAGTTGAAAAAGGTGTTTTAGAGGAAAATGATGCAAAGGCACATGCTGATGAGGCACAAAAAAAGCAATGCCCAATCGTCAGTCACCTGGTTTTAAATAATATTGCTGACAGTAAAAAAATTGCCTCTCTTGCTTCTCTTGCGTTTGCTGTGCCTTTTTTCGATTTAGATAGTATAGAGGTTAAAAACTTACCTGTAGATCTTGTGAGCGAGAAATTGATAAGACAACATCATGTATTACCTCTATTCAAACGCGGTAATCGCCTATTTATTGCGGTATCTGATCCCACTAATTTTCAGGCTTTAGATGAGATAAAATTTCATACTCGGCTTAATACTGAAACTATTTTAGTTGAAGAAAATAAATTAACTCAATCCATTGAAATAGCACTTGAGGCAGCCGCTTCATCAATGGATGATTTGCTTGATGAAGACCTAGGTAATATTGATATATCTGTAGCTGATGAAACACCTGCGGATGATGATAGTTCTGATATTGACGATGCTCCCATTGTTCGCTTGGTTAATAAAATTTTACTTGATTCTATTAAAAAAGGGGTTTCGGATATTCATTTAGAACCTTACGAAAAAAAGTTCCGCATTCGTTTTAGAAGTGACGGTATACTTTACCAAGTCGCCAGCCCCCCAACTAATATAGCCAATAGACTTATATCCAGAATAAAAGTTATGTCAAAAATGAACATAGCTGAACGACGAGTCCCTCAGGACGGCCGCATTAAAATGAAATTGTCTAAAAACAAGGCTATTGACTTTCGGGTTAGTACCTGCCCAACACTGTTCGGTGAAAAGGTTGTTTTGCGTATTTTAGACCCAAGCAGTGCAGAAATAGATATTGAAAAACTAGGGTTTGAACCCAAGCAACAAGAACTTTTTTTAGCTGCTATAGATCGACCATACGGTATGGTGCTAGTGACAGGGCCAACAGGTAGCGGAAAAACCGTTTCCCTATATACTGGGTTAAATATTCTAAACAAGGTTGAACGTAATATTTCAACGGCAGAAGACCCCGTTGAAATAACGGTTGAAGGAATTAACCAAGTCAATATGAATGTGAAGGCTGGTTTGACATTTGCCAAAGCATTAAAAGCGTTTCTAAGACAAGATCCAGATATTATTATGGTTGGGGAAATTCGTGACCTAGAAACTGCAAGCATTGCTGTAAAGGCTGCCCAAACAGGACACTTGGTACTTTCTACATTACACACCAATGATGCCCCACAGACTATTAACCGATTGATGCAAATGGGTATTGAGCCTTTCAATATTGTTTCTGTGGTCAATCTAATCATGGCTCAACGCTTAGCTCGAAGACTCTGTAAATATTGTAAAAAAGAAGCCGATTATCCCGAAAAAACTTTTCTTGATGCTGGCTTTAAAAAAGACCAACTTGGCTCTTTAAAAACTTATGTTGCTGTTGGCTGTGAGCATTGTAATGCTGGTTATAAAGGGCGCATAGGTGTTTATCAGGTTATGCCGATTTCAGAAAAAATGCGGGCTCTTATTCTCAGCGGAGGCAATGCAATGGAAATGTCTGAATTATCCAAAAGTGAGGGCGTTAATGATCTTAGGGCTTCTGGTCTCGACAAAGTCCGGCAGGGCATAACTAGCCTTGAAGAAATCAATAGAATAACAGAGCAATAAATATGGGCGATGGTGTAAAACAAATAGAGTTTGTCTGGCAAGGAAAGGACAAAACAGGCAATAAAAGCAACGGTCAAATCAGTGCAAAAAGCGAAATAATCGCACGTAGCTATTTACGAAAAATGGGCGTTAAGGTCATTAGTATAAAGAAAAAACCTAAGCCTTTATTTACTGTTAAAGCTAAAAAAATTAGCTCTGGGGATATTTGTATTTTTACACGTCAACTCGCAACTATGCTGGATGCGGGTGTTCCTTTAGTACAGTCTTTCGATATTATTGGCAAAGGCCATGAAAACCCAAATATGGCTGAAATGTTGCTATCTATTAAAGCTGATATTGAGGGAGGCGACAGTTTGGCAGAAGCATTAAGACGAAAGTTTCTTTATTTTGATGATCTTTTTTGTAACTTGGTTGAAGCAGGTGAGCAAGCAGGAGTTCTTGAGGACTTACTGGATAAAATAGCGACCTATAAAGAAAAAGCAGAATCGATCAAGAAAAAAGTTAAAAAGGCGCTGACATATCCTATCGCTGTCCTACTTGTTGTGGCGATAGTCAGTGCTGTCTTATTAATATTTGTTGTCCCTGCTTTTGAAGATTTATTTAAAAGTTTTGGTGCTGATTTACCCCCTTTTACAAAATGGGTCATTAGTTTGTCTGAATGGGCTGAAAAATGGTGGTGGGCAGTTATTGTTAGCATTTTTGTCACTTTTCAATCTTCTGTAATTGCTCACAAACGCTGGCAAAAATTCAGGCATTTTGTCGATAAAACATTGCTTCGATTGCCTATCGTAGGTCTGATTATCAACAAATCCGCTGTTGCTCGTTTTGCCCGTACTCTGGCTACCATGTCTGCTGCTGGTATTCCCTTAGTTGATGGTCTGAAAGCAACAGCGGGTGCTTGTGGCAATATAATCTATTACCAAGCAGTAATAAAAATACGGGACGATGTTGCAACCGGACAACCTCTGCACTCTTCAATGGAACAAGCCTGCTTATTTCCGCACATGGTGGTACAAATGGTAGCTATTGGTGAAGAGTCTGGATCGATTGAAAAAATGTTGCATAAAGTGGCTGATTTTTATGAAGAAGAAGTCGATAATCTGGTAGACAAGCTAAGTAGCTTAATGGAGCCAATTATCATAGTTGTTTTAGGGGTCATTGTCGGCGGTTTAATTGTTGCCATGTATTTACCTATTTTTAAACTTGGGGCTGCTGTAGGCTAAAACCTGGCATTCATTTTCTCTATGCAAACACAGGAATGTGTTGAATTTTGAGTAGATCCAAACTCTTTTTTTACAATTTCTAATTCTCTATATTGATGCACGATATTAATAATATTCTTCAATCTTCAACACTGATACTAACTACTTTTGTTTTTATTATCGGTTTATTTATTGGTAGCTTTCTTAATGTCGTTATCTATCGACTTCCAGTTATGATGAAACAAGGCTGGAAAAAAGAATGCACAGAATATCTTGAGTTAGAAGCTATCAAAGAATCTGCACCCTTTAATCTGTTTATCCCTGGTTCAAAATGTGGAAAATGCCAGGCAGCTATAAAGCCCTATCAAAACATACCCCTTTTTAGTTACTTATTATTAGCCGGAAAATGCGCTCAATGTAAAACACATATATCCTTACGTTACCCGATTATAGAAAGTTTTACTGCAATCTGTTCTGTTATCGTAGCCTGGCAGTTTGGCTATAGTTCTGCTATGTTTTTTGCTTTGCTATTAACTTGGTCTTTAATCGCTTTAAGTTTTATTGATATTGACCAGCAATTATTACCTGATTCTATTAATCTACCAATATTATGGCTAGGGTTGTTTTTAAGTGTTTTCTCAATTTATACTGACACCAGATCCAGTATTATTGGTGCTATTGCTGGTTATTTAAGTCTCTGGACGGTATACCAGCTTTTTAAACTAGCCACTGGCAAGGAAGGTATGGGTTATGGTGATTTTAAATTATTGGCGTTATTTGGTGCTTGGTTAGGCTGGCAATACTTGCCTATTATTATTTTACTTTCTTCTTTGCTGGCTACTGTTATAGGCATTGCAATGGTTATTTTTGCCAACAAAGACAGAAACAGCCCCATCTCTTTTGGCCCTTACATAGCTGCGGCAGGATGGTTGGCATTGGTATGGGGTGAGCAAATCAATGGGTTTTATCTTGCTTTTATCGGTATCTAAATATATGTTTAAAATTGGCTTGACCGGAGGTGTTGGAAGTGGAAAATCAACAGTGGCAACACTTTTTAAGAATTTTAATATCCCGATAATTGATGCTGATGATATTGCCCGTCAATTAGTTGCTCCTAAACAAACAGCTCTTACTTTAATACAGCAAGCATTCGGCAATACTGTTTTTGCCCAAGATGGTTCATTGGATAGGGATAAACTCAGGGAGATTATCTTTACCCATGCTGATAAAAAAAAACAATTAGAAACTATACTTCATCCTCTGATTTATCAGAAAATGCTGGCTGAGTTTGCCAAACAAACATCGGCTTACAGTATTTTTTGCATACCTCTACTGATGGAAACCAAAATGATTTCTTTTGTTGATCATGTATTGGTCGTTGACTGTCTTGTTGAAACTCAAATTGAAAGAGTAAGGGAAAGAAATAAATTATCGAGAGCACAAGTTTTATCAATTATTAATAGTCAGGTTTCTCGTGAGTTTCGACTAAAACATGCCGATGATGTGATTTATAATTCAAAATCTATTTCTGGACTTGCAGATCAAGTAAAAAGGCTTCACAATCAATACTTATTATTAAGTAATGGAACACAATAATCTGTGAAAACACATACACTCTATGAATTTCCCCTTAATGAACGAATGCGGGTGTTCATGAGACTAGAACAGCTTTTGTTGCAACATGACCATTTTATGAGTGGTTCAACGATTTTTGATAAACGTGCAACTGTTTCTGTTTTACTTGATATTCTGACGGTTTTTAGCCGTAGTGATATAAAGTCTGAATTACTTAAAGAACTTGAACGTCACTCAAAAATTCTAGGTCGGATTGGCAACAGTCAAACAGTTAACACAGAAAAATTAGATAAAATACTCACCGACTTAAATGTTATCAGCAAAAAACTATATCAGGCTAATGGCAAGATTGATATTAATGTAATGGAGAGTGCTTTATTTCAGAGTATTTCTCAACGTAACTCAATACCTGGCGGCACATGCTCTTTTGATTTACCTGCGTTCCACTACTGGCTAGAACAAGATAATAGCAATCAAACGGATGATTTATTGCGTTGGACAAAGCCTTTTGTAGATATTCGCAAGGCCATCAATTTTATACTCAACTTTATCCGCCAAAGTAGTATTCCCACTTCAGAACTTGCTGAATCAGGTTTTTTTCAATTATCCCTTGATAGTACACAACCCTATCAACTACTCATAGTTAGTATTGAAAAAAAATTGTCCTGCTTTGCTGAAATCAGCGGTGGTAAACATCGCTTAACCATCCGCTTTATGAAACCTTCTGTTGACAATAATCGACCTATTCAAATTTCCGAAAACGTTGCTTTTTCATTAACACGATGTCTGTTTTAACAAAAAAATGTATGTTCAGAAATAATGGTTAAATGCCTTTTCTTGATTGAAATTTGGGGTTTGGGGTTTGGGTTTTTAAGGGTTGACTAAATAGTTATGTGCTATCCCTCACGCTATACTATTGGCTATTGAGGGGTTTTGAAGAAAAGCATGAGTTGTTTTGATAGAATTAGAAATAATATTGTAACAAATGTAAATAGTTGGGATGATAATCGCAAAGAAACAGCCTATAAAACACTAAATGGCGGTGAGGCGATTTTGAAAAATCAGGATGAATTGGATAGATATGTTTTTGCATTTGGTAAAATGCATCAAGCCAAATTGAATTGTGCTTTGAATGCCATAGATGACTTAAACGAAATCAGCAAAAAAGAAATTTCAATTATTGATTATGGTTGTGGTCAAGGTATTGGCTCTATTGTTTTAATTGATTATTTAAACGCACTATCGTTAGATTTTTCAATTAGCAATATTAAACTAATAGAACCATCTGGAATTGCATTATATATGGCTAAAGAATACATACAATCTTGTCTAAATATTGATAATATGGAGTTAATCAATAGTGGTCTAAATGAAGTAAAAGCAGATAGTTTAAAAACAAATGATAAGGATATAACATTTCATATTTTTTCCAACATACTTGATATTAAACTCATATATGAAAATATGATTAAATCAACAACAGGCGTTAACTATGTTGTATGTGTTAGCCCAGATTATTGGTCAGGTAATCAAAAGTTAGATGAATTTATTGGCTATTTTAGAGATAACTTGTCTGATAAAAAATTTATAATTATATCTGAGAGGGGAGCAACCATTGACAATCCAAGCAACCCTGATAAACCATGGAAAAACTACGAAAAAGTATTTAAATTGGCGATATAAATATGCAATTATTTGACGATATAGAAACACAAAAACAGCCATTTCACCTACCAGATAAAACTGGCTATTCGTTGCACTGCAATAAAAATCTAAATGGTTTTGATATAGAAATTCCGAATGGAAAATTGTTTTATTCAGAACATTTTTTTAATAAAAAGATTAGCGATAGAAGCGTTGAATATTTTTTAGAAAATGATACCAATGATTACACCACTGTTAATTGGAGAGAAATAGATAAAGAAAAATTAGCAAAAATTCATTTTAAACACATTGATTGGCATCATGATAAATTAAATATGTATGGAAAAGAAGTCTATTTGCCTCGCTATTCTGCATGGTATGGCGATAGCGATAAACCTTATACATATTCTGGACTAACATTACAACCAAAAAAATGGAATAAAGGCTTGCTATATCTTAAAAATGAGATTGAAAAAGTTGCAAAAACACATTTTAATAGTGTGTTAATGAATTGGTATAGAGACGGAGAAGATTATATAAATTGGCATACTGATGAAGAGCCAGAATTAGGCAAAAACCCTATTATTGCTTCAGTTAATTTTGGTAAAACACGAGACTTTATTATTAGAAAAAACGACAAATCAGAAAAAATAACTATTCCTTTAAAGCACGGCACATTGTTGGTGATGAGTGGTGAAATGCAACATTTTTGGCAACACTCTGCACCTAAAAGAAAAAAAGTAAAACAAGCAAGATTTAATTTAACATTTAGAGATATAAACCATTAAAGCACATAATAAATAATTCCAGCCGAGTACTAACGCGACCGCTGAATTTGACGTTATATCAAGGGGTCAGATACCGTCTTAAAAATCAACCCTAATCCCAATATTTTTTAACATGTTCCACGCAACTTCCTATCTATCCTAATCGGGGCTTTGCCTCAAACGCATAAGAACTACTATGGTTCTGGTGCTTGGTGCGTACTCTGCTGCTCTTGGTGCGTTTTTGGTGCGGTCAGCAGAGATTGTTCCAGACAATCTTACTGCATTTCCACCATCCCTGGCGGTCAAACGCACCCTACCGTCCTGAGTCCTGATCCATTTTTAAGGCTTGACTAAATAAACACTAATGGTGACACTTGAAACCTACTGCTCATTTTTTTAATCTGTTCAATATTTAAAGTCCTTTTCCCCGTTAAAATTTCAGAAACCACACCTTGGCTTCCTATTTCTTTTAAATCAGATTGTTTCAAGCCATGCTCCTGCATGAGATATTTTAAAACATCAATAGGAAATGCTTCTTTTATTTTGTATTCTCGATTTTCATAATTTTCTATTAGATTTCCTATCGTTTCCATTACAGGTGCTAACTCATGATTTTGATTGTTTCCTACTTCATCAACTAAATTATCTAAGGTCTCAACCAAAGCCTGATACTCAGATTCTGTATGTGGAACTGAAAAGATAGCTTTAATAGTTGGCCAGACTTTTACAATATTCTCTAATTGCTTATTCATGATTTTTTCCATTTTTCTTTGTTGTATTCGTTATGTGTCAGTACATGACGAATATATAAATATTGAGTCTTGTAATGTATAGCAGTAATTAATCTTATTTTGTTACCACCTATGTTGAATACCGTTAAATTATCAACTTTATCTGCACTTGGAAAAATTTGTCTTAACTTCGCAAAATTAGGTATCTCATTCTGTTTAATTATTCGATACCATGCATCCAAAGCAGTAGAAGTATTTGGGTGTTTTTCAGAAAATACTATTAATCGCTTTCGAGTGACAATGTGCATAAAATACTATTATCTCATAATGAGATTGTTGCGATTAAAAATTATTTTCCTTTGCTTGTTTTTCTATATAGCTACTTTTAAGAATGGTAATGGGGAAACTTCACTCCTACTAATCCAAAAATGCACTAATACCAGCTATGCCTTGTGCCCCAAACCTTTTTGCTTTTACTTTGTCTGCTCTTTTTAAGCCACCTAGTGCAAAAACAGGTAAGTTAGCTGTTTTTGTTAATGCCATAAATTTATCCCAGCCTAACGGTTTTGTATCTGCATGTGTTCTCGTTTCTAGCACAGGAGCAAGTACAACAAAGTCCACACCAATAGTCTCAGCATGTTGTAACTCCAATTGATTATGACAAGATGCTGCAATCCATGAGAATCTTGCAGGCCTTTTCTTTAAGGCTAATAAATCAATTGCTGTCAAATGAAACCCATCTACATGGCTTCTTTTAGCGCCTTTAACCGCTGAGTTGACCAGTAATAATACGCCGTTTTTTTTAGCCAATGGCTTCGCCCATTGAAAAAACTTAATTACCGTATGCTCAGCTAAGGTTTTAATTCTTATCTGAATCATTTTAACGCCATCCGCTAATAAACGATTAAACTGGGCAGCCAGAACATTCTCATCGACACCATTCAAAATGGCATATTCATCTGTTAATCTAACAGCATTCAGGATTGAATAATTGGCAGCAGGAAATGAAAAATTAGTTAAATGGTCAGGCAATACCCATTGTATTTTCTGAGCTTCCAATGCCATTGCTTCACCCGAAAAACCCTGAATAGTCCAGACATCAAGTAATACTTTTAGATCAGAATACTGATGCCTTATTTGTATCAACGGTAGCATGTTCTGTACCGAAATATTAAGCTCTTCTTTTAACTCTCTTACCAAGGCTTGCTGAACAGATTCTCCCTGCTCAACCTTGCCACCGGGAAACTCCCATAAACCCCCTTGATGAGCATGTTCACGCCTTAAAGCAATCAATATCTGCCCAGAACTATCTTTAATAACACCGACTGCAATATGTAACACTTTTGACTCACTCAAGTCTGTTTACTTCAAGTTCTATATTCTGCATTAATACGAACATAGTCATAAGACAGGTCACAGGTCAAAACTTCCTCTGTAGCATTTCCACGCCCCAAAATAATTCGGATGGTAATTTCTTCTTTGTCCATAACTTGCTGTCCTCGTTCTTCGGTATAAGTATCTGCACGGCAGCCCTGTTTAACAATACAAACATCATTCAGGTAGATTTCAATTTTAGCTAAATCAAGATCATCTAATCCAGAACGACCTACGGCAGCAAGAATACGTCCCCAATTAGGATCACTGGCAAAAAAAGCTGTTTTGACTAAAGGTGAATGTGCCACCGTTTTACCGACTAACAAGGCCTCCTTATCGTTTTTGCCTTGTTCAACATAAATCCGCATCAACTTAGTTGCGCCTTCACCATCTCTAATAATCAACTCTGCTAAACGCTTACAAATAGCTTTCACTGCCTTTGAAAAAATTGCATAATTCTGACTATCGGGCAGAATCTCAGCGGCTAAAGATTGACCACTTGCCATTAAAATACAGGCATCATTGGTCGAAGTATCACCATCAACGGTGATACGATTAAAAGATTGTTCCGCTGCTTCAGACAAGCATTGTTGCAAAAGTGATTGGCTGATTTTTGCATCGGTCGCAACAAAAGCCAATACCGTCGCCATATTGGGCTGGACCATGCCCGCACCCTTTGAAATACCACTCAGCGTTATCGACTGCCCTTCTATTTCTATCACCACAGAAGCTGCTTTTGCAAAGGTATCCGTGGTCATAATGGCATGTGCAGCCTGATTCCAGTGTTCTTCTCTTAAATCATTTATCGCAGCTGGCAATGCCTTTTCAATTTTATCAACGGGTAAGTTTTCACCAATCACACCTGTTGAAAAAGGCAACACCTGAGAACAGTCTCCATCTGTTAAGCTGGCTAATAATGCACAGCACTCATTGGCATCCTGCATACCTTGCTCACCTGTTCCAGCATTTGCATTACCAGCATTGATCAGTAACCATCGAGGCATTTTTGGTAAATGCTCTTTAGCAATATGTACCGGTGCAGCACAAAATGCATTCTGCGTAAAAACACCTGCACAAGTCGTCCCATCAATCATTTCTATAATGAGAAGATCATTTCTTTCTGTTTGTTTAATGCCTGCATTACTGCTACCTAATTTAATCCCTGAAACCTTAAATATTTCAGGAAAATCAACATTGCCTACTGCCATTTATTTTTTACCTGTTACTAATACCCTTTATTCTTGAAAATGGTATAAATCCATTGCTTTGTAAAATACAATTAATCTTGTTTACGCTTTAAAAAAAACATAAACTTTTGCAATTCTATCTATTTCTTTTTCGATTAATATACATTGCTTTTTTAAGTCCTCTATCTGTTCTGTATGTGTAAACATGCCATGAGGTAAAATGACTTCCACTTCAACCAAGCCATCCAAATAGTGGATTCTAAATTCGTCAACTGTATGGGAAAATTCAGCTAAATAATGCTCCAGATAGACTTGAACTTGCTTTCGCGTCAATGGTTGTTGATTGTTCCCTCCAAACTCATCATCTTCTGGGTCAATATGTACTAATACATCAACCACATCATCAAATTCTGTTTTTAATTCATCCCTGACTCTATCACCTATCATGTGTCCTTCAGACACGCTAATACGAGGGTCAACTACAATATGTGCATCAATATAAGCATCTTCTCCCATCCGTCGAGTACGCAGAAAATGAATACTTTGTACATCATGCGTTTGTTTGATCACACGCCGAATCTCTCTTACATAATCCTCTGGCAATGCGGAGTCCACTAATTCATTAATACTTTCCATCACTAGGGAAAGTCCCATTTTCATAATCATTAACGCTACAATGACCGCTGCAATTGCATCTGCAAAGGGATAACCCCAAAAAACAGCAGCAATACCAATCAATACAACAATTGAAGAAAAAGCGTCACTTCTATGATGCCAAGCATTCGCTAACAGCAGTTTTGATCGCGTCAGGTCACCCACTCTTTTGGTGTAATGAAATAACCATTCATTAGCTAAAATAGAAACAATGGCAATACCCATGGTATCTTTATTTGGTACTAACAGTTTCTCTGGTTCATTCAATCTTTCTAGTGCATCCCAAGCTATACCACCAGCAACCATAATCAAGCCCAACCCTAATAACACGGTTGCCATGGTTTCAAAACGGCGATGTCCATAGGGATGATTATGGTCTGCTTCTCGACTCCCCATTTTAATAGCAATAATGACAAATAAGTCACTGACCAGATCTGATAAGGAATGGATACCATCTGCAATTAAGGCGGCAGACTGTCCCAAAACACCCACTGTCACTTTGATGATTGCCAGGAAAATATTGATCAAAGCCCCGACATAAGTGACTCTTGCCTTTAATTTTAAAACCTGACTAGCATTATAAATCTCAGCCACACTAAGCTACCTGTAAAATGATGGTATATTCCATTTCAGTAGAAATAGTCTCTAGTATCTTATGCCCATTGATTCGACACCATGCAGGAATATCTTGCATGACACCAGGGTCAGTACAAATCACTTCAAGAATATCGCCAGCATTCATGGTTTTTACTTTATCCTGAGTACGAATAACAGGCAATGGACATAATAAGCGCTTCGCATTTAATATCTCTTTAGCCATATTTTTACCTAAATCATCCACTGTAGAGGGATTTGATCGGCTTTTATTGGTTTGACTGTCACCTGCCGCTCTACTCCATCTTTTTCTCTAATGGTCACGTCAACAAATTCTGCATCCCTGCCTTGCCCATAACGTGCAGTTAATTGCGCGGCAAGCAACAAGTCTTCTTCTGATGGTTCGCCATCAATCATCGCCAAAGGCCCTTTATGACTGGCACAGTTCATATTAATAAATTCTTTTTTATATCCCTGTAAAAAACGCACTTCGCCTTCTTCTCTGGCAACTATCAGCTTAAAGTTCTTTTTAGGACGAATATGCCGCCCCACTTTCAACAACATGACATCATCTAGATCATATTCTTTGCGACCTCGTGCCGTCCATAAATCAACCAGTTTGTCTGAATAACTTTTGTCTGTTAAAAAACAGCAACCACCCGCAGGTTGGGCAAAATCCTCAAAGCCAAACTCATCTGCCAAAGCCAATTGTGGTTTGCGTGTTCTACCGCTAAAATCATGTAGCTTCTCTCTATCAATCCAGCCTTCCCGTTCTGGTAATGTTATCGGCAAGTTTTTGGCACATAAGGGCCGTAATAATAAATCATCTGCACCTGATTCTTTGGCAATCACTGGCATGGTATCTTTTCTTTGTGACATGGGTCGCTGTCCAATCACCTCACCAGTAATAATAAAATCAAAGTCATTTTCCTCAATCCATTCTTTGGCTTTATGCACCATAAAGACTTTGCAGTCTAAACAGGGGTTCATATTAGCGCCATAGCCATGTTTAGGATTAATCAGAACATCTTTATATTCATCAATAATATCTATGATATTTAATTTAATGCCTAATTGTTCTGCCGACCATAAAGCATTATTTCTTTTGGGCGTTGCCTTGTCTTTTTTTCTAATCGCATGAGTGTGTCCTTCTACACAGAAACCAGTAAAAAAATTAATGCCTTCAACATAAATCCCTTGATCTATAATCGTTTTAGCCGCCAACAATGAATCTAATCCACCAGAAATCAATGCCACAGCTTTTCTTTGCTTGCTCATAACGCTTAAAATTCTATAAAAATGAGTAATTATACCTTGCACTACCAAACTAACCAATATTCAAAGACTCAAGACGAAAGACGAAAGACTAAAGACGAAAGACGAAAGACGAAAGACGAAAGACGAAAGACGAAAGACTAAAGACTAAAGACGAAAGACTAAAGACTAAAGACTAAAGACTAAAGACTAAAGACTAAAGACTAAAGACTCAAGACTCAGGACTCAGGACTAAAGGCTAAGGGCTAAAGACCCTTTGATTTTTGGTAATTTCTTATGGTGTTAAAGTCTGGGCAGCCAATTTGATGTGGATTATGCAAAATAATGGTTAAATTGATTGGTTTTTGTGAATGATGGGAGTTTTGGGATAAGACCCCAAAGGCATGGTTGTTTTGCTGATAAAACATACTAACAAAATCAACCCCAAACACAGGGCAACTAAACCTCTTTCATTCAGAGTTATTTGTTGAACGTGATATAAGGCCCGATTCACTCCCTCCGTCATTCCTGCATGTTCTAAGCAGGAATCCAGGTGTTGAAAAAGTCATTTTTTCAGACTCTTTATTACAGAGACCTCAACTTATTCCGGCAATAGTTGCGCTGATAGCTGTTGAATTATGCTGATCTCTGGTCTAGTCTGGTAAACGCCACTATTTTCCAGATTTTTATCCATACCGCGAACGAATAAATATTTGATGCCGCCAAAGTGTTGCTCATAACGGTAGCCTGACAGCCTATTTTGCAAATATTGATGCAATACTAATGAGTAAATCCAATATTGCAGTCCATAATTATGCTCTCGCATGGACTTAATCATGGTGTCTTGCTCATAGTTTGGCAAATGATTCGATTTGTAATCTAGCACATAATATTTACCTTGGTGTTGGCAAATTAAATCAATAAAGCCGGTTAAATAACCACTGATAGTTTTTTCAGAAAGTGCTTGAAAGCTAGGACAATCTTTTAGTGTCGCATTAATCTGGCTGGTATTAAACGATTTTACTGGTAAATAAAAAGGCATTTCTTTTAAACATTGCTGTTCACTGAGTTGGGTTAATTTAAAACTGCTGTCATCCGTTGTTAATAATGTAGAAACTGTATGATTTAACAATTGATCCAATTTCTCTGGTACATCTATTTTTAATCCATAACGCAAACAGGAAGACTCTCTTTGCACACTAATATCGGTATTATCTGCTAAAGCATTAAAAGCAATATTTTCTAATAAATCATGAATTACATTTCCGGTATGAGCGCCACGCGGTAGATCATTACTTACAGGCTCAAGCACTTTGTCTAGTAGTAATTCTCTGGCTTTATCCGTGGCTATTTCAGGGATATCAATTGCATCATAAGCGCTTAAAACAGAAAGTGAGGTATAACTACTCATTTGCCAAGATGTGTATAGTGATCGCTGTCTTTGTCTGCCAACTAATGGTGTGCTTGTTGTTGCTGTTTGATAATTGGCAGGCAGTGATTGCTCCGTTGTTAATAGGCGATATTCAAAAGCATCTGCTTGCTCCAGACTATAACTATTTAATTGTGTTTGTTGCGCTAAAAAATCACCTTCGCCGCAATCCAGTAAATAGGCCATCGCCGAATCATTGGCCTTTTCCTTACTTCGTACATTAGCCCAATTAATATAACAGCGATATTTTGCCCGTGTGACTGCTACATAAAAGACTCTTATGTTTTCAGCCAGTTCTTCTTCTAATGCTAATAAGCGATGTAATTCAAACTGTTCTGTACCTAGGTCGGCAATCATTTGTTGGTTTTTATAGCATTTAATCAACTGCTTTTCTTTTTTTAAGCGGGTTCCACGGTGCCACAAAAAAGGGCAGAAAACGATTGCAAACTCAAGGCCTTTGGCACTATGCATGGTAATGATTTTAACTGCATCGCCATCACTCTCTAGGCGCAATTGCTGCTCATCTGCTGTTGTTTTACTAGACTCAGCTGTGGTGATGTTTCTAACTAGCCAATCTAGGGTTTTATTTACTCCTAAATGCTCATCAATAATGGCTTGTTGAAGGAGTTCGATCAGATGTTGTAAATTGGTGATTGTTCTTTCTGCTTGATCTGCTTTGAATACGTTTTCCTGCACTTTTTCCTGCGTCATTAAGTGGCGCATCATGGTCATTAGTCCATTTTTTTGCCAGTTTAAAAAATAGTTTTGAAAACGTGAGAGCCATGCATCATATTCAACTTCATTATTAATCAGTTGAAATAATTGCTGACCATTGAGGTTAAACCAAGGTAAAGCTAATGCTTGTTTCACTAATGTGTCATGCGTAGGATGGGCAATTGCTTGTAATAAAATATAAAGATCAGTCGCCTCCGCTGAGGAGAATATTGATTGCTTGCTGTTGATGACAGCAGTAATACCTGATTCATTTAAAGCCTGCTGAAATTGTTGAGCCTGGACATGAGTCTCTACCAAGATAGCAATATCTTTTGCTTGAATTTTTTTTGCACTCTGCTCTTGGATAACAAAATCAGCACTCAATAGATTTAGAATTTCATTGACTACGCCTTGCTTTATTTTAATACTTGCTTTACCTGCAGACCAATAATTCTTATCACATTTTTCAAGTTGCCATAACACTAGAGGAGGAATTTTTTTTCCATTAAGCGTTAATGTGCCTTGTTCATCCGTCAGCGCACTTTCAGTGGAATAAAATTTGAGATGTTCAGAGTAAAAGGCCTTAGGTTTTTTGAATAGCGCATTAATGGCATTGACTAAAGTCGGCTGTGATCTCCAGTTATAGCTTAAAGTGAAGTTATGTTCTGCTTGTTGCTGGGCAACAAAATATGAATTAATATCTGCCCCTCTAAACTTATAAATAGCTTGCTTGGGGTCTCCAATTAAATATAAATAATGATTGGCTGAATGAAACAGCTTAGAAATAATGAACCATTGGTTTTTATCGGTATCCTGAAACTCATCAATTAATGCAACCTGGTAGCATTGTCTAATTTCATTGCATAAGGCTGAACCGCCCTCATTTCTTAAAGCGGCATCAAGCCGACTGATTAAATGATCAAACGATAAAATATTGTGCTGTTCCAGTTTTTTATCTAATTTTTCTCCTAATGTTTCCAGTAAAGCACGTCGGAACGCTAGTTTTAGCTTTGTTATTGCATAATCAACGGTTTCAAAAACAGTGTTGTTTATCTCTAATGATTGGATATAAACTTTTTTTTGTTGTTCACTCGTTTGTGGGTTTTTTTGACTTTTTTTGAATTTTTTACCGTCCAACGCATTGATAAGACCTGTTTCGCTAAAAATAGAAAAATCGGCGAGCAGATTGTTGTTTTTATCCATCCAGTCTATAAGAGATTGACTGCTTTCATCAAAGGTATCACTAAACTGTTTTTTAAATTTACCTTCTGAGAGTGATTGCTGAATAAGTTGCAGAGTATTAACCATTGCCATTCTATTATCTTTAAGCAATTGCTTTAACTTCGTTAGTTTTTGATTAAAATCTTCATACTCAGGAAGCACTTTTAATTCAGTTGTAATAAAATTAACACTAGCTAAAAATTTATCTGGTGTTTGATAATCCGAAGTAAGTAAGGCAGCCTCCCATGTTGTACGGGTATAAATTTGCTTTCGCCAAAAATCATCTGCTAATGCTTGCTTGATGCTACTAACATCCCCTGTTAACTCTGAATCAAATAATTGCCCGCTTTCCAAAGCATATTCTGCGAGCATACGCTGACAAAAACCATGTAAGGTAAAAATACTGGCTTGGTCAATATCAAATAAAGCATGATTGATACGTTGAATAATAAGTTGTGGATCTAGCTGTAAACTATTAAGCCATTTTGTTAAATTATCATCAACCGTTGCTTGCTCAGAGTTAAAAGCTCGTCTGGCTTCTAGCAAGCGCGTCCTGATCCGATCTTTTAATTCTTCAGTCGCTGCCTGGGTAAAAGTGACGACTAAAATCTGCTTAATGCTTAGATTTTTCTCAACAACAAAACGTAACACAAGCATAGCAATGGCATAGGTTTTACCTGTACCAGCACTAGCTTCTATTAAATTAATACCTGGTAATAACTCGGTTTTTATAGGGTCAAATTTAGCGAATGGTTTTTTCATCGATTATCAGAATTAAAATTAAATACTGGCTAATGCAGAATTGAGTTTTTGCCAGTCAAAACTTTCACCCGGGTCGGTTTTTCTTCCCCCTGCAATATCACTGTGGCCCACTATATTATCTACAGATAACTTTGGATAGTGATTGATCAATAGGCTAATTAACGCAGACAATTGCATATACTGTTGCTCGGTATATTGTTTTGTTTCAAATCCTTCTAGTTCAATGCCGATAGAAAAATCATTACAAGCATTGCGTCCTTTATATTCAGAAACCCCTGCATGCCAAGCACGTTGATTAAATGCAACATACTGCGTTATTTTACCCGAGCGCTTAATCAATATATGAGCAGATACTTTTAATTGATAAATTTCTTCAAAGTAAGGGTGTTGTTGTGGAGTTAGCTGATTACAAAACAATTGATCAATAAAGTCATTACCAAATTGCTCTGGTGGTAAGCTTATGCAATGAATAACAATAAGGGAAATATCTTCTTCTATTGGACGCTGATCAAAATTTTCTGTAGCTACTTTATTAATATTGAGTAGCCAGTGTTTATCAATTTGCAGCAATTTTTCATTCATAGTTCAAATATAAAAGGGGCGTGTTAGTTAAATAGCTCTCGCAATCACCTTCCGTATAATGCCTTATTTTCAGTCAAGATACAGCAACCATTTAATTTTATTCCTGCTAAGAAAACCACGCATTAGCCCTATTGGCATCCCTCAACACATTATCGTCAGAGGCAACAGCCGTCAAGTTTGCTTTACTAATGAAAAGGACTCAGGACTAAAGACTAAAGACTAAAGACTAAGGGCTAAGGGCTAAGGACTAAGGGCTAAAGACCCCTTGATTTTTGGCTGATCATTTTAAAAAGTATGAAGTTGCTTTAGTTTATATAATGAGCAATCTTTTTACTGAACACATTTTTAATGCTATGACACAACCCTGTACTGACCAGATTCGTTTATTTCTTCAGGAAGATATAGGAACGGGAGATATTACTGCCAGCATTATTCCAGATACAATTAAAGCCAGTGCCTCCGTTACTACCCGTGAGAATATGGTGCTTTGTGGGCAAGCTTGGTTTGATAGTGTATTTAAGATTTTAAATGCTAATATAACTATTAAATGGCTTAAGCGAGAAGGTAGTTATTGCCAAAAAAACACTTTACTATGTGAGCTAAAAGGCTCTGCTAAAGACTTATTAACTGGCGAAAGAACGGCTCTTAATATTTTGCAAACATTATCGGCTACGGCAACAATTGCCAAGCAATATGCTGATGCTGTTTCGGGTACACATTGCAAAGTGTTAGATACCAGAAAAACAATACCAGGACTTAGGAATGCGCAAAAATATGCAGTCAGTTGTGGTGGCTGTTTTAATCACAGAACAGGCTTGTACGATGGCGTATTAATTAAAGAAAATCATATTATAGCCGCAGGATCTATAGCTTTGGCTGTTAGTGCGGCAAGAAAAATAAGTAACGTCATTGTTGAGGTAGAGGTTGAGTCGCTCAATGAATATCAACAAGCTATATTGGCCAATCCTGACCGGATTATGCTGGATAATTTTTCTTTAGCCGATATGAAAACAGCAGTCTCATTAAATGATACAAATATTGAGTTAGAAGCATCGGGTGATATTAGTTTAAAGAATATCCGAGAAATTGCAGAAACGGGGGTAGACTTTATTTCTATCGGTGCTTTAACCAAACACATCCAGGCTATCAATCTATCTTTACGAATGACTATGGAGTAAACCTCATGATAAGTGATGCCAAATCGTTAATGAAAAATATAACACATGGTGTTTATTTGATTAGCGTTAAATCTAAACAACAGCAAAATGCATTTACTGCTGCCTGGCTTATGCAAGTTTCCTTTAACCCTTTATTAGTTTGTTTTAGTATTAATCCTCAAAATCGAAGTTATAAATTGTTAAAAGAAAGTGGGGTTTGTTGCATCAGCGTATTGAATAATGAGCAATTTATTGAAGCCGATCATTTTGGACATTCTAATATTACAGATAAAATGCAAGGGTTTAATTGGCTAAAAACTAAAACCGGCTTATCTGCACTGTCTGATAGCTTGGCTTATATTGAATGTCGCGTTGATCATTATTCTGCGGCAGGAGATCATCAATTGGTGATTTGTGAAGCCATTAATGGTGTGGTATTAAATAATGAAACGCCTATGTTATATAACGACACTGAAAACATGGATAACAAGGATTCAGGACTAAAGACTAAAGACTAAAGACTCAGGACTAAAGACCCTTGTTTTTGTTGAGTTTATTATTATAAATTAAACAAATATCATAGATAAATCAACCAGTATTTGGTAAAATAACGCCTATTTCTTGGTCGTTTTTCTTAAAAAATATACTAACAAAATCAACCCCACATACAGGGCAACTAAACCTCTTTCATTCAGAGTTATTTGTTGATCAGGGTATAAGATCCGCTTCACTCCCTCCGTCATTCCTGCATGTTCTAAGCAGGAATCCAGGCGTTATATTTTAGAAACAATTGACATTGGTATAACTTTGGTTATACTGAGGCTATGAAAACAGCAATATCAATTCCAGACCCTATCTTTCAGTCAGCAGAAATAATGGCTCATCACTTAGCTATTTCTCGTAGCGAATTATTTACGAAAGCCATCTCTGAATATCTAGATACACATAAATATCGAGATGTCACTGAATCCTTAAATCAAGTATATAACGAACTCTCATCAAGCTTAGATGAAGAATTGGTCTCAATGCAGTTAGATTCTATTGATAAGGAAATTTGGTAGTGAAACGAGGAGAAGTATGGTGGGCTTCAATGGGGGAGCCAAGAGGTTCTGAGCCTGGCTATCGTCGTCCAGTTGTTATTGTTTCTACAAACGAATTTAATCGAAGTCTTATTCAAACAGTAATTGTCGCTGTTGTAACATCAAATTTACGTTTAGTAGACGCTCCAGGTAATTTTAAAATAACAAAGAAACAGTCAAATCTGAGTAAAGATTCTGTTGTGAATGTATCCCAATTAATTACGCTAGACAAAACGTTTTTAACTGAAAAAATAGAAAAATTAAATCCAAAGAACATTAATTTCCTAAATGAAGGCATAAAGTTAGTACTTGGAGTATAAATCAAATAAACGTGGAGGGGGGAAACAGCTAGCCGCGTTTTTAAAGGTCATTTTTTTAGTTTAAATTCGGGCTACCTAGTCAATCCTTAAAAACACCATAACAACTTGATTTATAATAATAAAACCAACAAAAACCATAGATAAATCAACCAATATTTGGTAAAATAACACTTATTTCTTGGCCGTTTTGCTGATAAAAATAGGCTAACAAAATCAACCCCAAACACAGGGCAACTAAACCTCTTTCATTCGGAGTTATTTTCCCAATTAGACACCAAAGACCCTTTAATACAGCTAGCCAACACTATTAACTGGACAGTCTTTGATAATGCTTTTGAGAAGTATTATTGCCAAGACAATGGCAGACCCTCAAAACCCATTAGACTGATGATGGGTTTGCTTCTTCTTAAACAGCTTGAGAATCTATCTGATGAGCGTGTTAACCCTAGAGTCTGCCATTGCTCATGAAAATAGCAACCGAGACAGGTAAAAGCCTATCAAGCAAGCAGAGGCTATGTTGGTGCTAAAGAAGTGTTAGGTGCAAAAATCATTCTGCCTAAAAAGGCACTCAAAAAAGATAATCGCTATCAACGCGATAAAAAGCACAAACTGTGTAAAAGACAAGCAGCCATAGAGCCTATCATTGGTCATCTTAAAGCAGACTTTAGATTATCCAGAAACCTGCTTAAAGGGCAGATTGGCGATGAGATTAATGTATTAATAGCTGCCTGTGTCTGGAATTTGAGAAAGTGGCTAGTAATGGTCGGTATTTTTTTATTTTTGCAAAAAATACGCTATTTTTTTATAAAAAACCATAGTTTTTTGTTGTGCCATATAAAAACTTAAAATCAAATAGAATTTAGCTGTTTTTAGGCTGATAGAGGTGGTTTTTGGTTTAGGTTTTTAAGGGTTGACTACCTAATTGCATTTCCACTATCCCTGGTGGGCAAACGCACCCTACTTCTAGGGTTATCCCCAGAAGATCCGTAGGGTGCGTTCCACGCACCAGAACTAATCAAAAATCAAGGAATCTTTAGTCTTTAGTCTTTAGTCCTGAGTCCTGAGTCCTGAGTCCTGAGTCCTGAGTCCTGAGTCTTTTTAAGGCTTGGCTATTCAATACGCACTAAAATGAAACAATAAGTCGTTGGTTTTATTGGAATGCATAATAGCTTCTATGGTATCCTGAGCGGTTTATTTAATTATTAACACAGAAAATACAATGAAAGCAAATATTGGTTTATTCGGTTTAGCTGTTATGGGGCAAAATCTGGTTCTGAATATGAATGACAATGGTTATAAAGTAGCTGTTTATAATCGTACCCGAAATTTAACCGATAAATTCATGCGTGGTGGTGCAAAAGAAACTGAAATCATGCCTACGTATTCCTTAGAGGAGTTCGTTAACAGTATTGAAGTTCCGCGTAAAGTTATGCTAATGGTTAAAGCAGGTGAAGTTGTTGATAAATGTATTGCCGGTTTACTTCCTTTCTTATCGGAGGGTGACATTATTATTGATGGTGGCAATTCACTTTTTACCGATTCTAATCGCCGTACAAGCTATCTAAGAGAAAAAGGTATTTTATTTATTGGTACTGGTGTTTCTGGCGGTGAAGAGGGTGCAAGACACGGGCCTTCTATTATGCCAGGCGGAAATAAAGACGCTTGGGAAAGCGTTAAACCTATTTTTCAAGCCATCAGCGCTAAAGTAGATGGTGCCCCTTGTTGTCAGTGGGTGGGTGAAAATGGTGCTGGGCATTATGTAAAAATGGTACACAATGGCATTGAATATGGTGACATGCAGCTTATATGCGAAGCCTATCAGCTCATGCATGAGGGCTTAGGACTTAGCATTGATGAAATTCAAGCTATTTTTACTGAATGGAATAAAGGGGTTTTAGATTCTTACCTAGTTGAAATAACAGCCAATATTCTCGCTTTTAAAGATGAAAATGGCGAACCTCTGGTGAACAATATTTTGGATACTGCTGGACAAAAAGGCACAGGAAAGTGGACAGGGATAAATGCACTGGATATGGGTATTCCACTTACATTGATCGCTGAATCTGTTTTTGCTCGCTGTTTATCAGCGCAAAAAGAGGAAAGAATCAAAGCTGCTCAACATTTACCTAAGCAAGCAAAACCATTCTCTGGTGATAAACAAGCCATGGTTAACGCCATTCGTGATGCCCTTTATGCTTCAAAAATAATTTCTTATGCACAAGGTTTCCAGCTAATGCGCGAAGCAGCAAAAGAATATGACTGGAATCTAAATTACGGCGATATTGCTTTGATGTGGAGAGGTGGTTGCATTATTCGCAGTCAATTTCTAAGAGATATTAAAAAAGCGTATGAAAAAGATCCACAATTAGAAAATCTGTTATTAGCCGATTTCTTTTCAAGTGCCATGTCAACAGCAGATGCTGGCTGGCGTAAAGCGGTTATATTAGGCATTGAGCTTAATCTACCCACCCCTGCATTTTCTTCTGCTCTAGCCTATTTTGATGGCTATCGTACGGCTCGATTACCTGCTAATTTACTACAAGCACAACGTGATTATTTTGGTGCACATAGCTATGAGCGTCTTGACAAACCCAGAGGTGAATTTTTCCATACCAACTGGACAGGTCAAGGTGGCAACACTGCATCATCCACATACAACGCATAGGGTAAAAACAATGAAAGCAGAAGCCTGTACCTATGTTATCTATGGGGCAACTGGAAACCTATCGCGAATTAAATTAATCCCCGCTTTATATCACCTAGATGTTGAAAATCTGTTACCAGACGGCAGTAAAATTGTCGCACTGGGTCGCCGAGAATGGGATCAGCAAAAATGGCAGTCTGAAGTCCGCGATATGCTTGAAGAAAAAGCGCGTGGCGGTGTTGATGAAGCCATCTTTAAACGTTTTTGCAAACGTATGCACTATCACAAAGGGGATATTTCTCAACAAGAAAGCTATGTTGCACTGGCAAACACTTTAACTGATAGTCAAAAATTTCCACAGAACCAAGCTTTTTATCTCGCCATCAGTCCTTCTGATTTTGCTAATACCATAAAGCTATTAAGCAAATCTGACCTATTAAAAGAGGATGCAGGATGGAGTCGGGTTGTTATTGAAAAACCTTTTGGCTATGACTTACAAAGTGCCCAGTCATTACAAAAGAGTATTGCCAAATATTTACGAGAAGATCAGGTTTATCGTATAGACCACTACTTAGGAAAAGGCACTGTACAAAACCTGCTGGTTTTTCGTTTTGCTAACACCATGATGGAGCCTCTTTGGAATCGACATTATATTGAATACATCCAAATTACACATTCCGAAGAGTTGGGCATTGGTACTAGAGCGCAGTATTATGATAACTCTGGCGCCATGCGTGACATGTTGCAAAGCCATCTTTTGCAATTACTTACGCTAGTTACTATGGAGCCTCCCGCATCCATGGAAGCTGAATCCTTGCGCAATGAAAAAGTTAAAGTACTCAAGTCTATCCGACCTATTCCCAAAGAAGCAGTGCATGCCTGTGCCTTCCGCGCCCAATATTCCAGCGGAAATATAGATAATGAGAGAGTAAAATCTTATTTGCAAGAGGATAATGTCCCCGAGGATAGCTTTACAGAAACCTATGCGGCTATAAAACTATATATTGATAATTGGCGCTGGAAAGATGTACCCATCTATATGCGCACCGGAAAACGCATGGCTAAAGCACAATCAACTATCTCTATTTGTTTTCGCCAGCCTCCTTTACAATTTTTTAGAGATACGCACATTAATGCATCTCGACCGAACTGGTTATTATTAGGCATTCAACCCGAAGAATGTTTTCGCGTTGAAATGACAGTTAAAGAACCAGGCTTAGAAATGAAAACTCGTGTGACCAGTCTTGACGCAAGCTATCGTCAAGAAGGGGAACATCATACTGATGCTTATGAGGACTTGTTACTAGATGTTATTGAAGGTGACAGCTCTCTTTTCTTGAGATCAGATGAAGTAGAATATGCTTGGAAAATTGTAGATCCAGTAATACAACAATGGGCGCAAGAACGCGAATTTATTGAAACGTACCCTGCTGGAACATGGGGGCCTGAAGCTTCAAGGGCAATTTTTGACAAGGAAAGCCATCGTTGGCGCCACAGTTTAACTCCAGAACCTGAATAGAACATGCAAATAATTAATCAATGGCATCCATTTGCTACGGCTAATCAAGTGGCACAAGCCGTTTGTACACAAATTCTACAAAGTGCTGAACAGGCTATTTCTGCAAGAGCATGCTTTCATCTTGTTTTGGCGGGAGGAAGTACCCCTGAAAAAGTTTACCAATTACTAGCCCATGCAAAAACAAACTGGTCAAAATGGTACATTTATTATGGTGATGAACGCTGTTTAGCTGCGGATAATAGTGAAAGAAACAGCACTATGGCAACTAACGCTTTGTTATCTAAAACGGATATACCTGTAGAAAATATTTTTACTATGCCCACCGAATTGGGTGCTATAGAAGCCACAAAAAAATATCGTCAATCTATTGCCAAAGTTGAACAGTTTGATTTAGTTTTATTAGGCATGGGTGAAGATGGCCATACCGCAAGTTTATTTCCTGGTCATATTAATGATCAAGATGAAACTGTACATGCAGTTTATAATTCACCTAAACCACCTTCTGACAGAATATCTTTAAGTGCAAAAACCTTGGCCAATACACGGCAATTGTTTTTTATTGTTACTGGTGCATCTAAATGTGAACCCGTTAAGCAATGGAAACAAGGTGTCAATCTTCCTGTGGCATCCATTGCACCAAGTGCTGGTGTTGATATTTATATTGATCAAGCCGCTTTAGCTTAAATAAACAGGGTATTACACCCAAAGATGAAACCATAGAATGTGGGATAAGAAAAATCAGTGCTACTTTTAAAACCCTGTTTTCTCAAAAAAGTATCATTATTAAAATAAATTTAAAGAGGGTCATATCTTATGTGTTGGAGTGGTGAAGCATCCGCTGTATTAGCTGTCGGAGGATTAGCAACAGCAGCTTATATAGCCAATAAAGGTGAGTCAAAAGAATTATGGATTCCATTAACTTATTTTGCCCTAATGGAATTGTTACAGGCCTTTACTTATGTCTGGATAGATTTATGTGACAATCCGACTAATCAGGTGCTTACTTTGTTTGGATATATCCATGTAGCATTTCAACCGTTTTTTGTAAATATGGTTGCTATGTACTTTATTCCTGAAAGTGTCAAAAATAAAATTAGTACGGTAGTTTATACTTTATGTGGAATGAGTACCGTTGCCATGCTGGTTAAACTATACCCTATGGATTGGGCAGGTGCCTGTGTTGTTGGTATTGAAGGTTTTTGTGGAACTCAGCCTTGTTCTGTTTCGGGTGACTGGCATATTGCTTGGCAATTACCATTGAATGGTTTGATGTCTGAGCCTATAGATTGGCTGTTTGGTTATGAGTGGGGGTTACATGTTTTTGCTTATGCATTAGCTGCTTTTTACTTGCCGCTTATGTATGGTTCCTGGCGTTTTGTCGCTTTTCATTATTTAATTGGGCCTTTTATTTCAGATGTGACAACTGACGACCCTAATGAATATGCCGCTGTTTGGTGTTTATTTTCTATCGCTTTATGCGTCTCGGTTATTAAGACTCCCATTAGAAAATATTTACATGTTAAGAACTGGCCTTATTATCCAAAACAGAACAGTTAAAGTTAAGAGCGCATCTATTAATCAGTTGTTGCTGTCTTATCCTTTAATCCTTCTACTAATTTAGCAAATGCTACCTATACAAATATTTGCAGATAAACACTGGATAAAACTGAAAAAGATCCTGTTGGTAATAAGGGGGTAATAAGGGAGGGGTAATAAGGGAGGAGTAATAAGGGAGGGGTGGTAATAAGGGGACGCTACCCTTTGGGGTAATAAGGGGGGGTAATAAGGGGACGCTACCCTTTTATCTGTTAAAATACACCTATGCCAAGACAAGCCAGAAGCGTATTTGCTAATATCCCACATCACATTACCCAGAGAGGCAATCGCCGTGGTGATGTTTTCTTTTGTGATGCTGATAAAGACTACTATTTA
>QPIL01000123.1 GCA_003666325.1 Methylococcales symbiont of Iophon sp. n. MRB-2018
TTGCGCCCTTTCCATAAATCTAGTCGTTCTGCTTCACTCTCGGATACTTTTAAGGTTGATGCGCCTGATAAGATTTTTAATACGGTATCAAGTTCGGTTTGCACTTGCTGCTCGGTGCCGTCTAATTCACACAGCAATAACGCCTGTGCATCTAACGGATAACCCACCTGTGCAAAGCCCTCGGCAGCTTCAATGGCAAATTTGTCCATCATCTCTAAACCCGCAGGAATAATGCCCGCTTTGATAATTTCAGCTACGGCATTGGCGCAATCTCTGACTGAATCATACGCCGCCATCACCACGCGCGCCAGCTCAGGTTTTGGCGTGAGTTTGACGGTGATTTCAACAATCACCCCAAGCAAACCCTCTGAGCCATTCATCAATGCCAATAAGCCTAAACCCTCATCTTCGCGACTTAAATTTAATTCCTCACCATCAATTGTGAGTATTTTTACGGCTTCAACATTATGTACTGTCAAGCCGTATTTTAGACAATGCACGCCGCCCGAATTTTCTGCTACATTGCCACCAATGGTGCAAGCGATTTGTGAAGAAGGGTCGGGTGCGTAATATAGGTTAAACTCAGCCACTGCCTCACTAATAGCGATATTCCTGACCCCCGGCTCAACCACGGCTAAGCGTTTTTCTGTGTTAATTGATTTGACTTTATTTAACTTTGAAAGCCCTAAAACAATGGACTCTTCCAACGGCATCGCTCCGCCTGCTAAACCCGTTCCCGCACCACGCGTGACCACGGGTGTGTTATTTTCCCGACAGATTTTTAAAGTCTGTTTAATTTGCGCAATATTCTCAGGCAGTACCACCGCCAAAGGCTTTTGCCGATAAACACTCAAGGCATCGCACTCAAACGGTCGGGTATTCTCCTCGCCCGTTAGGACAATATTCTTAGGCAGAACGTGTTGCAATTGTTGAACGGTTGTCATACAAGTCATTATAATAGTTTCTTTAATTTTTAACTTATATGAGACCTTTGCATAAATCAACCCATTAAAAAATCAAGAAACCACGCATCTGGTAAAGTGATACCTATCTAAAACAACCACAGAAATATTAAAGATGTCTTGGAAAAACACATAACAAAACGCATTTGCAGATGCGCTTATTGTTCAGCACAAATCCTTATCAGAACTTGATGATGTGTATAACATCATCAACTAGAAAGCAATAGAAAAAACCCTGTAAAACCTTTATTCATCCAAGCGAGGTGCACCCAGCTACCGCCATTGATGATGTTTAAGATTCTTATTCTTCGGGCTTGGTATAACCTCAGTGATGAAGTCTTAGAAAAACAATTTGCCAGAGACCTTGCGTGGAGAATCAAGGGGGCAAGTATCAAGGGGTAAGATACAAGAGTAATTGATTTTTTGACCCCTTGATATTTGGTGTTATTTGTTTTTGAACCCACATGCTTACGCCTAAAGCAAAGGAATTAAGATAAATGACATTATAGTGATTATTAGTATAGAAATGATATTAAGAATAAATCCTGTTTTTACCATTTCTAATACGCTCACTTTACCACTACCAAAAACGATGGCATTTGGCGGCGTGGCGACCGGAAACATAAAGGCACACGATGCGGATAATACAGCAGGTATCATGAGCCAGATTGGAGAAACTTCTATTATTTTTGCCGTGGATATTAAAATAGGCATCACCAATTGCGTTGTTGCCGTATTTGAGGTGAGTTCTGTTAATAAATTCATACCAGTAGAAACAGTTAAAATCAGTACCGGTAAAGATACGGCTTTCAGACTTTGCAATTGTTCTGCCAGATAAACCGACAAACCGCTTTCAGAAAACCCAAAAGCTAATGCGAACCCGCCACCAAACAACAATACTATTGACCAAGGTAAATCTGCAAAGACCTTTTTATCAAGTAACCTTTGCTCACCCCCTTTTACCGGAATAAAAAACATCAGTGTAGCCATTGCTATAGCAACCGTACCGTCATCTATTAATTTGCCATAAGGCAAATAGCTTGCCCAACCTTCAATACTGAAATCAGTGCCGATTTTAATGCCTTTCCGAGTCATCCAAAGTATCGCTGTACTGACAAAAATAAGTAATACTGATTTCTCGGCACAACTTATTTTTCCTAAATCATTTTTTTCACTGGCAATCATTTGTTTCAAATGTCCCTCACTCGGTAGTTTTCTTAAATACAATAGGGTAATGAGAAGAAAAACAGAAAACAATATAGTTAAACCAATGGGAACAGCAATTATCATCCATTGTGCAAATCCCATAGACTCATCATTAACCAGTTGATAGAACTGAGAAAACACTAAATTTGGTGGTGTTCCAACTAGAGTCATCATGCCTCCAACTGATGCTGAGTATGCAATTGCTAACAGTAAACCAACTGTAAAACGGTGCATTTCAGTGGCAGACATAAATTGCTCACAGCGTGAAATGATAGCTAAGGCAATAGGTAGCATCATTAGTGTCGTTGCTGTATTTGAAATCCACATTGAAAGTCCAGCTGTTGCCAGCATAAAACCAATAACAAGATGCAAAGGATGTCCACCAAATAAAGCCAGTACATTCAGTGCGATACGTTTGTGTAGATTCCATCGTTGCATGGCTAATGCAATCATAAACCCACCAATCAGTAGAAAAACTGTTGAGTTCATATATTGCCCCGCTGTCAATTTGCTTGATGCTATGCCTGAGAAGGGGAAAAGAACAAGTGGAATGAGTGCTGTTGCTGCCAAAGGAATGGCTTCTGTGATCCAAAATATTGACATCATCACTGCAATAGCAGCCATTCTGGTGGTCTGCAGACTAGCTTCTGGTGAATCCGCACCCATATTGGTAAACAATACAATAATAGCTGGAACAGTAATACCAACAACTAATCCTATTTTTTTTACATCACTAATTCTATTTTTTTGCATCACTATTAATATTTATTCCTGATATATTCATATCAGTCAACTGGGTTTTACAGAGAGTATTGTGGGCTAAATTCAAGAATCAAGGGGAGGTTCAGAGTAATTTATTTTATGATAAAACCCTAACTTTCAAACACTCACTACCTCATGCCAAGAAGACCTAGAATTATTATTGCTAACGAACTTCATCATCTTATACTAAAAATCCTAAAAATCAAGGGGTCAGAGTAATAAAAATCAAGGGGTCAAAAATCAAGGGGTCAGAGTAATTGATTTCTTTTGCCCACCATATTCATTAGTTACGTTGCGATAAATCGTATGATAATGTCCCAATCCTTGCGTGCTTGCGCCCACATTGTTCGCTTGTGACAACATTTCAATAATTAAAGTCGGCCCCTGAATACGAAAATAGTTATCGCCAGTGCCATCTTTTTCTCCATACCATGCAAAATACATATCATCCAACTCTGCGGTTAATTCCACCATGCGCAATGTCGCATTTTCATCAGGCTGGATATCCACCCATTGACGAATAGTGTTTAGCAACATTGTTTTTTGTTCGGGCGAAAAATCTGCCACGCGAGTGCCTTGAAGATCAGGAATAAAACCGTCTTCGCCCGGTCCAGTTATAATGTCTCGAAAACCCTCAGACAATGCCGCCGACAATTGTTGTGATGCACTCAAGGTATGCAATAAATCCAAGCCTGCTTTATGCATATCGCGCACGGGTTCATAACGCTGCCCCTTATACTCAAAGGTCGCTGGTTCGGTGCCCACAAAAGTCGGCGACAAACTACTGATCACCCCGTTTTCTATGGCCATATTAATGCCGAGATGATGACCACCAAACTGCCACCCCCATTGCCCCTTCGATGATGGCGTACCATAAAAACCTAGCCAATAATTTTTTGGGTTCCACTGCAAGCGTTTGGCTTTTTTGTCCATGCTCAACACTGCTTCGGCTGCCAATGTTTCAGCGACAGTCTGATATCCATCTTCACTCAGCGAAGCCGACAAAAAATTAAATAATACAGCGATTTGTTGGTCGGATAAATCGCCCAATTTTAACCCTCCACGCTTCACCATCTTCGCAGGAAGATTAGACCAGCCCGCACGCGCTTTGGCATCAATCGCATATATAATTTTTGCCTTTTCGTCTTCGCTTAGCACCGATAAAAAAGCCATTGCCCCCTGATAAGCGCTTGCGCCACCAGCAACACCATAAGACTTGTCATACTCTGGAATAGGAACAAGAGGTGCGTGTTTGTGTGCTGCCGTTTGATGCGCCAACGCCCCTGAGCTTAGGGCCCAAAACAATCCTACTATTAAGAATTTCTGCATATTTATCCTCATTGATTAATCTCCTCAACATGTAAAAAGCTAGCTTACCCTTAATCAAGGGGTAAGACACAATATTTTATGATAAACCCCTAACTTTCAAACACTCACTACCTCCTGTATTTAGAGTTAGGTTTTAACAAGTCTGAGCGATTTTGTGGAGGCATTATATTACTATCTCCATAAATACTTATGCGTTTGAGGCAAAGCCCCGATTAGGATAGATAGGAAGTTGCGTGGAACATGTTAAAAAATGTTGGGATTGGGGTTGGTTTTTAAGACGGTATCTGACCCCTTGATATTTTCAAGACACGGCGTAGGTACGCCCATGTAGCCTTGGCGACAGCATCCATGCTGTCAACAGTATCGAAAAGAAAAGTGAAAACAATTTAAAACCTGTGGTTTGTTAATACCCATATAGGATTTTAATTAATAATGTAGTGGCATAGTTAAATCGACCCTCTATTTAGATGGTGATATTATCCGTCTTGGGCATTGCAACTTAGCCCACATAGCCGTTAATTTAACAAACAGTCTATTAGAAATTAACATTAATGCTGCTAATGATACGATAATCAGGTTCAACCTGGTCACCGTTAGTATTTTGCACAATAGGGATACCAAAAGATACGCCCAAGTTAATATATTTACTTGCTGTAATTCGTAGCCCTGGTGAAATGTAAATGATATTGCCTCCGGAGTTATTATCCTTTCTACCATCCGTTTGTTCGTAATCACGCCATTCACCATTGATTTCTAAAATAGTATCTAGCGTAAGTTTTGCTGTTTGGTCGCTCAATCCTTGGCTACCAAATAAGCGGTAGGAAAGGGCCGCATTGTAACTAAAAATATCGCCAAGATCTGTTTCTTGAGCGCCTTCAGAAGTGACAGTATAGACAGTGCTGGCTGCAATAGAAAAAGCATCAAATTGTTGAGTCAAAGCCAAGCCCATGATGCCATCCCAAGAACCCGATCCGGGTTGGAATTCGGTTTCAAGCAGTTCTTCACCATCCGCTGAATGTCGACTGGTCTTTCCAGTAGGTGCTTTTACACCAAATAATGCAGAGACATGGGTTCCTTTATTTTGAAAAAACCGATATTGACCAAATACAGTGAGATCACCTATGCCTTCAACATTGCCTAATGATTCAATTTCGGCGGGTTCATCATGGTGATGATCGGGTTCGTCACCATCATCGTGTCCATGTGCAGGCTCTCTAATATTGTCTCTTATAATAAAAGGTAATCTAAAGCCAAGGGTAAAATCATCGGTAATGGCATAAGCTGCACCAATAGAAATATTCCATAATGATTCAACACTATGTAAATCGGCATCTTCATCCGCTTCACGTAATGCTTGTAATTTGCTATCTGAATATTCATCAAGACGAATAAGCTCGGAGCGGATGTTGCTTGAAAAACTACCCTGAGGCATTGTTAGTCCTGATTCTGTGGCAATAGGGGCAGCAGAACCCACGGTTAAACTAATGGATGCATGGTCAGCAAATACTGCAAAAGGAAGAGCAGTAAGCAAAAATGGTATCAAATTTTTTAACATGAGAATAATCTTTAAACTTAAAAATAGCTTGTTTAGCAATATTTAAGCCTAATTTCCAAAGATTGGAATAACACATTGTTTTTAAATGACTATTAAATATACTTCAACAATGGATAAATTAATAACAACAATAAAATAGGTTAAATAACCTATTTTGGCTAAGTTATATAGCATAGTTTAATTGATTTTTTAAAATGATTTTAGCTGAGCTTCTTGTACTTGGAATAAAATACATAATAATGCTACTCTAAAAGGATAATAATTAATTCCAAAGGCAAAAACTATGACAGAAATTACTGAAGTCCCCAGTCCTTTTTGTGGTATAGGTACGGACGATTTAGCTATTAAAGTTAATGGTGTTTCAATAAAAGTATCTAAAAATGGCTGTGCAGTAAATACAGCTGCATTTGAGCAAGCTATTACCGATACCAGTCCTAGAATTGATGGTAAGGAAGTGAGCCTTAAACAGGCGGTCACTAGAGCTTCTGAGATTTTAAGGAATGCGAATCAACCTGTCATTGGCGGTTGTGCTACAGATGTTAATGGTATGCGGGCTTTAATGGCTTTAGCTGATCGTAATGGTGCTGTGGTTGATAATATGAATTTTACTAAAGCACGAGCTAACTTTCTTGCTCTGCAAGATTCAGGCTGGATGAATACCACCTTGGCTGAGATAAAAAATAGATGTGATTTATTTGTGGTTATCGCTTGTGATCTTGAAGTTTTTGCCCCTCGTTTTTATCCGCGTTATCTGTGGAATAAAGAATCTATGTTTCTGGATGATACCAGCGCACGAGAGATTATATATATAGGTAAAGCACCTTCGGGTAAAGCCTCGACATCCCCTAAAAAAATAAAAGCACAAGTTTTAGAATGTGCTGATGTGGATTTACCAGAAGTGCTTGCCGTGTTAAGAGCATTAATTAAAGAAAATCTTGTTATTGCTGAACAAGTCGGTGGTATTGCAGTTGCTGATCTACAGATGATTGCCGATAAATTAAAAGCTGCAACTTATGGTGTGGTGACATGGGCGGCTGGTGCTCTTGATTTTCCTCAGGCAGAACTCACTGTTCAGACAATTTGTGAATTGGTTAAAGAAGTTAATGCATCAGGTGTTAGGTGTTCAGGTTTCCCTTTAGGCGGTAAAGAAGGTGATCAAACAGCAAATCAAGTTTGTGGTTGGCAAACCGGCTATCCCGCTAGAATGCGTTTTTCTAGTGATATTCCTGAATACGATCCTTTTCTTTATGATATTAATCAAATGTTTGATAATGGCGAAGTGGATGCTTTTGTTTGGGTGCAAGCCTTTAATTCCAGTGCCACACCTCCAACAGGGGGCAGGATACCTACGATTGTCGTTGCCCGTTCTGGTATGACTTTTAAAGAGGAACCTGATGTTTTTATACCAGTAGGCACTCCAGGAATTGATCATGCAGGACATGCTTATCGTTTGGATAATGTTGTGGCTATCCGTTTAAAAAAACTCAGAGACTCAGGTTTGCCGAGTACGGCAGAAGTATTAACCGCGATTGAACAAGGATTGGTGAGCTAATATGTTGACAAAACTAACTGGCGGTATCGTTTATGACCCTGCAAATAAAGTCAATGGCAAGAAAAAAGACATTTACATTGAAGATAGACGGATTGTGTCTAAGCCAAGAAATGTTGCGCCTGACCAAGAATATAATATCGGTGGAAAAATAGTGATGGCAGGAGCCATTGATTTACACACGCATATTGGTGGTGGTAAGGGCAATATTGCCAGAATGCTGATGCCAGAGAGTCACCGTATTGATCCCGTAGCGCATACTAACATTAAACGTGCAGGTACAGTACATGGTATGCCCAGTACTTTTACTACGGGCTATCGTTATGCGGAAATGGGCTATACCGCAGCCTTTGAACCTGCTGTATTACCGATTAATGCCAGACAAGCACATATGGAAATGGGTGATACGCCGATGCTGGATAAAGGCGGCTATGTGATGCTGGGCAGTGATGATTTCTTTTTACGGATGATGACAGCTAATAAGGATCAACAAGCGATTAATGATTATGTGGCATGGACACTCCGTGCTGCCCAGGGTGTGGGGATTAAAGTGGTTAATCCTGGTGGAATCAGTGCTTTTAAATTTAATCAGCGACAGCTCGACCTAGATGAAAATAATACCCATTACAATGTCACCCCTAGGCAAATTCTAAAATCCCTGGCTACAGCCATTAAGGAATTAGGCATATCGCATCCCTTGCATGTTCATGGTAGTAATTTGGGTGTGCCAGGTAATATTCAAACCACTCTGGATTCCATTGCAGGTGTTGAAGGCTTGCCCATGCATTTAACCCATGTTCAGTTCCATAGCTATGGCACAGAAGGGGATTTTAAATTTTCTTCAGGCGGTGCAGAGCTTGCAGAAGCCATCAATAAAAATAACAACGTATCGGTCGATGTCGGTCAGATCATGTTTGGTCAAACCATTACTGCATCGGGTGATAATCAACGTCAGTATGCCAATCGCGGGATTTCATCGCCTAATAAATGGGTCTGTATGGATATTGAATGTGATGCCGGTTGTGGTCTTGTACCTTTTAAATATAAAGATCAGAATTTTGTTAATGCATTGCAGTGGGCGATTGGACTGGAAATATTTTTATTGGTTAAAGACCCATGGCGTATTTTCTTAACTACAGATCATCCTAATGGTGCTCCTTTTACCTCATATCCGCATTTAATTCGACTGTTAATGGATAAAAGTTTTCGCAATGATATGTTGGCAACCATCCATCCTGAAGCACAAAAAATGACCACATTGGGTGCCATTGACCGTGAATATTCTATGCAGGAAATCGCTATTCTTACACGCGCCGGTGCAGCTAAAATTACTGGGCTAGAAAATCGAGGCGCATTAGGCAAAGGTGATTTTGCAGACATTACCGTTTACACTGAAAATGATAACCGTGAAAAAATGTTTGAAAAACCAGATTACGTTTTTAAAGATGGAGAATTAGTGGTTAAAGATGGTGAGGTGGTTAAAGTCGTCTGGGGAACCACCCATATAGTCAGACCTGATTATGATAAATCGATAGAAAAAGATTTGAAGAAATACTTTGACCGCTTTATGACTATGAAAGTAGGAAACTTTACCATTAGCGATGATGAAATAACCGAAGATGGGCGGGGTAGTTTGACGGTGCATCCAACCGTGGGAGAAAAAACATGATCATCAATGGGGTAACAATTGATGCGACTTTTGCTGAAGCCTTTGCAATGAAAGCAACGCGAGCGATTATCACTGCCCAAAATGAAAAATGGGCAATGATTTCAGCACAAGCCATGACCGGTTTTGCTACATCGGTGATTGCCTGTGGTTGTGAAGCAGGTATAGAGCGTACTTTATTACCCTCAGAAACGCCAGATGGTCGCCCTGGAGTATCTGTTTTGATTTTTGCCATGGGTGGAAAAGGTTTAGCGAAACAATTGGAAACAAGAGCTGGGCAGTGCGTATTAACTTCACCTACTTCTGCATTATTTGCCGGTATTGATGAAGGAGTGCAAATTCCTTTAGGCAAAAATCTGCGTTATTTTGGTGATGGTTTTCAAGTGTCTAAAAAAATCGCTGGCAAACGTTATTGGCGCATACCAGTAATGGACGGTGAGTTTTTAACCGAAGCAACCACAGGACGCGTTGAAGCCGTTGGTGGAGGTAACTTTTTAGTACTCGCCAAATCACAGCCGCAAGCGTTAGCTGCTTGTGAAGCAGCGATTGAAGAAATGCGCAAGTTAGCTAATGTGATTATGCCATTCCCAGGTGGCGTGGTGCGCTCAGGTTCTAAAGTCGGTTCAAAATACCCAGCTTTAGGTGCTTCCAGTAATGATGCTTTTTGCCCCACTTTAAAAGGTATGACCAAAACAGAATTACTGCCAGAATGTGAATCAGTCATGGAAATAGTCATTGATGGTTTAACTAAAGAAGATATTGATATAGCGATGAGAGCAGGTATTCAAGCGGTGTGTGATCTGGGTGCAGAAGAGGGAATCCAAAGAATTAGCGCAGGGAACTATGGCGGTAAATTAGGCCCATTTCACTTTCACTTGCAGGAGATTATGGCATGAGTGCATTAACACTAACCATGAAGACTCGACTTGACCAGCGTGTTGATATGTCACCCCTAGTGTGTAATAAATTGGAAGGCGTGAGCGTTACTGACATTGCCGCCATTGAATTACAAAATGGTAAAAGCAAGATTCGTGTTGATAGTCTATTTGCTATCAAAGGTTCTGACACTAAAAACTTGGTCATTCAAGGTAGTTTTTTCAAGCTGGATTTTATTGGAAAAGAATTAGATGGAGGGACTATTACTGTTAATGGTGATGTGGGTGCTTATTTAGCACAAGAAATGAAATCTGGAACGATAAAAGTCAAAGGCAACGCAGGATTATATGCAGCTTGCGAAATGAAAAATGGTTATCTTGAAATAACAGGAGACAGTGGGGATTTTCTGGCATCAGCTTTACCCGGTAATAAACAAGGCATGAAGGGTGGTACCGTTTTAGTCAAAGGCAATGTTGGAGAACGCGCAGGTGATCATATGCGTAGAGGGACTGTATTGATTGAAGGTAACGCGGGTGATTATTGTGGCTCCAGAATGGTCGCTGGGACGATTGCTGTTATGGGACAAACAGGTCGTTATCTAGGCTATGCCATGCGCAGAGGAACACTGTTACTTTGGAATCAACCGCAATTAACAGCAACTTTTAATGACTGTGGTTCACATACCTTGGCATTTTTACCCATATTATTTGCATCGTTCAGACCCTTAAATTCTAAATTTGCTAGTGAAACTGAGGCGTTTAACAGAGTTCAGAAATATGCAGGTGATATGTCTGAGTTGGGTCGTGGCGAAGTGTTAGTGAAAATTTGAGCATATAGACTAAGGATTTTATAGCGATTTAAAATGACAGCAGTCGCAGAACCATTAAAAATAAACATCACCGATTATCTAGCTGCTGAACAGGCAGGTGATACTAAGCCCGAATATGGCAATGGAGATGTTTATGCTATGGCAGGTTCCAGACAAGAGGTTTGGCTTTGTTTGCCGAGCAAGAAAGTTTTAATTCCATTGGATTAAATTTAACACGGACAGACATTTATCAGGATGTTGCGTTTAATTGACGAATTTTTGTTTATTTTTTTAAAATATGAGTAATAAAAAAATTATGGATAGATCTCATTTAAGAGGTGATTTTTTTGGTGGCATAACTGCCGCTGTTGTTGCTTTGCCTTTAGCTTTAGCTTTTGGTTTGCAATCAGGAATGGGAGCTATTGCCGGTCTTTATGGTGCTATTGCCATTGGCATGATTGCCGCTTGGTTTGGAGGCACCCCCACACAAATCAGTGGGCCAACAGGTCCTATGACGGTGGTTTCTGCTGTCGTGATTGCAAGCGTAATAGAAACAAATGGTGGTGGCATTGAATCAACATTCGGTACCATTATGTTTATCTTTCTGCTATCAGGCATATTTCAGATTTTACTAGGCGTATTTAAAATAGGGCAATATATTCGCTATATGCCATATCCAGTGGTTTCGGGATTTATGAGCGGTATTGGCGTTATCATCATTGTGTTGCAGATATTCCCTTTTCTAGGCCATACATCACCTAAAAAAATAACTCAGATTTTCTCAGAATTAGCTAATATCATCCATGATATAAATATAGATTCAGTGGGTTTGGCATTAGCAACCATTGCAACTATCTATATTTTCCCACGATTAACTAGATTAATACCCAGTGCATTAATTGCATTAGTTGGACTGACTCTTATTTCTACCATTATGGGTCTTGATGTCAGAATTATTGGCGATATTCCTGAAGGTTTGCCTGCATTAAAAATAGATGCTTTGATGAATGTTGATTTTAGCCATCCTATGCTACTTATTATTCCTGCATTAACACTGGCAGCATTAGGCACAATTGACTCCTTATTAACATCAATTGTTGCCGACAATATGACTAAAACCCAACATAACAGTAATAAAGAATTAATTGGTCAGGGCTTGGGTAATATGGGGGCAGCATTAATCGGTGGTATACCCGGTGCAGGCGCAACCATGCGTACGGTTGTAAATATTAATTCAGGTGGAAAAACTCGACTTTCTGGTGTTATCCATAGTTTGGCATTATTGATTGTTTTACTCGGTGCTGGAGCTTATGCCAGATTAATTCCATTACCAGTATTAGCAGGTATTTTGATTACTGTGGGCATTGGTATTATTGACTATAAAGGGATTAAACATATTGTTCATGTGCCGAAAACAGATTCAATCGTTATGCTCATTGTCTTGTCAATGACCGTTTTTGTGGATTTATTGCAAGCGGTAGCTGTAGGTATGGTACTTGCCTCAATTTTGTTTATGAAAAAAATGAGCGATATTGTTGAACAAAACAGCTCAACAGGCTCAGTTGATAACTTTGTACGTGAAGAAATATGGAGCGATGAAACTGATATTTCTGAACACGTTAGAGAGCAAGTTTATATTAAACATTTTGACGGCCCTATTTTCTTTGGTTTTGCCTCTAAGTTCCAAGAAATACTAGGCTCCTTACCTAAAGTGACTGTCGTTATTATTCGTATGGGGCTGGTGCCTTATATTGACCAGTCAGGTATCTACGCACTTGAAGATGCCGTGATAGCCTTGAAAAAAAGAGGAATTACTGTGTTAATAACAGGGATTCAGGATCAGCCAAAGGATATGCTTAGTAGAATTAATTTTATTCCCAATTTAATCCCTGAAGAACATTTGTTTGATGAATTTTTACACTGTATTTCTCAATTAGAGAAGGGTGCGGTTGAGTCCGACCCTGAAACCTCAAAAAGTATAATATGGAATTTGGGATAGGGTTAAAGCCATGCGTATGACAGAACCTCAAACAAGCAATTCTGATATAGTAGCGTTACCTTCAGAGTATTCTATTTCTGCGCCAGAGGTTATTTTTCAAATGGGTTTTTTCCCTGTTACCAATTCTCTTATCACTTCATTACTATTTACTTTTTACCTTTCTATTATTGCTATTTTTGTTTCAAATAAGATGTCAATGGTTCCTGGGAAAGTCCAGGCATTGTTTGAGATCTTTTTTGAATATATTTTTAACATGACTGAAAAAATGGCAGCTAAGAATGTTTATTCTTATTTTCCATGGTTGATGACCTTTGTCTTATTTATTTTAGTGGCTAATTTATCCGCATTGTTACCCGGTTTTGCATCTATCGGTTTGTATAAGACGTTAGAAGGTGAAGCTGATCAGGTTTTTATCCCTCTATTCAGATCAATTAATTCAGACTTGAATATGACATTGGCGTTAGCTTTAATTTCAGTTTTCATTACCCACTTTTTTGCCATACGCTCCTTAGGTATTGTCGGTTATTTGAAAAAATGGTTTTCTTTTAAAATGTTTGGTATCTCATTGTTTGTCGGCTTGCTAGAATTAATTGCTGAATTTACTAAAATTATTTCCTTGTCCTTTCGACTTTTTGGGAACATTATGGCAGGGAAGATTTTACTAAAAACCGCTAAATCATTTTTTCCTTTTATTATCCCATTACCCTTTTATTTTTTGGAAGTGATGGTGGCTTTTATTCAATCAGCTGTGTTTATGATGTTAACACTGGTATTTATGGTTATATTGAGTAAAAAGGAAGAAGATTAAAGCTAGTTAATTTACCAATAATATTTGCTATTTTCATGTAATAAAATCACTCGTTTTAGATACAAAGTAAGGAGAAAAAGATGGGAAATTTATCAGCGGCAATTGCCATTGCGGCAGGTGTTTTTGGTCCTGCTATAGCCATTGGAATGATTGGGATGAAAGCCATGGAAGCAATAGGACGTAACCCCGAAGTGCAGGAAAAAATAATCCCGGTGATGCTTTTAGGTATGGCATTTGCTGAAGCCATTGCTATATATGTCTTGATTATTGCTTTAACCATCTGATTCTAATTTTCAATGTTAGAAAGAATGTTCAGCGATTTTGGCGTACAACCTATTTTATTGCTTGCTCAAATTGTGAATTTTTTAATTCTTTTTCTGGTTCTAAGAAAATTTTTATATCCTCCGATATTTAAAGTTTTAGAAGCAAGAAAGAATGGTGTTCTAAAAAGTCTTGAAAACGAAGATAAAATTGAACAGCGTCTTCTTGCCATTGAAAATGAAGTGACACAAAGACTCTCAGTGGCATCCAAAGAAGCTAATAAAATAATAGATACTGCGTCAAATACAGCGGATGAAATTATTGCCAAGGCACACCAAAAGGGACAATCTGATATTGAGCTAATGCTTGAACAAGCACAATATACTATTTCCCAGCAACAAGAAGATATGAAAAAGGAAATGAGCACAAAATATGCTCAGCTAGTTATTGTTGGTGTTGAAAAAATAACAAATAAAGTCTTAGGCGCCGATGATCATAAACGGATTATTAGACAACAATTGAAAGATTTAGATAATAATTTATAAAATAAAGCTATGCTATGGAAAGGACAATCCAGTAGTGAAACTGTTAGAAAGCACTTATAAAAAAGCGGTGAGTGGCTGTAAAAAAATGTTTAAAGTCATTGCTGATAAATGGTATTCACAGAGAATTTACGGAACAATTCTTGATCAAGCAGGAGAAATTTAGACTTGATAGTCGAGATAAATTATTATATGAGGTTATAATGCGATATTTTTTAGATTTAAAGAAAAATAATTATGATACTTTTTCTAAGTTTTTATAAAGAATTAATAGGATAGAAGGTGTGTTATTTCATGGTTAGCAATTATTTTAATAAAGAAAAAACTAATACTTTCTTAGTTGTGTTTTTGCTACTTATATTAAGTGCGTGTGGCAATGACTATGCAGAACAAGTTCAGAAAAACTATTTACAGGTTGAAAAAAACTTAGATACGCTAAAAGATAAACTCTATTTTGGCGAGTTAACGAATACCAAAATCGTTGAGATTTATGCCAATAAATTAGCGGCGACAAAACCTGATTTCAGACCTATTGCAGAGGCAATGTCTAAGGATGCAACCCCAAAAGGGGCTTTATTTCAGGGTTTGCTAAAACGATTAGCTAAAGTTAACCGTAACCCTGAAAATAAAAAGCAATTCCAGCAAGCTAGCGAATCTCTTATGTCAATTGATATAGGGGCTGATCCAATAGTTTTTAATGATGCATTGATAGATTTAATCAATACCATGGCTGAATTGTCTGACGGGCAGTTGGATACGGTTAGTATTCCTAAAGATAGTCAGGCAGCTAATGTGCGAGGTGAAGCGATTACACCAGGCAGCTATTTAGTAGGTAATCCTGGTTATGGTGAATACCGACAAAATAATTCAGGACGATCCTTTTGGCATTGGTATGGACAGTATGCTTTTTTTAGAAGTATGTTTGGTGGAGGGTATTATAATACTAGCCCCATCTACTATAACAGATGGAATAGACGACCACATTATTCTTATTATAATGACTATGGTAGAGGCTCTTATGGTAGTAGTTATGACCGTAGGCAGACCTCGCAACGCAATACCAGTATGCGGAATAATGGCTATAGACCTGCCACAAAACCTAAAAAACAATATGGTTCGGTTAAAGGGCGGCAACGGGTAAGCAGTTATAGTCGACAAAGATCAACTCAATCAAACTACGTTAGAGATAAAAGCAGCGCTGGACGACATGCAGATAAAGCCACTAATAAACGTAGTTCCAGTTTTTTTGGCGGCAAACAATCATCTAATACAGCATCTAAACGCAGCTCTAGCTTTTTTGGTAGCAGTTCGCGCAGTAGTAGTCGTAGTTTTGGTGGTTTTGGTGGTAAATAACAATACAACACAAGGTTTAAAGCGATGGAAAATTTAACACAACAGATTATACTAAGTGACGCAGCATTGACCTATTATGCAATTGACTTTGTTATTCTTATGGGCTTTATGGCAACATTAAGAATACTGGCTTCAAGTATTGCCGGCATTTCTTTAAGTGAGTTGCTAGCAAAACATGATAACTTTGCTGCGGGCATAGCCTTAGCAGGTGCTATTGTGGCAGTTGCTGTGCTGATGATGGGCGTGGTGGCTGGCGATGCCGGAACCACTTACGTTGAAGAAATCACCTTAATGCTCAGTTACGGCATAGCAGCCATGGTTTTTATGAGTTTAACCCGTATTATTTTTGATAAGGTGGGTTTACGCCAAGTATCCATCCACGATGAAATTATGAAGGGTAATGTTGCAGCAGGTGTGGTGGATGCTTTTAACTTAATTGCCACGGCTATTATTATTCGTGCGGCAATGTCTTGGGTAGATGGTTCAACTTTTTTGGGGCTGGCTGTGGTTCTGGCTATTTTTTTACTGTCACAAATTATTTTATTATTAGCCACGCTTTATAGAAGTGCTGTTTTTAATCAGCGACATAAGGATATAGGCAAAACATTACAAGGTGAAATTCAAGATGGAAATATTGCCTTGGCACTTCGTTTTTCAGGTTATCGTTTAGGTCTTGCTTTAGCAGTAACAGCGACTTCTGGTGTTGTGATCTATGATCCTGATGTATTAGTTTTCTCAGTTCTGGCTTGGGTGTTAATGGCCGTTGTAATTTTTATATCGCAAACCTTATTATCTATTGTATTAAGGTATATTTTATTACCTAAAGTGAATGTGGCAGAAGAAGTGGGTGAACAGTGTAATGTGGCGATTGGTTCAATCGAGGCAGCTATCTATATTGGCGTTGGCTTTACTTTTGTAGGTTTGTTTGCTTGATTAAGGCAAGTGGGGGGAAATAACCCTCCTATTTCATTTACCAATAATAGATATGAGCAGGATTTAACAATGGTGAAGGTAAAACAAAAAGTATCGGGGGCTTCCGTTCTGAAGTTTATGCTCATGCTTATTGTACTAATCAAGTTAGCTGCAAACGATGGCAAGTAAAGATTAATCCTCTTATTGCTATTCAAATGGCGTTGGCTGGGGAATCACTCTAAGGGAATGGGTACGTTATCAAGCGGGGGTTACTTCTATAAAACCATGCGACCCTCTAACAGATTTAACCGCTAACCACTGATTTAAGTATTTGATTTCTTCTGTCTGCTCTAATTCACTTAAGTCTCCTTTACGTTTCAGTAATCTAAATGCGGCAGAAAGGACTTTGTACTGATCGCCTTTAATACCTGCCCGTCTCAAACCAACAGAATTCAAACGATAATGCTTTGGCGGTCGACCAGCTATCAACATAAAGGGAATCACATCTTTACTTAACGCAGTTGCGCCTTGTACAATGGCGTAGGAACCGACTCGGCAAAATTGATGAACAACAGCCCCTCCTCCCATAAAGACATTTTCACCGACTTCAACATGCCCTCCAATAGCAGCATAAGTCGCAAAAATAGTATTATTTCCAACCACACAGTCATGTGCAACATGAGTATTGTTCATAAAAAAACAATCAGAACCGATTGATGTAACACCCCCTTCTATAGAAGACCTATGGGCTGTAAAGCCTTCTCGAAATACATTATTTTTACCAATCTCAAGCCATGAGACAGTTTCTGACTTGAAACTCGTATCTTGAGGTAAACCACCTAATACAGCATGTGGATGTAGTACATTACCCACCCCCATTTTGACATAAGATTGAATTACTGAATGCGCCCCTAATTGACAATTATCAGCTAAAGTCACATGTTCTTCGATCACCGCAAAAGGTCCAATATTTACATTTTCAGCTAAACTAACATTAGGTGCAATATATGCAGTTGGATGTATATTTTGTGCCATTTATTTAAAAAACCTCAGATGATTTAAAGTTATAAAAAGGGGAGAAAAGCAGATATCATCATAACAAAATCAATTTAGAGATAATAACATATTCAATAAATAAATATACTAATATGTACTTATATTTGCACCTTATGTGTTTGCTAAAATAGTGGGCTACTTATATTGATAACCCACTATTTTAGTTAGCTCATAAGGTGATAATATGAGTGCTAGATTGGTGTGTTTATTTGTTGAACATGGTATAAGAGCCCGTCAAATAGATACAGACCTGTTCATTGTTTTGGCGATGAATCTAAGACTAAACCCTTGCTTTTTCATTAGATAAATAGGGTATCTTTGTGCTTCGGTCAAATGGGTATACATTTTCATCTTTCACTTCTTTTTCTTGTCGGATTAAAGAGTGGTAATATACTCTTTTGACCACTACGAGTGTTGCACTTATGATGTGAATTCAAGTTGAAATAAAATACCAGCTAACCGCAAAAAAAACTCAAACTATTTTAGTGGAATCATATTACAAAATATGATGTATGCTGACTATTTTCAATTATTACAAGCATAAAAAAACCGGCATTAGCCGGTTTTTTTATGCTTGTATAGTTATCTATTCTTCTTCTTCTACTTGTACCAGTTCTGGTCTGTCAACCAATTCTACATATGCCATCGGCGCAACATCACCCGTCCTAAAGCCACACTTCATAATTCTGACATAACCACCAGGACGATTTTGATATCGAGGACCTAATTCATTAAATAATTTACTAACTATCTGTCTATCGCGTAATTTTGCAAATACTATACGTCTTTTAGCAACTGAATCATCTTTAGATAAAGTAATCAAAGGCTCAGCAAAACCACGCAATTCTTTGGCTTTAGGTAAGGTAGTTTTTATCAGTTCATGCTTAAATAGCGATACTGCCATATTGCTAAACATTGCTTTGCGATGACTGCTATTACGATTAAGTTGTCTACCCGTCTTACGATGTCTCATTTCTTATAAACCTTGTATTAGTATTCTGTTTGACTTTGGTCAATTAAGTTCTCAGGAGGCCAGTTTTCCAATCGCATTCCTAAAGACAATCCTTTTAAAGCAAGTATATCTTTAATCTCAGTCAATGATTTTTTACCAAGATTGGGCGTTTTTAACAACTCTACTTCAGTACGCTGAATCAAATCACCAATATAAAATATATTTTCAGCTTTTAAACAATTAGCTGAACGCACAGTCAATTCCAAATCATCCACAGGTCTGAGCAGAATAGGATTAAATTCTGGTTCATCTGGGACAACTTCTTCTTCCAGTTTCTCTTGTACTTTCTCAAAATCTACAAACACAGATAATTGATCATGCAAAATAGTTGCTGCTAATTTAATTGTTTCCTCTGGATCAACTGTGCCATTAGTTTCTAGCTCAATAATTAATTTATCCAGATTGGTGCGCTGATCAACACGAGTGCTTTCTACTTTATAAGCCACTTTATTAATAGGACTAAAAGCCGCATCTATTAACAAAACACCCACTGCAATATTAGGATTCATTTCTTTTCTAACATTAGCAGGAACATAACCTCTATTACACTCTATTTTGAGTTTAATATTTAATTTACCTGCATCCGTAAGGTTTGCTATAACCAACTCAGGATTAAGAATTTCAGTGTCATGCGTTAATGATATATCAGCAGCGGTAACAACACCCGCACCACTTTTAGATAATGATAATTCAACTTCGTCTTTGCCATGTAAAACAATGGCTAGCTGTTTCAAATTCAACAAGATGTCTATTACATCCTCATGAACACCATCAATTGTTGTGTACTCATGCTGAACACCTTCAATCTCAACCTCTGTAACAGCACAGCCGGGTATAGAAGAAAGCATGACTCTTCTTAGAGCGTTGCCTAAAGAATGTCCATAACCTCTCTCTAAAGGTTCAATAACAATTCTTGAGTGATTAATATTATGACTGACAACTTCAACCAATTTTGGTTTTAGCAAACCAGTAATAGAATTCTGCATATTTGTTTCTCTTATAAGAATTATTTAGAATAAAGCTCTACAACTAATTGCTCATTCATATCGGCACCCAAATCAGCTCGCTCAGGAAGTGACTTAAATGTACCACTCATGTCTTTTTGACTGACTTCAACCCATGTTGGAAATCCATATTGCTCCATGACAGATAGAGAGTCGACAATTCTCTGTTGTTTTTTAGACTTTTCTCTAATTTTAATTTCATCGCCAACTGAAACTTGAAATGAAGGGATATTGGTAATTTGATCGTTTACAACAATTGATTTATGAGAAACCAATTGACGCGCTTCTGCTCTTGTAGAGGCATAACCCATTCTATAAACGACATTGTCAAGTCTAGATTCTAAGAGGTTCAATAAATTTACACCTGTCGCACCCTTTTTAAGATCAGCAGTTTTATAGTAATTTCTAAACTGCTTTTCTAAAACCCCGTATATTCTACGAATTCTTTGTTTTGCGCGTAACTGTAGTGCGTAATCAGAGTTTCTAGTGCGCCCAGTTCCGTGCTGTCCAGGTCTTTGTTCAAGCTTACACTTTCCTTCTAGGGACTTTCCTCTGCTTTTTAGAAAAAGATCAGTGCCCTCTCTACGACTTAATTTACAAGTTGAACCAAGATATCTTGCCATTTGTCTACTCCAGTATTTTTAAACGCGGCGTTTTTTTGGTGGTCGACAGCCATTATGAGGAATAGGCGTTACATCAACAATATTTGTTATTTTAAAACCCAAGTTATTCAAAGACCTTACTGCAGATTCACGCCCGGGACCTGGACCTTTAATCATAACATCCAGGTTTTTCATACCATATTCCAAGGCGGCGGTACCCGCTCTTTCAGCAGCAACTTGTGCAGCAAAAGGAGTACTTTTACGCGAGCCTCTAAAACCTGAACCACCAGCCGTAGCCCATGAAAGAACATTTCCTTTACGATCACTTATTGTCACTATCGTATTATTGAATGATGCGTGGACATGAGCTATACCGTCAGCCACTTCTTTTTTTATCCGTTTTTTTGTACGTTTTTGAGTTGCCATATTTATTCTGTTTTATACAAAAAGTTTCTTATTTTTTAATAGGTTTACGTGGACCTTTACGTGTACGCGCATTTGTTTGAGTACGCTGACCTCTTAGAGGCAAGCCACGACGATGTCTAATTCCGCGATAACACCCCAAATCCATAAGTCGTTTGATATTCATCGAAACTTCACGACGAAGATCACCTTCCACGTTCATGACGGAAATCACCTTACGAATTGACTCCAACTGTTCTTCAGAAAGTTCTTTAATTTTGATCGCTGGTTCAACATTGGCTTGCTGACAAATCTTTTTAGCCGTTACACGACCGATACCATAAATTGCAGTTAACGCGATTTCTGCATGTTGATGGTCTGCTACATTAATTCCGGCAATACGTGCCATCAGATACTCCTACCACAGTATTCCAAAGTTAAACGCGAGATTATAGCATTACTAGCCACCTTGCGCAATAAAATTTACCCTTGACGTTGCTTATGTCGTCCATCTTTACAAATGACACGTAACACACTATTTCTTTTTATAATTTTGCAATTTCTACAAATTTTCTTTACAGATGCGCGAACTTTCACGTCGTACCTCTTTTCTTTAGGTTATTTTTTTAAATTAGCCTTTTTCATAAGACCATCATATTGTTGCGACATCATATGTGTTTGTAGTTGAGATATAAAATCCATCACTACAACAACAATGATAAGCAGAGACGTACCACCAAAGTAGAAAGGAACATTCCAATACACAATAAGAAACTCTGGCAATAAACAAACCAGTGTAATGTAGAATGCACCAACCAAGGTTAAACGCGTCATTACTTTATCGATATATGCCGATGTTTGCACACCTGGTCTAATTCCTGGTAAAAAAGCACCCGATCTTTTTAAATTATCTGCTGTGTCTTTTGAATTAAAAACCAATGCAGTATAAAAGAAACAGAAAAAGATAATAGCCGTTGCATAAAACATCACATATATTGGCTGACCTGGCGATAGCATAGTCGATACATCTTGCAACCAGCCAAATCCTTCATTCCCGCTAAACCATCCTGCTATTGTCGAGGGAAACAAAATAATACTCGAGGCAAAAATAGGAGGAATTACACCCGCCATATTCAACTTCAAAGGCAAAAAACTACTTTGCCCTGCCATCATTTTCTTCCCTTGTTGCCGTTTCGGATAATTGATAATAACCCGACGTTGCCCTCTCTCAACAAAAACGACTAATGCCGTCACTGCAATAGCAATCAGAAACAACAATATAATAAATGCACTATTCATTTCCCCATTTCTAGCCAATTCTAATGTTCCACCAATTGCAGAAGGAAGTCCCGAAACAATACCTGCAAAGATAATCAATGAGATACCATTACCAATACCTCTTTCAGTTACTTGTTCGCCTAGCCACATTAAAAATATTGTTCCAGTAACTAACGTTATAGCAGTTATTACAACAAAGCTCATACCCGGATTGATAACAACACCTAAGCCACCTGCAGTCTGATTTTGAAGTGCCATCGATATACCAATAGCCTGAAATGTTGCCAAAACAACTGTACCGTAACGGGTATACTGTGAAATCTTTCTTCTTCCTGACTCGCCTTCCTTCTTCATTTGCTCCATCGCAGGAATAACCACTGTGGTTAATTGCATAATGATGGATGCTGAAATATATGGCATTATACCTAAAGCAAACAAGCTTAAACGCATTAAGGCTCCACCCGAGAACATGTTAAACATGTCTAGAATTGTTCCGCTTTGCTGCTCAAACATTGCAGCCAAAGCTTTAGGATCAATTCCTGGAACCGGGATATGTGCCCCAACTCTATAAACAAAAAAAGCACCCAGTACAAAAAACAATCTGGATCTTAGTTCTGAATAATTATCTAATTTACTCGCCATTTCAGCTCTTGAAGTACTCACTTATGCCTCTACTTTTCCACCAGCAGCCTCTATGGATACCTTTGCTCCAGCCGTCACATTCAATCCTTTTACAGTAATGGATCTGCTAATTTCACCCGATTTGATGATCTTTACTTTCTTAGTGAATGCAGGAACCAGATTAGAACAAACCAAGGCCTTCAAATCCACAACTTCTGTTTCTAATGAACCCACTTCATACAATGTTACTTCAGCAGAATATTTTTTTATACGTGAAGTAAATCCTAATTTTGGCAATCTGCGTTGCAAAGGCATTTGACCACCTTCAAATCCTACTTTATGAAATCCACCACTACGTGATTTCTGACCATTATGACCTCTGCCACAAGTTTTTCCTAAAGTTGAACCGATTCCACGCCCAACTCTTTTAGATTTTTTGCGAGATCCATTCGCAGATCGAATAGTATTTAAATACATTAGACTTCCTTAACCATCACCATATAAGAAATTTTATTGATCATGCCTCTGTTTTCTGGCGTATCAATAACCTCAACCGTTTGTCGTATTTTACGTAAACCCAACCCTTTCAAGCAGGCTTGGTGATTTTTCAATCGACCAATTTTACTTTTTGTCATCGTTACACTTAGTTTTTTATCAGCCATCATTCTATCCAGTAATTTGCTCAACAGTTAGTCCGCGTTTTGCAGCAATCTGTTTTGCATTTTGCATTTCAGTTAAACCTTTAATAGTTGCTCTAACAACATTTATAGGGTTATTAGTTCCAATGCATTTTGCTAGTACATTATGCACACCGACAACTTCAAAAACTGCTCGCATTGCACCACCAGCAATAACACCTGTACCTTCAGAGGCAGGTTGCATGTATACTTTTGCAGCACCTGTTTCTCCCGTTACTGTATATTGCAAAGTCCCTTCTTTCAATTGGACTTTTCGCATATTTTTTCTTGCTTGCTCAAGTGATTTTTGAATTGCAATAGGCACTTCTCGTGCTTTACTAACGCCATAGCCAACACGACCCTGACCATCACCTACTACTGTTAACGCAGTAAACCCAAAAACTCGTCCGCCTTTAACTACTTTTGCGACACGACGTACTGCAACCAATTTTTCCTGAAAACCATCTGCACTTGCTTGACCTTGAGGTCCTGATGTAGCCATTATATACTCCTAGAACTTCAATCCAGCTTCGCGTGCAGCATCTGCTAATGCCTTAACACGACCGTGATATTTAAAACCCGAACGATCAAAAGCAACCTGAGTTATCCCTGCCTCTAATGCTCTTTTAGCAATAGCGTTTCCAATTGCAGTTGCAGCATCAGCATTGCCTGTACCTTTAAGAGAGGCTTTGATATCTGTTTCCAATGTAGATGCACTTGCAATTGTTGTAGTACCATCATTACTCATCACTTGTGCATATATATGCTGTGATGTTTTGTGAACAGTTAATCTATTCGCACCTAATTGCTTAATCTTACAACGTTGTCTTAGGGCTCTTTTTAATCGCGATACCTTCTTATTCATTATCTTAACCTATTTTTTCTTGGCTGCTTTTCTTGCAACATACTCATCAGTATATCTAACACCTTTACCTTTATAAGGCTCAGGTGGACGAAAAGCTCTAATTTCAGAGGCAACTTGACCGACTTGTTGCTTATCACTTCCTCTAACAACTAGTTCAGTTTGGCTGGTTGCTTCAACAGTAATTCCGTCAGGTATACGATACTCAACTGGATTTGAAAACCCTAAAGATAAAGTCAGTAAATCACCCTTAACTTGCACCCTGTAACCTACTCCAATCAATGTTAATTTCTTGTCGAAACCTTTAGTAACACCTGTAATCATATTAAAGATAGATGCTCTTGCTGTGCCTGCTTGGGAACTTGCTTTTTTTACTGCATTATCCCATTGCACATTAATCACATTATCGTTAATTTCAATATTAACATCGGCGTGAATTTTATAAGATAACTGACCAGCCTTTCCTTTAACAGACAAGGCATTTCCACTTATCTTTACATCAACACCTGCTGGGATTGATACTGGTTTTTTTGCTACTCTAGACATATTTAGTAACTCTTTAACAAACAGTGCAAATAACTTCGCCACCATGCCCAATTGCACGGGCTGCACGATCTGTCATTACACCATTAGAAGTTGAAACTATAGCAATACCTAGTCCAGCCAGAACTTTTGGAAGCTCATCTTTAGATTTGTAAATCCTAAGCCCAGGTCTACTAACCCTTTTGACTTTTTCAATTACCGGTACGCCCTGATAATATTTTAAATCAATAGTCATTTCAGTATGACTACCTGTTGTCTCTGTTTTAAAGCTGGTTATATAACCTTCATTCTTTAAAACATTAACAATTGCAACCTTCAATTTTGATGAAGGCAATTTAACACTTTTTTTACTGGCAGATTGACCATTACGTATCCGGGTCAACATATCTGCTATTGGATCACTCATACTCATTTTTAAATCTCCAAAAACTCGTTAACCTAATTACCAGCTTGCTTTAGACAAACCAGGTACGTCACCACGCATCGTGGCTTCTCTTAGTTTGTTACGACCAAGACCAAATTTACGATAAACGCCTCGTGGGCGCCCAGTAATTTGACAACGATTACGACCCCTAGAAGGACTAGAGTCACGAGGTAGTTTTTGCAGTTTAATTTGAGCTGCTTCTCTATCATCCAACGAAGTTTTCGGGTCTCTAATTATTTCTTTTAAAGCCCTTCTTTTCACTTCATATTGTCCGACTAACTTGCTACGCCTATTTTCGCGTGCAATCATAGATTTTTTAGCCATTATAAACGCCCTTTAGTTCTTGAATGGAAAATTGAAAAGCTTCAATAACGCTAAGCCTTCCTCATTGGTTCCAGCCGTTGTTGTTATAGAAATATCCATACCACGAACAGTGTCAATCTTGTCATAATCAATCTCCGGAAAGATAATTTGCTCGGCGACACCCATTGAATAATTTCCACGCCCATCAAAGCTTTTAGGACTCATTCCTCTAAAGTCACGAACTCGAGGAATTGCAATACTAATCAAACGATCTAAAAACTCATACATTTTGTCACTACGAAGAGTCACTTTACAGCCAATAGCCATATCATCACGAATTTTAAACCCAGCAATTGATTTTTTTGACAGAGTAACTATTGGTTTCTGACCTGAAATTTTTTTCATATCAGAAACGGCGGCCTGCATCACTTTTTTATCAGCAACAGCAGCACCTACACCCATATTAAGCGTTATTTTAGTCAGCTTAGGAACTTCCATCACTGATTTATAACCAAACTGCTCTTTTAAAGCGGGTGCTATTTTTTCTTTATATTCGGTTTTTAGTCTTGTCATGATCCTTTATACCCTATGCGTCCACGACTTCATTAGTCGATTTAAAATATCTGACTTTTTTACCGTCTTCTAAAACCCTAAAGCCTACTCGATCTGCTTTTTTCGTTTCAGGGTTATACAAGCCAACATTTGAAATAGCTATCGGCATATCTTTATCAATAATACCGCCTTGAATTCCAGCATTTGGGTTTCCTTTTTGATGCTTTTTAACACGGTTAATCCCTTCAACCAGCAACTTATTGCCTATTTTCTGTACGATTTTACCCTGCTTACCTTTGTCTTTTCCGACCAGCACGATAACTTCATCACCTCGTTTTAATTTTTGCACCTGTAAACTCCTTATAATACTTCAGGGGCTAATGAAATTATTTTCATATATTTTTCCCCTCTTAATTCACGAGTTACAGGACCAAAAATACGTGTCCCGATAGGCTGTAAATTGGCATTTAGAATAACTGCAGCATTACCGTCAAAACGAATAACAGAACCATCCGATCTACGAACACCTTTTTTGGTGCGTACAACTAATGCGTTATAAACCTCACCTTTCTTCACTTTACCGCGAGGAATCGCGTCTTTAATACTGACTTTTATAATATCACCGATACCGGCGTATCGCCTATGCGAGCCACCTAATACTTTGATACACATGACCCTTTTTGCACCGCTATTATCAGCGATATCAAGGCTAGTTTGCATCTGAATCATTGTTAAATCCCGAAATATATTAGTAAAATTAAATTGTTATTAATCCGAGCTATCTAAAATCGAAACCAATTTAAATGTTTTGTTTTTAGACATAGGCCTGCAAGATGTAATAGAAACCACGTCACCTTGTTTTGCCTGATTACTTTCATCATGCGCCATATATTTAGTTGAACGCCTGATATATTTACCATAAACTGGGTGTTTAACTAAACGTTCAACTTTAACTGTTATCGATTTATCCATTTTGTCACTGACTACTTTGCCAGTTACAATGCGCAATTTTTCTTTATTTCCAGTCATGCTCTTATACACTCACTATTTCATGTATTATTGTATGAATGCGGGCTATATCACGCCTAACCTTTTTTACTTGATCAGGCTTTGCCAATTGACCAGTGCCTTTTTGCATTCTCAAATTAAATTGTTCACGTGACTTTTCAAGTAACAATGAATTTAATTCCTCTATTGATTTTTGACGTAATTCATTTGCATTCATCACATTATTGTCCGTGCTACAAAAGTTGTTTTAATCGGTAATTTAGCCGCTGCTAAAGTAAACGCTTCACGCGCAAGAGTTTCAGGTACACCTTGAATCTCATACAGCATTGTGCCTGGCTTAACTTGTGCCACCCAGAATTCAACGCTACCTTTACCTTTACCCATACGTACTTCTAAAGGTTTTTTAGTAATCGGCTTATCAGGGAAAATCCTGATCCACATTTTTCCTGTTCTTTTAACATGGCGTGATATTGTTCTACGTGCAGCCTCTATTTGGCGGGCAGTTACTCTACCACGACTAAGGGATTTTAATCCATACTCACCAAAACTGACTGATGAGCCACGTACTGCAACACCGTTATTTCTGCCTTTGTGTTGCTTTCTAAATTTTGTTCTTTTAGGTTGAAGCATTTTCTTTTTCCTTCAACTATTTTTTAGTTTTTGGTTTAGTTTTTTCAGATGGCACATTGTGCGTATCTATATCGAATACCTCGCCTTTGAAAATCCAGACCTTAATGCCTATGATTCCATAAGTCGTATTCGCCTCAGCTGTACCGTAATCAATATCAGCTCGTAACGTATGTAGTGGAACACGCCCTTCACGATACCATTCACCACGAGCTATCTCAGCTCCATTCAATCGTCCACCAACATTAATTTTTACACCTTCTGCACCTAAGCGCATGGCGTTAGTTACTGCACGCTTCATAGCACGGCGATACATAATTCTTTTTTCCAGTTGTTGAGCAATACCTGTTGCCACTAATATGGCATCTAATTCAGGTTTTCTAATTTCTTCAACATTGATTTTTACTGGTACGCCCATCATTTTTGAAACTTCTAATTTCAATTTATCGATATCTTCACCTTTTTTCCCAATAACAATACCAGGACGTGCAGTATGAATAATTATTTGTGCATTATTGGCAGGTCTGTTGATTTGAATCCTACTCACCGATGCATGTGATAATTCTTTTCTAATATAGTCGCGCACTTTTAAATCTTGAAGCAAGAATATAGGATAGTTCTGGCTATTCGCGTACCATCTTGAAGTCCAATCTTTAACGATACCAAGACGTATCCCAGTTGGATGTACCTTTTGACCCATTTTAACCTCTACTCGTATTCTGAGACTTTAACTGTTATGTGGCAGGTTCTTTTAAGGATGTGATTAGCTCGACCCTTAGCTCTTGCACGAACCCTTTTTAACGTGGAACCTTCATTGATAAAAACTGTGGAAACAAATAATTCATCAATATCTGCACTTTCATTGTGTTCTGCATTTGCAATGGCTGATTCAAGTACTTTGATCATAATTGTCGATGCTTTTTTTGTGCTGAATTTTAATGTATTCAATGCTTTTTCAACAGACAATCCGCGTATTTGATCACCAACAAGTCTTGCTTTTTGTGCAGACATAGGTGCATTACTTAATTTTGCTGTAATTTCCATCTATATCTACCTTTTAGATTTCTTATCAACAACATGACCTCTATAAGTCCTTGTTGGTGAAAACTCACCTAACTTATGACCCACCATATTTTCCGATATAAATACAGGAACATGCTGACGACCATTATGTACTGCAATAGTCAAGCCCAACATATCAGGACTTATCATAGATCTTCTTGACCAGGTTTTAATTGGTTTCCTACTATTACTGGCAACCGCTGCTTCAATTTTCTTGAGCAAATGATTATCAATAAAAGGACCTTTTTTAATTGAACGTGGCACCTTTATACCTCTTATTTTTTATTATGGCGTCTGATAATCATCTTATCAGTGCTTTTGTTTTTTCGAGTTTTGTAACCTTTAGCTGGTGTACCCCATGGTGAAACCGGATGTCTACCTCCAGATGTACGCCCTTCACCACCACCATGTGGGTGGTCTACTGGATTCATCGCAACACCACGAACAGTAGGTCTAATACCTCTATGTCTACTTGCTCCAGCTTTACCTAATGAAATCAGATTGTGTTCAGCATTTGAAACTTCTCCAATTACCGCTTTACAATCAGATAAAATCTTACGTATCTCACCTGAACGCAGCCGCAATGTAACATAAGCACCGTCTTTTGCAACCAATTGAACCGATGTTCCAGCACTTCGAGCAATTTGAGCTCCTTTACCAGGCTTCATTTCAACACAGTGAATTGTTGTCCCCAGCGGAATGTTTCGCAATGGCATACAATTACCCGCTTTAACAGGAGTTGTTTTAGCTGAAAGTATATCTTGACCAACTTCTATACCAGAAGGTGCGATGATATATTTTCTTTCACCATCTTTAAACAACAATAACGCAATATTTGCTGTCCTATTTGGATCATACTCAAGTCTTTCAACAACCGCCGGAATATCAACTTTTGTTCTTTTAAAGTCAATAACACGGTAACGCTGCTTATGCCCACCACCGATATGGCGCGTTGTTATCCTGCCTTTATTATTTCTACCGCCCGTTTTACTTTTCTTTTCTAGTAACGGTCCAAATGGCTTACCTTTGTGTAAGTCATCATGTTTTACACGTACTACAAAACGTGAACCTGGTGAGGTCGGTTTAGATTTTAGAATAGCCATTTGCTTTCTACCGTTATATATAAATTAATTTGTCTTATGCCGTAGCAAAATCGATATCATGACCAGGTTTAAGCTTTATATATGCTTTTTTCCAATCAGATCTTTTACCTAGCAAACGCCCAAAGCGCTTAACCTTACCCTTAACATTAAGAACTTGAACAGTTTCAACTTCCACTTCAAACATAAGCTCTACCGCTTTTTTGATTTCCAGCTTAGTTGCCACTTTTTGCACTTTGAATACAAAACGATTACTATCCTCTGCCATAATTGTGCTTTTTTCAGAGACAATCGGCGCTAACAAAACGCTGCTTAATTTGTTTTTCTCAATACTCACGCCAAACGCTCCTCAATTTTCTTAATTGCTGAAGATGTTGCAATGACTTTTTCTGCACCCACCAAACCCACTGGGTCAATACTGGAAACACTAGCAACTTCAACATAAGGTATATTTCTTGAAGCAAGTATTAAATTATCCGTTAACTCGTCAGCGACAATTAAAATACGCTTGCCCTCAACAGTTGACAACTTAGAAGCTAAATCTTTTGTCTTGGGGGAGTCAGGAATTATCTCATTACTAACTACTAATCTCTGTTGTCGTAATAACTCAGAAAATATTGAGCGGATACCCGCTTTATACATTTTCTTATTTATTTTTTGCGTATAAGAGCGTGGCTGTGCAGCAAATGTCACACCACCACTACGCCAAATCGGACTACTCAAAGTACCCGATCTTGCACGACCCGTTCCTTTTTGACGCCAAGGCTTGGCTCCACCACCCCTGACTGCCGCACGATTTTTTTGTGCAACTGTTCCAGCTCTAGCACCAGCAAGGTGTCTTACAACTAATTGATGAACCAATGTTGCATTAAATTCCTGACCAAAAACTTGTTCTGAAACATCTATTGTTCCAGCAGAGTCTTTTTCATTAATTGCAGGTATTTGCAAAGTCATAACTTAACCTTTATTCCGCATTTTAATAGCCGGTGTGATAACCACATCCCCACCTTTAGCACCAGGTACTGAACCTGCCACTAAAATTAATTTTCTTTCGACATCAATAGAGTGAATCGTTAAATTCTGTACCGTTCTTTTAACGGCTCCCATATGCCCTGACATTTTCTTTCCTTTGAAAACACGACCTGGTGTTTGACACATACCAATCGCTCCATTAGACCGATGTGATATTGAGTTACCATGCGTTGCATCCTGCATTTCAAAATTATGACGTTTTACACCGCCCTGAAAACCTTTACCAATAGAAGTAGCACAAGCATCTATGACCTGACCTTCATTAAAAACATCTAATCCAAGCTCGGAACCAGCAGCCAAATTCTCTCCTTCTCCATCATCCAGTCTAAATTCATGTAAAGCACGTCCTGCTGTAACATTTGCTACCGCATAATGCCCTGCCATTGCCCTGCTTACTTTTGATGATTTTTTATCGCCGATCGCTATTTGAATAGCACGATAGCCATCACGGTCAACGTTTTTCACCTGTACAACTCTGTTTGAATTTATTTCTAAAACTGTAACAGGTACTGATGCACCATCTTCAGTAAAAATTCGGGTCATACCACATTTACGACCCACTAGACCTATGGACATCTGCCAATTCCTCGCACTTAATTATTTAAGTTTAATTTGAACATCTACTCCAGAGGCAAGATCTAATTTCATCAATGCATCTACAGTTTTATCAGTTGGTTCTACAATATCCAACAATCTTTTGTATGTTCTTAACTCATATTGATCCCTTGCATCTTTGTTAACATGCGGGGAAATCAGTATAGTAAAACGTTCTTTTTTAGTTGGCAAAGGAATGGGACCCATTACTTGGGCTCCCGTTCTTTTTGCTGTTTCAACTATTTCACTTGATGATTGATCAATCAATTTATGATCAAATGCTTTCAAGCGTATTCTAATAGTTTGGTTAGCCATTTAACTTACTCAATGATTTTAGCAACAACACCCGCACCTACCGTGCGACCACCTTCACGTACAGCGAAGCGTAAACCTTCATCCATCGCAATAGGGTTGATTAATGTCACTTCCACAGTAACATTATCACCAGGCATTACCATTTCAATACCTTCACCTAACTCAACAGCACCTGTGATGTCTGTTGTTCTGAAGTAAAATTGTGGGCGATAACCATTAAAGAATGGTGTATGACGACCACCCTCATCTTTTGACAGAACATAAATTTCTGCAGTGAATTTTGAATGTGGTTTAACACTACCAGGATGTGCCAATACTTGACCACGTTCAACCTCTTCTCGCTTAGTTCCACGTAATAACACACCTACGTTATCACCTGCCTCACCTTGATCCAGTAATTTACGGAACATTTCCACACCAGTACAAACTGTTTTAGCTGTTTCTTTAATACCAACTATTTCTAAATCTTCGCCAACTTTAACCACCCCTCTTTCAATACGACCTGTTACAACCGTACCACGACCCGAAATTGAGAACACATCTTCAACAGGCATAATGAATGCACCATCAATAGCACGCTCAGGCAGAGGAATGTATGTATCTAAAGCTTCTACTAATTTCAACACAGAAGGAACACCTACTTCACTGGTGTCGCCTTCCAATGCTTTTAACGCAGAACCTACAATAATTGGCGTGTCATCACCAGGAAATTCATATCGGTCTAATAACTCTCGCAATTCCATTTCAACCAATTCGATCATTTCATCATACTCTTCAGTATGAAGTCCATCACAATCATCAGCCAGAATATCGGCTTTGTTTAGAAACACTATGATATAAGGAACACCTACTTGCTTTGATAGCAAGATGTGTTCTCTTGTTTGTGGCATAGGACCATCTGTCGCACCACATACTAAAATCGCACCATCCATTTGAGCAGCACCAGTAATCATGTTTTTTACATAATCTGCATGGCCTGGACAGTCAACATGTGCATAATGACGATTTGCTGATTCATATTCTACGTGCGATGTTGCAATGGTAATGCCACGCTCCCTTTCTTCTGGTGCATTATCAATCTCATCAAATGCCTTAACTTCCCCACCCATAGCCTCTGCCATTACTTTTGTCAAAGCTGCAGTCAAGGTTGTCTTACCGTGATCAACGTGTCCAATTGTACCTACGTTGACATGGGGTTTTGTTCTTTCAAATTTTTTTTTAGCCATGAGTCAATACCTTTAGTCTTTAATAAACTTAATTTTAAAACTTACTTATAATAGCTTCCGCAATACTTGCAGGAGTTTCGCTATATTTTTTAAACTGCATACTGTATGTTGCCCGCCCTTGCGTTGCCGAACGTAAATCAGTTGCATAACCAAACATTTCAGCCAACGGAACCTCGCAGTCTATTGCAGTTCCAGTCGGCGAATCATCCATTCCAAGAATAATTCCGCGACGTCGATTGATGTCGCCAACAACATCTCCCATATAGCCCTGAGGAGTAACCACTTCAACCTTCATAATAGGTTCAAGCAACACAGGGTTTGCAGTTTTAGCTCCATCCCTAAAGCCCATAGATCCTGCTATTTTAAAAGCCATTTCATTCGAGTCAACATCATGATACGAACCATCAAACAAACTAACTTTTACATCTACAACCGGAAAGCCGACCAAAACGCCACTCTCCATTTGCTCTTGAATGCCTTTATCTATCGCAGGAATGTATTCCTTAGGCACTACACCCGCCGTTATTTCATTAACAAACTCATAACCAGTTCCCTGTTCCTTCGGTTCTAGCTTCAAACACACATGTCCATATTGTCCACGCCCACCTGTCTGTTTTATGAATTTGCCTTCACATTCAACTGTCAGATTTATTGTTTCTTTGTAGGCTACTTGTGGATCTCCTACGTTAGCCACAACATCAAACTCTCTTTGCATCCGATCCACAATTATTTCAAGGTGCAGCTCACCCATTCCAGAAATAATAGTTTGTCCAGATTCATCATCATGAACTCTGAATGATGGATCTTCTTGTGCCAATTTAGCAAGTGCTTTACTTAACTTATCTTGGTCAGCCAATGTTTTTGGCTCGATTGCAACTGAAATTACCGGCTCTGGAAATTCAATTTTTTCCAAAACAATCGTGCTTTTAAGGTCGCACAAGGTATCCCCTGTGGTCACATTTTTAAGCCCTATTGCCGCAGCAATATCACCCGCCCTAACCTCCTTAACCTCTTCGCGACTATTGGCATGCATTTGAACAATGCGCCCTACTCGCTCTCTCTTTCCTTTTGTCGGGTTATATATCACTTCCCCAACTGTTAGCACACCAGAATAAACTCTAAAAAAAGTGAGAGTTCCTACAAAGGGATCTGTTGCAATCTTAAATGCTAAAGCAGAAAAACTCTCTTTATCATCCGCTTGTCTTGTTAGCTCTTTATCTGAGCTCTCAGCCATTCCTTTTACTGCCTCTACATCTATCGGTGCAGGTAAGAATTCTATTACCCCATCTAATAAACTTTGCACGCCTTTATTTTTAAAGGCTGAACCGCAAAACACTGGCGTCAATTTATTTGCCAAAGTCTGCGTCCGTAGAGCTGTCTTAATTTCTTGTTCGCTCAAAACACCTTCTTCAAGGTATTTTTCCATCAATTCATCATTTGCATTCACTGCATTTTCCAGTAAATTTTCGCGCCACTCATTTGCATCCGAAAGCAAATACTCAGGAATATCCTCTTCATGATAGGCCATTCCCATATTATCTTCTTCCCAATAGACTGCTTTCATAGTAATGAGATCAACAACCCCTTTGAACTCATGCTCCGACCCTATTGGTAGCTGCATAGGCACTGGATTTGCACCTAAACGTGTCTTAATCTGCTCAATAACACGTACAAAGTCCGCACCCGTACGATCCATTTTGTTAACAAAAGCAAGTCTTGGAACCTTGTATTTATCTCCTTGTTTCCAGACCGTTTCTGACTGAGGCTCAACACCACCTACTGCACAAAACACTGCACAAGCACCATCCAGAACACGTAGCGACCGCTCTACCTCAATGGTAAAATCAACATGGCCTGGTGTATCAATTATATTGATGCGATGCCGTGGAAATTGCTTTGCCATTCCACTCCAAAAACATGTTGTTGCTGCGGCTGTAATGGTTATCCCTCTTTCCTGTTCCTGCTCCATCCAATCCATGGTGGCCGCACCGTCGTGAACCTCTCCAATCTTATGGGAAACTCCGGTGTAATATAAAATTCTTTCTGTTGTTGTAGTTTTGCCTGCATCAATATGCGCCATAATCCCTATGTTTCTATAACGATCTATAGGCGTTTCACGCGGCACAGATACTTCCCTTGCAATAAAACTTCAATTACCAACGATAATGAGAGAACGCTTTATTTGCTTCTGCCATTTTATGAACATCTTCACGCTTCTTGTTTGTCGCACCGCGACCTTCAAAAGCATCCATCAATTCACCTGCTAATTTTGCCGGCATTGTTCTCTCGTTTCTTTTTCTTGCCGATTCAATCAACCAGCGCATAGCCAAAGCCAATCTTCTGCTGGGTCTCACTTCTACAGGCACCTGATAAGTCGCCCCGCCCACTCTACGTGATTTAACTTCCACTCTGGGCTGAACATTTTCCAAAGCCTTAGAAAGCACTTCTAATGGCTCTTCATGCCCTTTTTCACTTATCTTATCCAGTGCACTATAAACGATTTTCTCAGCTATTGACTTCTTGCCACTATACATAAGAAGGTTCATGAATTTTGTTAGCATTTCGCTACCATATTTTGGATCAGGGATAACCGATCTTTTCGTCGCCGCTCTTCTTCTAGACATTTCTTAACTCCTTAATGCTTATTCTTATGCCTTAGGCTTTTTGGTTCCATATTTGGAGCGCCCAGCCTTTCTTCCGTCCACACCAGAAGTATCTAGACTTCCACGTACAACATGATAACGCACACCAGGTAAATCTTTTACTCGACCACCTCTAATTAATACCACCGAGTGCTCCTGTAAATTATGACCTTCACCGCCAATGTAACTACTTACTTCATAACCACTCGTCAACCTAACCCTTGCTACTTTACGCATCGCAGAATTAGGTTTCTTGGGAGTCGTAGTATAAACTCGAGTACATACCCCACGTCTTTGGGGGCAGGCTTTTAAAGCAGGTACGTTGCTTTTTTCGATTTTTTTAGCACGAGGCTTACGAACCAACTGACTGATCGTTGCCATAACTTCTTTACTCCGATGTACAATTTTAATTGCCAGATAATAAAAGAACCGCTAAACACAAATATTTAGCGGCTCTCATAAATCAATTATTCTCCGACTAAACTACTAGCCCATGTGAGCCGTACATATTAACTATTACAGACAATACTGTCAATACTTATTTTAATTACTCTGTATTAAGAGCTTGTTTTAATGCTTCCTCTACCTCTACTGCATCTACTATAGCTGTATCCGAAGAAAAGTTGCCCGCTTTATTTGCCAAACGTTTTTTCTTTCGTTGCTTATGATAGGCTAAACCCGTTCCAGCTGGAATCAATCTCCCTACAATCACATTTTCCTTTAAACCATTAAGGCTGTCATTAATTCCTCTAACTGCTGCATCCGTCAATACACGAGTAGTTTCTTGAAAAGAGGCCGCAGAGATAAATGATTCTGTCGCCAATGAAGCCTTGGTAATACCCAGCAAAACAGGATCATAACTTGCCGGGATTTTTCCTTCTTTTTCTATTTCTTTATTAACTTCATTGACGTGCGCACGTTCAACCTGCTCGCCCTTAACAAAACCGGTTTCACCTCCTGATGTTATATCAACCTTCCTTAACATCTGTCTGATAATCGCCTCTATATGCTTGTCATTAATACCTACTCCTTGTAAGCGATATACATCTTGAATTTCTTTCACTAGATAATCAGCCAATTCCTCGACGCCTCTCAATCTTAAAATATCATGAGGCGTTAATTCACCTTCCGCAATGGTTTCACCTTTTTCTACAAACTCACCTTCGAAAACAGTAATATGTCGCCATTTTGGAATTAATGTTTCGAATTGCTCGCCCTCAGAATCCGTAATCACAATACGTTGCTTGCCTTTTGTTTCTTTACCAAAAGAAATCATTCCTGTAGCTTCTGCTAAAATCGCGGGGTCTTTAGTTTTTCTTGCCTCAAATAAATCAGCTACTCGCGGTAACCCCCCCGTAATATCACGCGTTTTACTTGATTCTTGCGGGATTTTTGCCAATACATCCCCTACTTTAACTTCTCCACCACTTTTAATACCGGCAATAGCTCCAGCAGGCAAGAAGTATTGCGCAGGAGTATCTGTCCCTGATAAATTAACCGCTCCCCCCTGCTCATCAACCAGTTTAACCATAGGTCGCAACTCTTTGCCCGCCACACTTCGTTGTTTAGGATCAATAATAACTCGAGATGTTAGCCCTGTAACATCATCCGATTGCTCCTGAACAGTAACACCATCAATAAAGTCAATTAACTCAACAAATCCATCCACTTCTGTAACAACAGGATGTGTATGAGGGTCCCAGTTGACAATAATATCACCTGTCTGTACTGTTCCTCCTTCATCAATAGATAGTACAGAGCCGTAAGGTATTTTGTAACGTTCCCGCTCTCTTCCATAGGCATCCATCACCCCAACTTCCCCTGAACGTGACACTGCCACTAAGTTACCTTCTTTGTTTTTAACTGTTTTCAGATTACTTAGCTTAATAGTTCCCGCAGATTTTACTTGCACATTACTAATTGCCGCAGACCTAGAGGCTGCACCCCCAATATGGAAAGTACGCATCGTCAACTGTGTACCCGGCTCACCAATAGATTGAGCAGCAACAACACCAACAGCCTCACCTTGATTGACCAAATGACCACGACCAAGATCACGACCATAACATTTAGCACAAACACCATGTCTTGCTTCACAAGTAATAATGGAACGGACCATCAATCGATCAATACTATTAGATTCCAAAAGTGCAACCATAGACTCATCGATCATAGCTCCTGCAGAAATAATAACCTGCTCTTCTTTTTGATCCATTACATCATTGATAACAACACGACCTAACACTCTTTCTGATAACAGTTCTACAACATCACCACCCTCAATAATAGGAGTCATGATTAAACCATCTGTAGTACCACAATCATCATGTAATACTACTAGATCTTGTGCAACATCTACCAATCTTCGGGTTAAATACCCTGAGTTTGCAGTTTTTAATGCGGTGTCTGCCAGACCTTTTCGGGCGCCATGAGTAGAAATAAAATACTGCAATACATCCAAACCTTCACGGAAATTCGCAGTAATTGGCGTTTCAATAATGGATCCATCTGGCTTAGCCATCAATCCCCGCATTCCAGCTAATTGACGAATCTGTGCAGCAGAACCCCTTGCTCCCGATTCAGCCATCATGAACACGGAATTAAATGATTTTTGTTTTACTACCTTTCCCTCTGCATTAATAGCGTCCTCTTCTCCCAAACCATCCATCATTACTTTAGCCACTTGCTCATTAGCATGTGACCAAATATCAACAACTTTATTATATCTTTCTCCATTAGTAACCAAACCTGATGCGTATTGGTTCTGTATTTCTGTCACTTCTGCTTCAGCAGCTTCTAATATAGGTGCTTTTTTCGCAGGTATTACCATATCTTCAATACCAAAGGACACACCAGAACGTGTTGCATATTTGAAACCCAGATACATGATTTTATCTGCTAATACCACCGTGTCTTTATTGCCTAAGTAGCGGTAGCTGTAAGCAATCAGTTTTGATATATTCTTTTTTGTCATGTCCACGTTGACCATATCAAATGGCATGCCTTCTGGAACAATATCCCAAATCAATGCACGACCCACTGTTGTCTCGTAACGCTTAGTTTGACTATAAACATCACCCTCTTCATTTTTAAGTTTTTCAGTAACACGCATCTGAATTTTGCTTTGCAACTCCACCGCTTTACAATCTAACGCTTTATTAACCTCATCGATATTTCCGAATACACTTCCTTCACCTTTAGTATTAATTTTTTCACGACTAATATAATACAGACCAAGCACTACATCCTGAGAAGGGTTAATTACTGGCTCACCATTTGCAGGTGATAAAATATTATTAGTCGCCATCATTAACACTCTGGCTTCTAATTGTGCTTCAATTGAAAGCGGAATATGTACGGCCATTTGATCGCCATCAAAATCAGCGTTAAAAGCACTACATACCAATGGATGCAATTGAATCGCTTTACCTTCAATCAAGGTCGGCTCAAAAGACTGAATGCCTAATCTATGAAGTGTAGGTGCCCTATTTAATAAAATAGGATGCTCTCTAATCACCTCTTCTAAAACTCCCCAAACTTCTGCGCCCTCACGCTCAACCATCTTTTTTGCTGCCTTTATGGTTGTTGCTAAACCGCGAAACTGTAATTTACTAAAAATAAAAGGCTTAAATAATTCAAGTGCCATTTTTTTCGGCAAACCACATTGGTGTAATTTTAATGTTGGCCCTACCACAATGACCGAACGCCCAGAATAATCGACACGTTTGCCCAACAAGTTTTGCCTGAAACGCCCCTGCTTACCTTTAATCATGTCTGCTAATGATTTTAGCGGTCTTCTATTTGTTCCTGTAATGGCTCTGCCACGTCGACCGTTATCCAAAAGCGCATCAACAGATTCTTGAAGCATACGCTTCTCGTTACGAACAATAATATCGGGTGCATTTAAATCCAATAACCGTCTCAAGCGATTGTTTCTATTAATAACACGACGATATAAATCATTTAAATCTGATGTCGCAAAACGACCACCATCCAGTGGCACTAAAGGACGTAACTCAGGCGGCAACACGGGTAACACTGTCATAATCATCCATTCAGGACGGTTATTTGATGCTAGCAATGAGTCAATTACCTTAAGACGTTTTGAGAACTTCTTAATCTTGGTTTCAGAATTTGTTGAATTTATCTCTTCTTTTAGAATGCCAACTTCTTCTTTTAAATCAATCGATTTAAGAAGATCAAAAACAGCTTCTGCGCCCATTTTAGCGACAAACTCGTCACCATGTTCTTCAATAGCATCTAGGAATTCGTCATCTGTCAATAACTGTCCACGCTCCAGAGTTGTCATACCTGGATCAAGCACTACAAATGATTCAAAATATAAAACACGCTCAATGCCTCGCAAAGTCATATCTAACAACAATGCAATTCTTGATGGTAACGATTTTAAGAACCAAATGTGTGCAACAGGACTGGCGAGATCAATATGCCCCATTCGCTCACGTCTTACTTTTGCAATGGTAATTTCTACGCCACATTTCTCACAAATGACACCACGATGTTTTAAACGTTTATATTTTCCACATAAGCATTCGTAGTCACTGACTGGACCAAAAATTTTTGCACAAAATAGTCCGTCACGCTCAGGTTTAAACGTGCGGTAATTAATGGTTTCTGGTTTTTTTACTTCCCCATACGACCATGAACGGATCATATTAGGCGATGATAAACCAATACGTATCCCATCAAAATCCTCGGTACGACCTTGACGCTTAAGGAAATTCATCAAATCTTTCAAGAGCTTATCCTCTTTTGTTTGTTCTAGCTTTTATAGAATATGGTGACGAGGGAAAACAGAATAAATTTCTCTGTTATCCCCACTTAATAGATGGTGTATTTACTTACTGCTGTTCCAGTTCTATATTTACAGCCAACGATCGTATTTCTTTAATCAGTACATTAAATGACTCTGGCATACCCGCATCCATTGTATGGTTACCATCGACAATATTTTTATACATTCTGGTTCTCCCCGTTACATCATCTGATTTAACTGTCAACATTTCTTGTAATGTATAAGCAGCTCCATATGCTTCAAGTGCCCACACTTCCATTTCTCCGAAACGCTGACCACCAAACTGTGCCTTACCACCTAATGGCTGCTGCGTGACTAGACTATAAGGTCCTGTAGAACGCGCATGCATTTTATCGTCAACTAAATGGTTTAGTTTCAACATATACATGTAACCCACAGTGACTTCGCGCTCAAACGGTTCACCTGTCAAGCCATCATAGAGGGTGATTTGACCATGTTCTGGTAAATCAGCCAGCTTTAACATTCTACGAATTTCTTCTTCAGAAGCACCGTCAAATACAGGTGTTGCCATCGGGACTCCTGCCACTAAATTAGTCGCCATTTCCAGTGTTTCTTTATCTGATAAGGAATCAAGATCTTCTTTTCTACCACTACTGTTGTAAATTTTATCGAGAAACTCTCTTATTTCTCCGATTTTAGCTTGTGCTTCCAGCATTTTTCCAATTTTAATCCCTAAACCTTTTGCCGCCCAGCCTAAGTGTGTTTCAAGCACCTGCCCTATATTCATTCGAGAAGGTACACCTAACGGATTTAACAAAATGTCAACAGGGCTTCCATCTGCAGTGTAAGGCATATCCTCTACTGGAACTATTTGAGAAACAACACCTTTGTTTCCATGTCTACCCGCCATTTTATCGCCGGGTTGAATGCGTTTTTTAACCGCTAAATGTACTTTGACCATTTTTAAAACACCAGGGGCTAAATCATCGCCCATAGTGATTTTTTTACGCTTGCTTTCAAAGCGCCGTTCAAATTCTTTACGTTGTTTTTCAATCCGAACCGCTACTGCTTCTAATTGAACATTTATATCTTCATCTTTGACTTTAATTTTCAACCAGTCTGAATGAATTAAACCATCAAGATACTGTTGCGTTAACTTGGTACCTTTCCTAATGTCTCCACTAGCCACATCAATTTTTTGTCCTATTAATATTTCTGCAGCGCGGCTAAAAATATCCTTCTCAACAATCTTCAACTGATCATCTAGATCCTTTTTGTAGCGTTTAATTTCAGACTTTTCAATTTCCAACGCTCTTTCATCTTTAGCCACACCATCTCGGGTAAATACTTGAACGTCAATGACTGTAGCGCGAATACTGCCAGGAACTCTTAGCGATGTATCCTTAACATCTGCAGCTTTTTCACCAAAAATAGCACGTAATAATTTTTCTTCAGGCGTTAATTGTGTTTCACCTTTAGGCGTTACCTTACCTACCAGTATGTCTCCACCTTTGACCTCTGCACCCACATAAACAATACCTGACGCATCCAGTTTAGACAGAGCTTCTTCACTGACATTTGGAATATCAGCTGTAATCTCTTCAGGACTATGCTTTGTCTCTCTGGCTACACACGTTTTTTCTTCTATATGAATGGTAGTAAATCGATCTTCTTTGACAACACGTTCAGAGACTAAAATAGAATCTTCGAAGTTATAACCATTCCAAGGCATAAATGCGATTAACATATTTTGTCCTAACGCTAATTCGCCCATATCTATAGCTGGTCCATCAGCTAAAATATCGCCTGAACTTACTTTGTCTCTAGGACGAACTAGGGGTTTTTGGTTGATACAAGTATTCTGGTTTGATCGCGTATATTTTGTTAGTGTATAGATATCAACATCTGGTATACCTTCTACCGTTTCACTATCATCAACTTTTACCACAATTCTCGCTGCATCTACTGTCTCAATGATACCGCTACGATTAGCAACCACTGTTACTCCAGAATCTTTAGCCACTACCCGCTCCATTCCTGTTCCCACCAATGGCTTTTCAGCCCTTAATGTAGGAACAGCCTGACGTTGCATGTTTGAGCCCATTAGCGCTCTGTTAGCATCATCATGCTCTAAAAATGGAATAATTGATGCCGCGACTGAAACAATCTGCTTGGATGACACATCCATATATTGAACGCTGTCAGATGAAGCCAAAGTAAATTCATCTTTGTATCTTGCAGATACTAGACCATCAATTAACTTGCCTTTTTTATCAACTGCCGCACTCGCCTGGGCAATAACAAAATCACCTTCTTCAATGGCTGATAAATAATCAACTTGATCAGTTGTCTGCCCATCTTTAACTTGTCTATAAGGGGTTTCCAGAAAACCATACGAGTTAGTTCTGGCATAAACAGATAGAGAATTGATTAAACCAATGTTTGGTCCTTCTGGTGTTTCAATAGGACAAACTCGCCCATAATGAGTTGTATGTACATCTCTTACTTCAAAACCCGCTCTTTCTCTTGCTAAACCACCTGGTCCCAAAGCTGAAACCCGTCGCTTATGAGTCACTTGTGACAATGGATTATTCTGATCCATAAATTGAGACAGCTGACTGGAACCAAAAAATTCTTTCACTGCTGCGGAAACAGGTTTTGCATTGATAATTTCCTGCGGCATATAGCCTTCAGAATCGGCCAGTGTTAAACGTTCTCTAACAGCTCTTTCAACACGAACCAATCCTATACGAAATTGATTTTCAATCATTTCGCCTACTGATCTAACGCGTCGATTGCCTAAATGATCAATATCATCAACCGTGCCATTACCATTTCTAATGGCAATCAATTCTTTCAATACATCAACAATATCGGCTTTATTTAATATCCCTTCACCTTCCGTTTCTTCTCTACCTAGGCGACGATTAAATTTCATTCGCCCTACTGCGGACAAGTCATAACGATCGGTTGTAAAAAACAGATTTGAAAAAAGATTTTCAGCAGAGTCTTTGGTAGGTGGCTCACCCGGCCGCATCATTCTATATATTTCGACCAAACCTTCTAATCTATTACTAGAAGAATCTAATCTCATAGCATTTGAAATGTATGCACCTCTATCTAGATCATTCACATACAAAACATTTATCTCTACAACGCCTTTATCTATTAGTTGCTGTAATAAGTCTTCAGTCAGCTCATCATTAACATTGGCAACAAGCTCACCCGTCTCTTCGTCGACTACATTATGAGCGAGAATCTTTCCATATAAGTATTCTTTAGGCACCTCAATCTCAGTAACATTCGCCTTGGTCATTTTCCTGATGTGCTTAGTCGTTATTCTACGTCCTTCTTCAACTAACACTTTTCCATTATGTTTAATATCAAAAGCTGCCATTTCACTATGCAAACGCTCAGGTATAAGATGATATTTGATGGCTTCATTTGATAATTCAAACTTATTGGTATCGAAGAACATGTCTATCATTTCTTCGTTATCATAACCTAGCGCTCTTAATAGAATTGTTGCTGGTATTTTACGTCTTCTATCTATTCTTACATATACCGCATCTTTATGATCAAATTCAAAATCTAACCATGAACCACGATAAGGAATAACTCTGGCGTTATATAACAGCTTACCTGAAGAATGCGTTTTGCCTTTATCATGATCAAAGAACACACCGGGTGAACGATGAAGCTGCGACACAATAACACGCTCAGTACCATTGATTACAAAAGTACCGTTATCTGTCATTAAAGGAAGTTCACCCATGTAGACTTCTTGCTCCCTGATGTCCTTAACTACCTTTGCAGATACTGGCGCCTCTTTATCATAAATGACCAAACGTACTTTAACGCGCAAAGATGCAGCAAAAGTAGCACCTCGCTGCTGACATTCTCTTACATCAAAAATCGGCTCACCTAATCTATACTCTACATATTCAAGTATCGCATAGCCAGAATGGCTGACAATAGGAAAAACACTAGTAAATGCACCCTGCAAACCACTTCGCACTCTTTTTTTAGGCTTGATACCAGACTGCAAAAAACGAGCATATGAGTTAAGTTGAGTCGCTAATAGATAAGGCACATCTAAAACTGCTGCGCCTTTCTCAAAATTATTTCGAATACGCTTTTTTTCGGTAAAAGAATAGGTCATATTTACCTCCATACCTTCAATCAATGGATTGTTTAAACTCGCCAAAATCAACCTAATTTCGACGATACTTTCTACAAACAGTAAAAGACCGATGACAAATTGCCACTAGCCCATTATTCATACCCTAGAGAAATTATAAACCGAACAAACTAGGTCTTATATCTCTCTGGGTTTGCATCGGTTCTTGTTATTTAAGCTCACCAGAAGCACCAGCTTCTTCAAGAGTTTTCAACGTTTCTTCGGCTTCAGTTTTACTAACACCTTCTTTAACAGGTGTTGGTGCACTCTCTACGGTACCTTTCGCATCTTTTAACCCTAAGCCTGTGATAGCACGTACCGCTTTAATAACAGCTACTTTATTCTCACCAAACGATGTCAAAATAACATCAAATTCAGTTTGTTCTACACCACCACCTGCATCGCCGCCTTCAGCAGGAGCAGCAGCCGCTGCAACTGTAGCTGTCACGCCAAATTTTTCTTCCATCGCTGAAATCAAGTCAACGATTTCCATAACAGTCATGTTTGAAACTGCTTCTAAAATATCTTTTTGTGAAATTGCCATTTCTTATGTTCCTCTAAATAAGTTGTTAACGGGTATTTAAGCTTCCGCTGTTTCTGTTGTTGATTCTTGCATTTGATCTTTAAAAGCGGCCAGTGTACGTACCAGTTTCCCAACAGGTGCTTTCATTACAGCCATAATCAAACCAATACCTTCGTCTCGCGTAGGCATACTTGCCAAACGAGCCAGTTCAGACACATCAAGTGATTGACCATCAAAGCCAATTACCTTAGCAATTAACTTGTTATTGGTTTTTGCAAAATCATCAATTAATCGTGCTGCCGCGCCAGGTGCTTCCATTGAAAAAGCAATGATTAACGGACCCTTCAACCCATCTTGCATGCATTCAAATTCTGTTCCTGCTATCGCACGCTTTGCCAAAGTGTTTTTGACCACTCGCAGATAAACATCCATTTCTTTTGCTTTAACGCGCAACGCTGTTAACTCAGCTACCGTTAAACCACGATATTCAGCTGCTACTGCGGATAATGCTTTAGCAGCATATTGAGCAACTTCATCAACAACTACCTTTTTGCCATCTAGGTTTAATGCCACAGATTACCTCCGGTAATTTTCAGACTTTCGTCTAATTTGAATAAAATACATTTTTTACAATGCACCTTACGGTTCCCTTACCCATCTTCCGGTAAAGCTCTTCCGTCTACGTTGGCCTACAAAATTGCTATAAATTATACTTTTCAGCACCAACGGTCTTTGACGGTTGCCAGTTACCGGCAACCCAAAGTTCTTACTTACTTTTTATACGACAATGCTTGATTGCTCAATACACAAACCAGGTCCCATCGTTGATGAAATCGCTACTTTCTTCAAATACACGCCTTTAGCAGAAGAAGGTTTTGATTTTTTCAGATCTGCAATCAAAAATTCTAAATTCTCTTTAATTGATGTTTCATCAAATGATACTTTTCCTATTGAGCAGTGAATAATCCCACCTTTGTCGGTACGATATCTTACTTGACCTGATTTTGCGTTTTTTACAGCTGTTGCAACATCAGGTGTTACTGTGCCTATTTTAGGGTTTGGCATCAATCCTCTTGGACCAAGAATCTGACCTAATTGTCCAACTACACGCATAGCATCTGGCGATGCAATTACTACATCATAGTCCATTTCGCCTTTTTTAACCTGTGCAGCTAAATCATCCATACCCACAATATCTGCACCAGCTTCTTTGGCTGCATCAGCATTAGCTCCTTGTGTAAAAACAGCAACTCGCACAGTCTTCCCAGTGCCATGTGGCAAAACTGAAGCACCACGTACATTTTGCTCTGATTTTTTTGAATCAACGCCTAAAACAACACTGACATCAACTGACTCGTCAAACTTGGAATTAGCAAATTCTTTTAATAAAGCAACACACTCTGTAATTGAATATTGCTTACTTGTATCAATTTTAGCCGCAATTAATTTAGCTTTTTTAGATAACTTAGCCATTTACAAGCCCTCCACATTCAGACCCATGCTTCTTGCACTGCCTGCTATAATATTTACTGCTGCATCCATATCTGTTGCATTAAGATCTTGCATTTTAATGGTAGCAATTTCTTCTACCTGCGTACGTGTTACTGTGCCAACTTTCTCCGTATTAGGTGTGCCACTGCCTTTTTTAACACCTGCCGCTTTCATTAATAAAACGGCCGCAGGTGGTGTTTTGGTAATAAAAGTAAAACTTTTATCACTATAAACAGTGATCACCACAGGAATAGGTAGCCCTTTTTCCATATCACCTGTTTTTGCATTAAACGCCTTACAAAACTCCATGATATTTACACCGTGCTGCCCTAATGTCGGACCCACTGGAGGACTTGGATTTGCTTCCCCAGCTTTAACTTGTAATTTAATATACGCTTCTATTTTTTTTGCCATCTTTCACTCCTAGTTGGGTGCAACCGCTTTTTCAGCTCCCCAAGAAACAAAAATCCCTACCCTTAAAAAAGGATAGAGATTCACTTAAATAAAAAATATTACTGCTTTTCAACTTGACCAAATTCCAACTCTACTGGAGTAGAACGACCAAAAATTAATACCGAAACTTTTAGCCTGCTTTTTTCGTAATTCACTTCTTCAATGCTACCATTAAAGTCTTTAAAGGGGCCGTCAATTACACGAACAACTTCACCCACTTCAAATAATACTTTCGGTCTTGGTTTATTAACACCTTCTTCAACTCGATTAAGAATTGCACTCGCTTCTTTTTCTGAGATAGCTGTGGGTCTGTCTGGTTTTCCACCAATAAAACCCAGCACTCTTGGAATATTACGCACCAAATGCCAAGTCTCTTCCGTTAAATCCATCTGCACCAAAACATAGCCAGGAAAAAACTTTCTTTCACTCTTGCGTTGTTGCCCCATCCGCATTTCAACAACTTCTTCAGTTGGAACCAAAATCTTTCCGAAATGGGACTGAAACCCTTCAAGCTCTATCTTTTCTTCTAGTGCCAGCTTAACTTTATTTTCATAGTTTGAATAAGCATGTACCACATACCAACGAAGCGCCATGACTTTACCCCCCTTGCCCAGTTAAGATTTTAATCCCCCAAAAAAGAAACATGTCCAAAAACCACAAAATCAGCCCCACCAAAAAAACCATTCCAAAGACCAATAATGTCGTTTTTGTTGTTTCTTCTCGGCTTGGCCAGACTACTTTTCTAACTTCCTGCTTTGCTTCTAAAGCAAAAATCCATACATTTCTGCCCGCCACAGTTGTTGCCATTATACTTAAGGCTATTATTACCACAGCAACCAGTGCCAATACTCTATACAAGAGTATAAAACCAGGTACCTCAGAAAAATAATAAAAAGCGGCTACGCCAGCCACCACAAATACAAGGGATAAACCTTGTTTTACAACATCAAGGATTTTTGACGTGTCTTCCGCCTGTGCATTCATTTATAAATCGTGGGGTTATCGTGGGGTTATCGTGGGGTTATCTTCTGAATTGGCAGGCCAGGAGGGACTCGAACCCACAACCTGCGGTTTTGGAGACCGCTGCTCTACCAATTGAGCCACTGACCTAATTCAGAAACCATAAAGAACCGCTTATTATAATCTACCTATTTTTTTGTTGCAATAAAAAAATATAATTCTTCTGTGTGATTTTTTGCTAGGCTCTCATGCAATGCGATGCACCTAAGTGCCTAGATATAATTAATTTAACTAATTTTTTATCTGGGATTTTTTTCATACTCAAGGCACATAAATTAGCGTATAGCAAGCTACTCAACAATTTATGTAACGCAGAATATGGTAAAAAAACCAATAAAAATGTTAAATTGAGACCTCAGCATAACGCATGAACGGATAAAAAAAGGCTAGAAGCTTTCCATCTTTCAGCCAAAATAACGCGCAATAGTCTACTATTACACTTGTATTTTGACTAAAACCTGAAAAATTCTATCGTTTTTTTCTCATCGCCAGAGTTATGCTGAGGTCTCAAATTAATTATTCTCAAGCGCTTAACAAGAAAGCAGACCATGAAAAACAAAACGAAGGTAGTATCTGGAGCTCATAACCGGATTTGAACCGGTGACCTCTTCCTTACCAAGGAAGTGCTCTACCGACTGAGCTATATGAGCGTATAAAATAATGATGGAGCGGGTGATGGGAATCGAACCCACGTGATCAGCTTGGAAGGCTGGAGTTCTACCATTGAACTACACCCGCAGATTACTTTTATTGGAAATGGTGGAGGGGGGAGGATTCGAACCTCCGAAGGTAGAACCGTCAGATTTACAGTCTGATCCCTTTGGCCACTCGGGAACCCCTCCTAATCCAAAGCCGAGCATTATGGGGCTAATAGACTTGATAGTCAATATTTTTAGCTTATTTATTTCTTTACAAATTACGTTTTTTTAATTTATTTTCCCCATTGCAAAGGACATGTTTCCTGATATTATTTTGTCCATCTGTGTATCCAACAAATCAAACGCTGATAACAAATCTTGCCGATCAATCTTTGAAAAATTTGTTAGCACATAATCTATTACAGGCTTACCCAGAACAGGCCGACCAATCCCGAACCTTGCTCGACAAAAATCTTTATCACCAAGGCAGGACATAATGTCCCTCAATCCATTATGACCAGCGTGGCCACCACCTATCTTTAATTTAACCACTCCCACGTCAAAATCCAAATCATCATGAATCACAAGAATTTCTTCACTTTCCATCTTATAAAACTTTGCAACAGAAGCGACAGACAAGCCGCTTCTGTTCATAAAGGTTTGCGGCTTTAATAAGATAACTTTTCTTCTGTCAATAAAAACAGTCGCCACCAATCCGTGAAACTTTGACTCTTTCAACCATTCCGAAAACTGGCTCTCTAACAGCCGGTCTAAAAACAAAAACCCAGCGTTATGCCTAGTCTTTTCGTATTGAGAACCAGGATTTCCCAGCCCTACAATAAGCTTGATCATTTTTACAAAAAACTATCTGACTATTCCTCTTCAGCCTCTTCTTCACCTGCTACTGATTCTACTTCTTCATCATCATCATCTCTTGGCTCTCTAACTTTCATCACCTGAGCAACGGTATGGTCATGATCACCTTCTTGCGCTAAAGCAATAACAGTAACACCTTCTGGTATTTTAATATCTGTTAAATGAATTGAAGAACCAAGCTCCATATCTGTCAAATCTACTTCTATATACTCTGGCAAAGCAGAAGGCAGACATGACACTTCAATATCAACCATAGCATGCGTTACTACACCACCCATTTTGACACCCACACAGATATCTTCGTTAGTAAAATGCAAAGGTACTTTCGCTTTTAAAGCCTGCGACTCATCTATTCGCATAAAATCTAAATGCAATATCTGCGCCTTTGCAGGGTGACGTTGAACTCCCTTCAAAACCGCTTTTTCTGTTTTACCATCTATCTTTAAATCCAACACATGAGAATAAACTGCTTCGTGCTCAAGATGCTTGCTAACATCGTTATAATCCAAGACGATCGACTGAGGTGCCGCAGCTCTACCATATACAATCGCAGGCAACTTACCTTCACGACGCGTTGCTCTTGCGGCAGCCTTGCCAGAAAGGTCGCGTTTTTCAGCTACAAATTCAAATACACTAGACATTTTCTTCTCCACAACACACCTTTAATTAGGTACGCACTTTTCTTTAAAATTTATTTAATCGACATAGAGTGAACTAACCGACTCACTCTCCGCAATTCGTCTGATTGTTTCAGCCAGCATTTCTGCAACACTTAACTGTCTAATCTTATCTATTCCCAATAACGCATCATTCAACGGTATTGTATCTGTCACTACCAGTTCGTCCAGCAAAGACCGTCTGATATTTTGAGCGGCAGCCCCTGATAAAACCGGGTGCGTACAATAAGCAACCACTTTCAAAGCACCTTTATTCTTTAGGGCTTTAGCTGCGTTACATAAAGTACCTGCCGTATCCACCAAGTCATCAATCATCACGCACGTTCTCCTTGAAACATCACCGATAATATGCATAATCTCAGACATATTCGCCTTAGGCCGTCGCTTATCAATGATAGCCAAATCAGCATCCAATCGCTTGGCCAGTGCTCTCGCCCTTACCACCCCACCTACGTCAGGAGAGACAACAATCAAGTTTTCATGTTTTTGTCGCCAAACATCTCCTAGCAACAATGGCGAAGCATAAACATTATCCACAGGAATATCAAAAAACCCCTGTACCTGGTCAGCGTGCAAATCAACTGTTAAAATACGATCCGCACCCGCAGTATCCAACATATTAGCCACAAGCTTTGCGGTAATAGGTACTCTTGCAGATCTTGTACGCCTATCTTGCCTTGCATAACCATAATACGGAATCACTGCCGTGACCCTTGATGCAGACGCTCTTTTTAAAGCATCAATCATCACCAGCAATTCCATCAAATGTTCATTAGCTGGCGAGCATGTTGGCTGAATGACAAATACATCCCTGCCCCGTACATTCTCCTCAATTTCAACAACTATCTCTCCATCGCTAAAACGACCTACGGTAGCCATGCCTAGTCGCATATTTAACTTCTTTGTTATACCTTCAGATAAGGCTCTATTAGCATTACCAGAAAATATCATCATAGAAGCATCTTGCATTTAAGCACTCCGATAGTTATTACAAATGAATATATATTGAATGTGTATAAAATAGACTAAATATCTTTATTTTACACACCTCTCAAAAATGGCTGGGCTACCAGGATTCGAACCTGGGTATGCGGAGATCAAAACCCCGTGCCTTACCGCTTGGCGATAGCCCAATAATCAATCAAATCAGTTAAGCATATCTTGTAATGGCGAACGGTTTATACCTTTAGCTAAATAAACCTGCCACTTGTCCCGCAACAATTCAAATGTCTTTTGTGCCTCCGGCTTTGAATCAAATTGTGCAAACACACATGCTCCAGTACCTGTTAACCTGACCTTAGAAAAAACTGCCAGATCATCCAATGCATCTTGTACCGGCTGATATAATTTCCGCACTACATCCAAACAATCATTTTGATGCTGCCCTGAAATAAAGCCAGCCATTGTGATAGGTTTACTATCTCTTGTCAATTCTTTAACAGAAAATATTTCTTTGGTGTCAACATGACAGTCAGGCTTTATAATTAACAGCCATTTCTCTTCTACTTCTATTTTCTTTAACTTCTCTCCCACACCTTCTGCCCAGGCAGAATGTCCAAGCACAAAAACAGGTACGTCAGCCCCTAATTGCAAACCTATACGCATTAATTCTTCTTGCGACAATCCCAAGCCCCATAATGCATTGAGAGCCATAAGCGTTGTTGCTGCATCAGAACTCCCACCTCCTAAACCTCCACCCATCGGCAAGTTTTTTTCAATTTCTATCAGCACACCTTGCTGACATCCTGTTTCTTGTTGCAATAATTTTGCTGCTCGCACAGTTAAATCTGTTTCTTCAGAAACTCCAGGTATTGCAGAAATCAAGCCTATTTTCCGACCCTGAACAGGGTGAAAAGTTAACCAATCACACCAATCAACTAATTGAAAAACCGTCTGTAACAAATGGTAACCATCCTCCCTTTGTCCGGTAATTCTTAACATCAAATTTATTTTTGCTGGTGCCGGCCATTTCGCACTCCAACTCGCCATTCCATACCCCTTAAAAACTCTTAATTACATCTGCCACTGATCAACAATCAACTTCAACTTAACCTTTTTATTTTCAACTCTAATTTTCCGTGGCAATTCATGTTGCCCAATGGTTTGCATTTGTGGATACCTTACCTGCCACTCATTCTGCAAAAAACCATTTTTAATACCCACATAATCCTTTTCAGGAAGTGTTAACCCTCGCACCCAAAACTTTAAGGCATAAATAGGCACATTAACACCTAACAATTCCGCAACCGAATCATCGACCTTTCCAATATGCTTTATTTTTTGTTTACCATCATCGACAATCATTTGCCCAGCAGACAATTCAATCAATGTTCTGCCCATGCCAAAAGCGCCAGAAAGCTCAATATCATCATGATTATGATGGTGTAGCCAATGAATTGTTGCCGTTAATGATTGAACAGCATCTGAAATAGCCAATCGCCCAGCAAACGACCATTCGGTTTTTTGGTATAAATAATCTCGCCCGACTAGGTCAAAAGACTTGTTTTCTTTAATCGCCAGGCTAGCACATGAAATTAATTGTGTCGCTAACAATAGCAATACTACAAATCGAAAAATCATTGACTCATTAATTCTGGGAAACGCTTCAATAGTTTTAAAATATATTTATTCTCTGGCGATTTTTTTAAGGCATCGGCAAAAATTTCTTTTGCTTTTTCTTTATCCCCTTTAACCCATAAAATTTCGGTAAGGTGCGTAACAATTTCGTTTTCAGGCGATTTATCATACGCTCTAAGTAATAATGCTAAAGCGGCATCCAAATTTCCTTTTTTAAACTGCAACCAACCCACGCTATCTATAATCACCGTTTCGTCAGGTTTTAAAGTAATTGCTTTTTGCAAATAAACTTCTGCTTCTGCATAGCGCTGCGTCCTATCTGCCAAAGTATATCCTAGGGCATTTAACGCATTGTAATCTTCGGGGTTTTTTAGTATGATTTTTTTTAAATCTGCTTCTACTACATCCAGCTTGTCTAGTTTTTCAGCAATTAAAGACCGTGTATATAACAAGTCTCTGTTCTCTGGGGACTTTTCAAGTGCTTCTGCCATAATAGCAAAAGCTTTCTGGTAATTTTTCTGTTCAACAAAAAGTTCAGCGTTTAATAAAGAAATATTCAAATGTTCTTTTGGATAGCGCGCCATAATCAGCTTTAAGCGTTGCTCAGCCTCGGCAAATTCTTTTTGATTTAATAAAACTGATATCGCTGCCATAGATGCATCATAGACATACTCTCCTTGAGTGACCTTATCAAACCAGACCAATGCCTTTTGGTAATTTTCTTTTTTATACTCAATCCTACCGCTATAAAAACTTGCCTGCGCATTCCATCTTGGCTTATTAATCAGCTCACTTAAATGCTCCATCGCTTCATCGTCCTTGTTTTGTTGCAATAAAATCAAAACCAGAGCAAAGCGACTCCCTTCATCTTCAGGCTGATTACTTAAAATACTTTGATAAAGCTCAATAGCCCGATCAAATTGATCCGATTTCATCAGCACCTGAGCTAGCATTTTTTTTATTTGATCATTTTCTGGTATTTTATCCAGAATCGATTCCAAAACTTCTTTGGCAAGTATCAAATCACCCTTTTGCGTAGCCAATTGAGCTTTTAAAACACCTGCTTTATTCCAATCTGGCTGAATATGTAAGGCTTTATTAATTTTTTCCAGAGCAATATCTAGCTTATTTCTCTGTCCTGCCACCAAAGCTTGTACAAAATAAACGACTGATTGTTCTGGATGTAAGCTGGATAGATCTTCTAATACTTCAAACATAAAACCAGCCTTACCTTCTTTGTCTAAAACCTGAGTCAATTCAACTAAAGTTGTCTCAACCCCAGCAGGATCCTTTGCTAAAATCTCACTTAAATGTTCTACAACAGCCGTTTTATTATTATTTCTCAATGCTGATAAAACGGCTATCTTCCGTGCAGTCAGGTTTTCCCCATCTTGCTTTAGCCATAGAGAAACAGCCTCATCCGTTTTTTTTGTATCTTTTAAATACAATCCAATTTTTGCTGCTCTTTCACTAATTCTGGCATCATCAACTTGCTTTGCAGCCTGTAAATAGCCGTCCAAAGCCACACTATATTGATTTCTTTGCCCTGCAATTTCTGCCGTTAACAAAAGATAGAGGATTTTTGGAGCAATATCTGTCTTTTTTTCTACAACACTATCATTCTCTTTCTGGATAATAGTATCGGCTATACTAGCTGTTTCTTTTTTAGGTGTATTGGTACATCCCACCAAAAATGAAAAAACAAGTATCATTATTACTTTTATATTTAACACACTTATTTCCAATTGAATATTCATAAACAGTGCTATAGATTAGCAGAAAACAAGCATAAATCTGTCACCCAATTTATTCTATTTGGATATATTCACTATATTAATTAGAATAGATGCTTTAATACAAGACTTTATTCGTGAAAATCCACCCTTGCAAACAAATTATTGAATGTCTGATTTAACAGCTTTATCAATTTCTCCATGCAACACTTCATCCCCTCTTTTTAGTCAGATGAAGAGGCTGGCACACACATTCAGAAATAATTTGCTGTTTTTAGGACAATAAATGACCTTGCTTGCCGTAGGTATTAACTATAATACTGCTCCTATTACCATAAGAGAGCGTTTAGCGTTCCCTAAGAATGTACTTGAGTCTTCCCTTAAAACACTGTGGGATAATCACAATATTAAAGGTGCTGCAATATTATCGACCTGCAATAGAACTGAGTTTTATTGCCAGACAGAAGACAATGATACCGATACTCTGGTTCAATGGCTTTCAAACAATAAACAAATCAAGGTGGCAGAGTTTACCCCTTATTTGTATAGCCATACTGACAGCCAATCTATACGCCACATGTTTCGAGTTGCCTGTGGCTTAGACTCTATGATTTTAGGTGAACCGCAAATACTGGGGCAAATGAAAACGGCTTATCAGGCTGCCTACGAAGCAGGAACCCTAGGAAAACATTTAGGCAAACTATTTCAGCACACATTTTCCGCCGCAAAAAAAGTCAGAACAGATACGGCCATTGGTTCCAGCCCTGTTTCTGTTGCTTTTGCTGCTGTACAACTGGCTCAACAAATTTTCGACTCCCTCAGTGATCAAACTGCCTTATTAATAGGTGCAGGTGAAACCATTGAATTAACCGCTCGGCACTTACACCAAAACAATATCGGACGACTCATTATAGCGAACAGAACTTACGATAAAGCACATGCCCTCGCCTCACAATTTGATGGCTATGCAATTGAGTTATCAGAAATCCCTTCACATTTAGCTGAAGCCGATATTGTGATTTCATCTACCGCAAGTCAACTTCCCATATTAGGAAAAGGTCGCGTTGAAAGTGCCATAAAAAAACGCAAACATAAGCCTATGTTTATGGTTGATCTTGCTGTTCCCCGAGATATTGAAGCGGAAGTAGAACAACTAAGAGATGTCTACCTCTACACGGTTGATGATTTACAGAATACCATTGACCAAAACATGGACTCTCGGCGCAAAGCTGCCGAGCAAGCCGAGGAAATTATTGATACTCAAGTTGAACACTTCCTCTCTTGGATGCGCTCACAAGATGCCCAATCCGTAGTCAAAGATTTCCGCCAACAAGCTGAATTAACCCGTGATGAAATTCTGGCAAAAGCCTTAAACTCATTAAACAACGGAAATTCTGCCGAAGATGTTTTAAATCGTTTAGCTTATACTTTAACCAACAAACTAACCCATACACCCAGCAGTCAAATAAGGGATGCAGGTGCAAATGACAGGCACGATATAGTGGCTGCTGCCAGAAAAATTTTTAAATTAAAATAAAAGAACGGGTTCAAGCCGAAAGCTACAAAGTTCAATAGAGCCGTGTTTAATCCAGCACTTTATGTACTTGAGCTTTTACCTCTCTTAACTCTTTAATATTATGAAACCATCGATCCAGACCAAACTTGAAAACCTTATTGACCGCTTTGAAGAAATAGCTGCGCTACTTTCTCAACCTGAGATACAAAATAAGCAAAATCAGTACCGTTCTTTAAGCCAGGAATATGCCCAAATTGATCCATTAGTAAGCTGCTATCGACAATATCTTGATAACCAAGAAAACCTTGATGGTGCGCTAGAAATGTCTAAAGACTCTGACCCTGAATTACGAGAAATGGCAAAACAAGAGCTACAGGAAGCCGAACAACAAAAAGAAGCTTTGCAACATCAACTGCAAGTTCTTTTACTGCCTAAAGATGCCAATGATAACCGCAATGTTTTTTTAGAAGTCAGAGCAGGGACTGGAGGCGATGAGGCCGCTATTTTTTCGGGTGATCTGGCAAAAATGTATCAGCGTTATGCCGAAAAACAAGGCTGGAAAACTGAGCTGATTACTGAAAATAGAGGCGACCATGGTGGCTATAAAGAAATCATTTTGCGTATTACTGGACAAGAAGTGTATTCGCAATTAAAGTTTGAATCTGGTGCTCACCGAGTACAACGTGTTCCAGAAACTGAATCACAAGGTCGTGTTCATACATCGGCTTGTACGGTTGCCATCATGCCAGAAGTTGAAACTGTTGATGAGTATGAAATCAAGGCCTCAGACCTACGTGTTGATACTTTTCGTGCTTCTGGGTCAGGAGGGCAACATGTTAATAAAACAGATTCTGCTATTCGCCTTACCCACCTGCCCACTGGTGTCGTAGTGGAATGCCAAGATGAGCGCTCACAACATAAAAATAGAGCACGAGCTATGTCCTTATTGCAATCGCGCTTATTAACAGCCGAGCAAGATAAGCAACATGCAGAACAATCTGAAAACAGGAAACTACAAGTCGGTTCGGGTGACCGGTCGGAGAGAATTCGTACTTATAATTATCCCCAAGGTCGCATGACTGATCACCGCATCAATCTAACATTGTATAAATTGGATGAAATCATGCAAGGTGGCTTAAAGCATGTTATTCAACCTTTAATCAATGAACATCAAGCTGACTTACTCACTCAACTGGGTAATGACTGATATCCAGACTGCCTTAGCAACAGCCACACAAACTATTGGCGCACACTCTGATACAGCTCAATTAGATGCTGAAGTATTACTTTGTCAGATACTGTCTAAACCACGCTCGCATCTAAGAGCATGGCCCAAAAAACTAATGACTGCGGAACAAAATCATCAGTTTCAGCAGCTCATAAAAAAGCGGCAGCAAGGACAACCTATTGCTTATATTACAGGTCATCGAGAGTTCTGGTCACGCGACTTTAAAGTCAACTCAGATGTATTAATCCCCAGACCCGATACTGAATTATTAATTGAACTCAGTCTCAATTTAATAGCAGATAAAGCTAAAGCCCGGGTGATTGATTTAGGCACAGGATCGGGGGTTATTGCCATAACTTTGGCGGCTGAACGACCTAATTTAGAAGTTATTGCTACCGATACCAGTCACCCTGCACTAAAAATAGCAAAACAAAATGCAGCAATACATCAGCTTAACAATATTCAGTTTCTGCATTCTGACTGGTTTAATGACGTACCTGCTGCTAAATTCGACTTAATTATTAGCAACCCACCTTATATAAAACCACACGATCCACATTTATCCGAAGGTGATCTGCGATTTGAACCAGAATCCGCATTAATTGCTGCCGAACAAGGTCTAAAAGATATAAGAAACATCTGCCAACAAGCCAGAGGCTATTTAAAAGCAGATGCTACACTCTTAATTGAACATGGTTTTGAGCAACAAAAAAGCGTTCAAACTATTTTTAATTTATTGCACTATACCCATATCAGCCCTTTCACTGATCTTTCTAACAAACCCAGAGTAACGACAGGCCAATGGCAACATGGACACTGAAGAATTTCAATTATCGCGAAAAATTACCACCCAACTTTTGCACTGGTCACAACTATCTCCTTCCGAGGAAATTTGCGGCTTAATAGGCGCTAAAAATAATAGTGCGATGACTTGTTATCCAATTGATAACAATGCCAGTCATCCTGAAACGCAATTTAATCTGGATGAAAAACAGCAAATTTCTGCTTTTGCAAAAATGCGTGATAACAAGGAAACACTTTTTGCGATTTATCATTCCCATCCAACTACAGCCGCTATTCCTTCAAAAACAGACATTGACCTAGCAGCTTACCCCGATGCTATTTATTTAATTATTTCACTCAATACAAAAGGCGTACTGGAAATGCGTGGTTTTAAAATTAGCAACAAATCTGTTAAAGATATCACCTTGCGTTTAATTGAATGACTACTCATCAAAAAAGCATTCATCAACAAACCAGCACCGACATCAAAATGTTGCCCGATCCAAACGATTATCTAAAAGATTTATTAACCACCATCCCCTCGCTCCAAAGCCATTATTTTATGTAATCGAAACAACGAAACCGGCTGGTTTTATACCATATTCAAGAATAAATGGTGTGCTATAGTGTCTATTTTTGTGCTTTGTGTGTTTATAAAAAAATCTAAGCTTACTTATTAATAGGCTTTATATTTTTTATGAATTCAGAATGTGTAAAAATGGGTGTTAGATTGAGGTCTCAGATTATATTATTTATTTTTAAAAATGGTATTACACTAAAAATCGCACCTAACTTCGAGCAATTGTTTGTTGTTTTGGGTGAGTAAAAGCACGGCTTGGGCGTGTACCTCTAAGCCCTCGGATTTTTGCGTGCTAATGTGCTTGCAATTTCGCCTAAAATCGCACTATCTTAAAGCTATTGATACAGGGTGAGTTTTTATTTTCCCCAGTATAACTCAGTTATAAGCAATTGATTTTATCGGTAAAATAGCCATTTTATGGTAATAATTAACAATGAAAACAAGAGATCGTCGTCAAGGCATTGTCCTAGTCCATACAGGAGAAGGAAAAGGCAAGTCTTCCAGTGCATTAGGTATGGTATTTAGAGCCGCAGGCTGGGGAATGAAAATCTGCGTTATTCAATATATTAAAGGCCAGTGGCAAACAGGCGAACAAAAAGCAGCCGAACGTTTTGATAATATTGAATGGCATGCCCTAGGCGATGGTTTTACCTGGGATACCAAGAATCCAGAACAAGACATTAAAACCAGTCGTGAAATCTGGCAGTTTAGTAAAGAAAAAATGCTGTCACAAAACTACGATTTTGTCTTACTGGATGAAATTAATTATTGCTGCGGCTACAACTGGATTGCAGGACAAGAAATAGCCGATTTTATTACGCATGAAAAACCCAACTGGATGCATCTGGTTTTAACCGGTCGAAATGCCGCATCCGAAGTCATTGAGGTCGCAAACACAGTCACAGAAATGTGTAAAATTAAACATGCCTATACAACTGGAATTAAGGCCGAACAGGGAGTGGAATTTTAGTTATTATTAAAGAGATCTATATGGGTAAATTTAGTGTAGTTGTATATAAACTTAAAAAAAGCCCAGCGTATTGAAAAAGTCAATCTTGCTATGTTCCGTCAACCATTCTGTTACTGAATCACTTTTCCTATTACTGCTTTTGTAGCCATGAGTTTTGAGCGCTCATCTGCTAATATGTATTTTATTCCTACTGCAATAGTCGCTCAAATAAATACATCTATTGCTTTGTTTTCCAGAAGAACTAACTTATTTTTTTGTTTGTACTGGATAGACAAGCGATACCTCTGTTTTTTTGCTAGACTGTCTTTTCAATAGATAAAAATAAGAAAACATACAATCACTGGAGAGTTAAAATGGGTGAAACACAAAAATTGATAATTGCAGTTGCAGGATTATTTGCTGTTGGTTTTATTATGGTAGGAACCAATAACAACCAAACTGAAGAACAAAAAGAAGGTGCTGCAATGATAAGAGCCGTTGCAGCCATGCAAAGTATGGCCTCCCAAAAATGCCCTAAATTAATAAAGAAATACACCGGTACAAGCCCGACTTCTCTGGTATCAAGAACCGACTCCGATCATGCAACCTATTTAACACTTGAATGGAAAGGTGAAAAAGAAGACAGCTACAAGTTAGCAACATGTACACTACAAACAAGTTTAGGGGGGATTTCTAAATTAGTGATTGATGGTGAGACTATTATTGATAAAGAATAAATACTTTTCTTTGAATGCTACATTATAGATACATACTTTCTATAATGTGCTACTTCATAAGTATTTTATAATTCATTGCATCAATCGATTTTGATTTGATCAATAATATGTTGTTCCCGTGTTCCGCATGAGAACTCAAGCAAAGTTTTTTCTACCTATTCAAGAAAAATAATAAAACTTTGCCCTTCATAACACTCATCATTAATAGATTAAGAGTGTTCATCCTTTTGTAACATGACAAAATGATTAAAACTCAGTGATAGATATACTTTCAAGTAGAACCACAAACTTTACAATCAACAATACATTGCTTAAAATTATCGCACTTGAAAAACAATAATTTTAAGCGTTAATACCAAGCAATATAAACAAGAGGACAGTTAAATATGGCAGAAGAAAACAAAGGCTTTTTAAAAACATGGAAAGACGACCGTGGTTTTGGTTTTATAAAACCTGACGATGACAGTGATGATATTTTTATTCATATTTCCGCATTAGGAGAGGGAGCCAGACGCCCGCATCGTGGTGATACCATTTTTTATCAAATTGAAGAAGCAGATGGCAAAACAAAAGCAGTGAATGCTTATATTGTCGGTGAAAAGAACCTTTCCAAAAAAAGTACTATATGGATTTGGATTACCCTTTTTTCAATGAGTGTCGCGGGAGTAGTGGCAGCGGTCATTCTTTTAGATGCGTGATAAACAGCCCTAAAAAAAATACTCCTCACTTAATAAAGTGAGTTTTCTTGACACAAGGATGTGTTAAATAAAAAACAAGGATACCTCAAAGCAAAAAAACACACCCTTTATCCTCAGCCTCCACACATTCAAAAGCTATTGTAGCTAGTTTGCATCCATAAACAGAGATTTTTGAGACAGAAAAAATAAATTTATCTCAAATAATAAAAAGAATCATTTTGAATGCTGGTTTTTTCTTGTTTTATTGGCTTTTTTATCAAACTTTTGAGACAAGAATATTTTGCGTCTATGTTGAGTAGAGTGGGTCATTAAATTTTAGCTTTCCACTAGGTAAGTAAATCATATCAACAATCTTATTATTAATCGTTCCATAAGTTCTCGCAGTATTCGTTAGCTAGGTACTTTGCATGCAAGTATCAGGCAACTGAAAAAACTTTTCACTAAGATGATTTTTTCTGAATTGGCAGCCAAGACAATAAAAGCATTATAGTAGAATATGAACGCATAAAATGATACAGTTGCTTATCTTAGTGGCTAATCAACATAACAATTAAACCAATGAAAATGCCTAATAAAAAAGTCAAAAATTTTGTTTTTCTCGTATTAACAAGTTTAGTAATGTCGTCTTTATTAACCGCTTGTTCTGACGATGAGACGAAAATAAAATTTGATCATCCACATTCAAATATAGGTAGTTTAAAAAAACATACCTTTGAGCATAAGTTTGCAGACCAATGTGTTGCTCGTGAACTTAAAAACTCAGTGAATAAAAAAGAGAATAAAAAACGTTTTCAAAAGTCCTGTTTATGTATTGCAACCAGAGTGATGAGAAATTTAACAGAAGTAGAGGCTGAAAAATTTTTGGTCGAGAAAAAGAACACTCAATCATTAAAAATGAGTTTTGACGAGGCAGCCTATTTTTGTTTACAAAAAACAGCCAAAGCACCTGTTTTGTTTGGTAGAAAATAATACCATTTTCAAGAATAATGCTTTAAAACTAAGCTGTTAGATCTTGCTAATTCTATATTTAGGCTTACTTATACTAAAGTTTTTTATGATGTTTTTGATCATGTCGGTATTGACCCGGAACGTCTTCACAGCTAACAAGAACTAATAAAATAAAGAGTATCAATATTATCTTTTCCATCAGACGCTCCAGCAAGATTAGGGTAAATCCCGTTTTCCATGCTAACAGGTATTAACAAATGAAAAGCAGTTTTTACGCTTATCTATCTCGACTACGCTGGATTAAGCGTTGGGGTTTAAAACGTAATGCCTATGAAGAAAATGTAATGGAACATAGCTGGGAAGTTTCAGTCATTGCACATACTCTGGCACTTATTAAAAATAGATATTTTGAGGGGCAGTTAGATGCCAATGCAATAGCAACAGCAGCTTTGTATCATGATATTACAGAAGTTATAACGGGGGATTTACCAACACCCATTAAATATCATTCTAGTGGAATTACAAAGGCATATAATCAAATTGAACAGCAAGCTGAAATAGAATTAATCAGCTTATTACCTGATAAATTACAAGCTGACTTTAAAATATTAATTCAAAGCAAGGCCTTACCTGAAACACATAAGTTGATCATTAAAGCAGCAGACAAAATATCAGCCTATTTAAAATGCCAAGCCGAGCTAAAGGCTGGAAATAAAGAATTTGAAATGGCTGCTGCTCAGTTAGTTGAAACACTAGGAAAATCAAAACAAGAAGAAGTTGTCTTCTTTATGACGCATTTTGTTCCCAGTTGTGGGCTCACTTTAGATGGTTTAATGAAAACCAATTAGCCCATAATATATACTAATATAGTGCTTATATTAGGGTCTTATGTGTTTGCTAAAAATAGGGGCTACTTTATTGATAACCCACTATTTTTAGTGATCGCATAAGGTGATAATATGAGTGCTAGATTGGTGTATTTATTTGTTGAATACGGTATTAGATACAAACCAATGAGCGTTTAACCCCTATGGCAAGGATAAATATTTCGGCACTATTCATCTGCTTTAGAATGGAGGGTTGTCTAATTCTACAGAATTTACCCATTCAATTCTTCATAGACCCATTTTAATGTAGTGCTTGCTTATAAATATCAGCATATAAAAGCTATCTGTATTATTATGCAAACAAAACCGATAATTAAAGGACAATCATGCGACAGTTATTAGCTTTTGGCTTGATACTTATTTCATTTCATACATTAGCCCAACAACCTCAGGATTTATTGCCTGTACCTGATCCACCAGAATTACCTGCACCCGTGCAAAGTGGAGAAGCCATAGAGCCTGATATCACTATTATTCGTAAAGGTAAAAAGACCATTCAAGAATTTAGAAAAAATGGCATACTCTATATGGTGAAAATAATACCTGCTATTGGACCTGCCTATTACCTTATAGATACTGATGGTGATGGCAATATGGATGTTAGAGGTAGCGATATGGACCAAAACAATAATATCAATCAGTGGAAAATATTTGAATGGGATTGATATAAATTCCTTGTTTAACAGTTGCGGCAAATAATAGAGGCTGTACCACCTATTACTTTTATATTTAAAAGTATTATGCCACTATTCACGCACCATTTATGGTCTTAACATCACCTTTTTTCCTGTCATTATATCCAGTGTTTTCCATAACCGAGTGAAAACAGGTTCTTGACGGTATGGAATGCCATGTTTTTTACACACGGCTTTTACTTTAGGTTGAGCTATTTGATAGCGGCTTAATGGAATATCTGGCCATAAATGATGTTCAATTTGATAATTTAACCAGCCATGAACAAAGTCTACAGAGTCTGTACCCGTGGTAAAGTTGGTTGATCCCAAAATTTGTCTTAAATAATACTCGCCTTTATTCGTGCTTTTTTCTGTAAAAACATATAAGTCTTCACCAACATGATTGGTGCCAATGACCAGAAAAGTATGGATATTAGAGATGACTTCGGCTAATAGAGAATTAATTAAAACATTCGTAGCGGCAACCGTTCCACCTACGGCCATGATAATCCCTACGGGAATAAACAAGAGAGGCACTAATACAAAACGAATAGATGCATAGGGCAATAAACATTTTAGCCATAACTGCCGACCTTCTGTTTTTAAGGGATTCCATTCATCAAGCTTAGAAAGAGGAGGAATATCTTTACCTGCTTTTTTAGCCTTACTATTACGAAGATGGCGTAATGTCACGGGCGCATAATAAAAAAACTTCCAAGTACAGGCCATTAAACCAAGTAAAAAATATCTTAGCCATAAAGGCATATTTATAGCCCTAAAATCTTTGGTATTGAATTCCACTTGGTCGGGGTCTGTTTGTTCTCCTAGATTATAATGATGAAGCTCATTATGTTCTTTATCCCAGGCCTCAGGTAGTATCCATTCAAACCAATCTATATAGCGTCGTTTTCCTTTGGCAAAACCTTTACTGGTATAGTGATTAGGCAAGCCTTCAATTTTATCGTAGCCTCTATGTAGCACATGATGAGCAATAGTAGTCCAGCGAGTCACACTGCCTTGACTGATAAAATAGGCCGATATAGGGTTAGGTATGATCCATACCGTTGCATAACCTAGTACAGTACAAAATCGTCCCCAGCGTTCTATCTTTTTTAAATGTTGAAAATCAGCTTCTCCAAGATCAAATAAAACCTCCCTACGAACATCATCTAAATCTTTAGCGAGTTGTTCTCTATCAACTTGATGATATATAGTATTTGTCAAAATGTGTTTCCTTAATTTTTTATTATATGGTGTCTATAGTATCTCAATAAAATTAACTTTGAAATGATAGTTTGTTGCCGAATTTTATCCATTGTATCATTCAGAAGCTTTACAATATGAATCACTCTGCACTGTTCTAAATCAACCGCAAGGGTAAATGTTTCGGCGCTATTTATCTGCTTTGGAATGGAGGAATTGTCTAATTCTACAGAATTTACCCATTCAATTATTCATAGATCTAATTAAATAAGTTGATTTATAGGTGGGGTTTTTTTATTCTAACAGCGGAAACAAAAAAATGAGTGCTATTAATGAGACCTCAGCATAACTCATGAACGGATAAAAAAGGCGATAATTTTTCCCTCTTTCAGCCAAAATAACGCACAATAGTACACTATTACACTTGTATTTTGACTAGAATCTGAAAAATTCTATCACCTTTATCCTGTCCAGAGTTATGCTGAGGTCTCAATATAAAATAGTAAAATTTTTCTAACCTAAAATAAAGAGAAAATAATGAAAAAATTAGCAAAACCATTAATTGTCAGTGCATTACTGATTGTATCAGTAGGCGTTTGTGCTCAAGGGTATTCTGGCTATAAAGTTAAAAAAATCATCAGTACCATGGATGACAATGCAGATAGCAAAGTGAACTATAAAGAATTTATTGAACAAACCGTCACTGATAATAAAGACCCTTTAGATACTAATCGAGATGGTTATATCACCGCAGGTGAAATTGTTATAGAAATCACTGAAGACCTCATTGAAACGATTAAAGAAATGAGAAAACAAGGTGTTTCAGAGGCAGACATTAACAAAACTATCGCAAAAGAATTGAGTACTGCAGAAAAAGAAGCCGAAGCTATGATTAGTAAAATGGACAGTGATAATGATAACTTGGTAGAACCAGAAGAGTTTGATGCCTTCAATCGCAAACAATTTAATTCACTGGATAAAAACCAAGATGGTGTTATTTCACAAAGAGATATTAACCGCAAAAAAGGCTACCCCATCCACTTGTATTAATAAATTACATGGCTATTAACAAATCACTGCTTAGTCATTCTAATAAATTATACTTCCTATGTTTAAAAAAATTTTGCCACAATCAAACATCTCAATTAGAGATAATCTGGTATGGCTTTTTAGATTAAGAAATGTAACGATTTCGGCAGAATCACTGTTAATGCTTATTTCTATTTATGGTCTGGAAATAAATCTACCGCAAGAACAGCTCTGGTTAGTCATAACTGCAATATGCTCAGTTAACCTCTACACTTGGATGCGTTTAAAAACTAATGAACCCACTGGTGAACTAGAGGTTTTTTTTCAAATCATATTGGACGTGCTGGCACTAACCTCTTTACTTTATTTAACAGGTGGGGCTTCGAACCCTATCGTATGGGTATTCCTGCTTCCTGTGATTCTTACAGCTATTATGTTGCCACAAGCTTATGTCTGGAACATGGTCATACTCACTTGTTGTATGTACACCGTTTTAATTGGCTATAACACTCCTTTACCATCCATAGAACCACATATCCCTGATCCTGATCTGGTCAGTATAGAAATGCAACATTATTTGCATGATATGCAAAATGAACAGTTTTTCAACTTGCATATTTTTGGTATGTGGTTTGGTTTTATTATTAGTGCAGGTCTGGTTGCGTTTTTTGTTGTAGAGCTGTCTAAAACACTCAAAGAAAGAGAAAGAAACCTTGCCGAAGCCAGAGAAAATGCCCTGCGCGATGAGCGAGTCATCTCTTTAGGTACTCTTGCCGCCAGTGCAGCCCATGATATGGGGACTCCACTAGGTACCATGGCTATTCTTACCCACGAAATGGAAATAGAATATCCTAAACAACACAATTATGATCTAAATCAGAAAATTAAAATCCTAAGCCAGCAAATTGTACGTTGTAAAGAAGCATTGTCCGTGCTTTCGGCATCAGCAGGTGAAATGAGAGCAGAATCGGGTAAATCCATGACTGTCATTGAATACTTTGACGAAGTTTTAAATTTATGGAGAGCGCACAACATCACAACCAAACTTAATTTATACATCACCCCCGCTGCTGTAGATTTTAACGCCAGTATTATTGCCGATAGAACATTAACCCATTCTATTATTAATATTCTCAATAATGCAGCCCAAGTTTCACCTAGCAATAGAGGCGTTGACTTTAATGCAGACTGGGATGAACAATTTTTAACTTTAAAAATCAGAGACTTTGGCCCTGGGTTTCCAGCAGAAATCATTGATTTTGCTGGAAAACAACCCGTAGTTAGTAACAAACAAGGACTCGGCGTCGGTTTATTTTTAACTTACACCACAATTAACCGTTTAGGTGGTAAAATTAATTTTACTAATATTGCCTCAGAAGAAGGTGCTTGCGTTGAAATAATAGTCCCTTTACTCATTAGCGTCAGAGATGAAGAAACAGCCAAAATTTGATATTTTTGCCCTATCATTGACACTAAAATTAACTCATAAAACGACTCGCATATTGCAACATTTGATAAAACGAGAGTTATGCCACAATACTATCTGGTACTATTAAGCTCTCACTGCAAACAAAGATAAAAATGACAACAACTAAAATGGAGAAACCCAATCTACTTTTAGTCGATGACGATGAAACTTTTTGCTCGGTTCTTAAGCCAGCTTTAGAAAAAAGAAATTTTCAGGTCTCTGTCGCCTATAATGTCAAAGAAGGAATTTCTGTTGCTGAACAAACTGAGCCGGAGTTCGCCATCATTGATCTGCGTATTGGTCATGATTCTGGTCTGGAATTAGTTAAAAAATTAATTTCTCTGGATGATAATACCCACATTGTCATGTTAACTGGGTATTCAAGTATTACCACAGCAGTCGAAGCTATGAAACTAGGAGCCATACATTACTTAACAAAACCTGCCAATACAGATGAGATTGTTAAAGCTCTATACAAAAGTGAAGGTGATCCTTCAGTTGAAATAAATCAAAACCCTCTGTCAGTTAGACGACTAGAATGGGAGCATCTACAAAAGGTATTAATGCAACATGAAGGCAATATTTCAGCAGCCGCCAGAGCATTAAATATGCATAGAAGAACATTGCAGAGAAAACTAGACAAACGACCTGTTAAAAAATAATTCAACTACCCTTAGTCTTTAGTCTTTAGTCTTGAGTCTTTAGCCTTCAAAACTATTTTTGCCTCATCCCAATAGCCCTCTAATTCGACAAGTTCGCAATCTCTCAATTTTCGTGAAGATGCAGCGACTTGTTGCTCAATATAATTAAAACGCCGAGTAAACTTTTGTGTCGCTTGTTTAAGTGCCAATTCAGGGTTTATTTTTAGATGTCTGGCTAAATTGACCGTAACCAGTAACAGGTCACCAAGCTCCTCCTGCATCTGAATCTGGTCATCGTTTTCCCATGCTTCTTTAACTTCTTCCAGCTCCTCCAGAACCTTATCAAAAACGGGTGCTGTTTCGGGCCAATCAAAACCGTGGTTAGCCGCTTTATCTTGTACTTTTTCACAATAAATTAGCGCAGGAAGATTAATAGCAACACCAGACAAAACACTTTCATCTTTACTGTACTTTTTACTATCTACCCTTTCCTGATCTTTTAATCGATCCCAAGCTTTTTTCTGTTCATCTGCATTCTTATACCTCACTTCTGAAAAAATATGCGGATGGCGACTAATTAGCTTGTCAGTAATAGCTTCTGCAACCTGTTCAAAATCGAAAAGGCCTTGCTCATCAGCAATTTGAGAATGAAAAACCACCTGCAATAATAAATCCCCTAATTCTGAACGCAAATCATCCAGATCATTGCGTTCTATGGCATCAACGACTTCATAAGCCTCTTCAATGGTATAAGGAATTAAACTATTGAAATCTTGTTTTAAATCCCAAGAACAACCTTTCTCTGGATCACGCAACTTTGCCATAATCCCTAATAATTTTTGTGTTTGAGTTAAGACTGTCATGTTAAATATTAAAACTTCAAATAGTCAGGCACTTTAAAAGGTGCTACCAAAACTTTCTTGATAACGTTGTTTAAATGAATCTAAAGTAAAGTTATGATTTTGAGTTCCATGATGTTCTATTTTTATAGAGCCTAACAAAGATGCAATACGTCCTGTTGTCTCCCAATCAACTTCATTCATAATGCCATATAACAAACCTGCACGATAAGCATCACCACAGCCTGTAGGGTCGACCAATTCTTTGGCTGGTGCAGAAGGAATTTCAATACAGCGTTTTCCCGAATAAATTTTAGAACCTTCTCCAGCCATTGTTACAATTAACCCATCCACTTTTTGAGCCAGTTGTTCTAATGTTGCCCCAGTACGCTCCTGCATGAGTTCTGACTCATAATCGTTAAAGGTTGCATAAGTTGCCAAATCCATAAGTTGAAGTAATTCATCTCCATTAAACATAGGCATGCCTTGACCTGGATCAAAGATGAATGGAATATTTTGTTCAGCAAATTCTTTAGCATGTAACTGCATCCCCTCTTTTCCATCAGGAGATACAATACCAATAGAAATATTTTCGGCAGGAAGCGAATTTTGATGTGAATCGTTCATTGCCCCAGGATGAAATGCAGTAATCTGGTTATCATCCTCATCCGTTGTAATATAGGCTTGACCCGTATAATGATTATCCAGTGTTTTAATATATTTAGTAGATATTTGATTACAATTTAACCATTGTGAATAAGGTTCAAAATCGTGTCCTACCGTTGCCATGATGAGTGGTGTTTCACCTAATAATTTCAAATTGTAGGCAATATTACCTGCACAACCACCAAACTCCCGACGAATAACAGGAACCAAAAAAGACACGTTAAGCATGTGAACTTTATCTGGCAAAATATGATTTTTAAATTTATCATGAAATACCATGATGGTATCGTAAGCCATAGAACCACAAATTAACGCACTCATTCTTGTTCTTTCCTCTTTAAATTAAAATAATTGCCAAGTAGCTAGTACCATAAAAATCAACAGCATCACGGCCGCCGAGCCTAAATTCTTTGCTCTGCCCGCTAACTCATGATGTTCTGACTCTATCTAATCTAGGCATAATAACTCACAAGAAATCCCTATTCATCGATCATCGCCTGATAAGCAGCTGCATCCATTAAGGTATTAAGCTGCTCGGGTGACTCGGTTTTAATACAAAATAGCCAGCTATCAAAAGGTTCATCATTGACTTGTTCTGGTGTCTCTTCTAGCCCTTCATTAATAGCCGTAACAACCCCTGTCACTGGACTAAATAAATCAGAAGCTGTTTTTACAGATTCGACCACCGCACATTGCTCACCAGCAGTCAATTGTCTGCCAATTTCAGGTAATTCTATATAGACTAAATCACCTAACTGCTCTTGTGCAAAATCAGTGATGCCGATACGAACGATGTTCCCATGTTCTAATTTTGACCATTCATGTGATTTGGCATATTTTAAGTTTTCTAGTATTTCGCTCATTTTCTTCCTCTCAATATCTTAACTAATGTGAAAAATCAGATTCAGGAATAAAACAAATAAGGGTCTATGTTGAATAGAGTGGGTCATTAAATTTTAGTTTTCCACTAGCTAAGTAAATAGCTAACGTGCAATAAACAAACACCCAGCTTACGCAGGATTTTTATTCATCTTTTAAGATCCATCGAAAGGAGCATAGCAGGCTATGTGACCAAAGTTACACTGCCTAACATAGATAAAAAAACCCACCAGACGAGTGGGTTATTTGTTGCGAGTTGCCCAAACCTAAGGCAAGGGTAAATATTTCGGCACTATTCATCTGCTTTAGAATGGGGGGAATTGTCTAATTCTACAGAATTTACCTATTCAATTATTCATAGTCCCACAAATAAAGTAACCTTTCACCAGACATGAGTGCTATGGATATGCCTTAGCAGGGATACAGCGAGTAATTACCCCATTAAAATAAACTGTTATCTTTTGTTTTAAAAATATCAGCGACGTCCAGATTTAGGGGATGGTTTTTCAAAGTTAACTCTTAAAGGTTTTCCTTTAAAATCTTTTCCATCAAGATTAGCTATAGCTTGACGCGCCTCATGTCCTTCCATTTCAATAAAGCCAAAACCTTTGCATTCGCCTGAAAAAATATCAGATACCAGTTGCAGGGATCTAATTTTTCCATATTGTGAGAACAAATCTGTAATATCTTGTTCTGTGGTAGAAGAAGGAAGATTGCCAATAAATAGCTTTTTCATTAAAAAAGTCCTTTATATTTTATGCGAACTCAGCGCAAACAAGTGTAACCCATGTAGTCAAGGGCAAGGAACGATAAATACTGTTAGCCAATATGGTTACAGATACTAGGACTAATAATTAAACAGCCCCCAATCGTTTATAACGTGGTCTTTAATGCAAGATAAAAGGTAAACAATTATTCCAACTGACTTTTCAATTACTATCATTGGAATTAATGAAGTGTGGGGTAATCAGAAAAAATACCGAATGCTACCACTACAGGCATGTATGATAAGCCAAGGATTATAACCTACTTAATCAAAATAAACCTAAATTATAAAATTGTAAAAAATGATGTCTTATTAGCAAACAGCTTTCAAATAAGCACTAAATTATCTCGGTGAATAAGCTCTGCATCGTCGGCATAACCTAATATACTTTCAAATTTCACACTGGTTTTACCGGCAATTTTTATAGCATCTACAGAACTATAATTAACCAGTCCTCTGGCTATTTCTACCCCTTGCATTGATACGCAAGAGATCAGATCACCTCGCTTAAATTGACCTTTCACAGATTTAACCCCTACCGACAATAAGCTTTTTCCGGCATTAGTTAAGCTATTAACTGCACCGTCATCAAGCACCAACTGACCTTTGATTTTTAATTGCCCTGCCAACCATTGTTTTCTTGCTGCTAAGGGTGCCATATCAGGAATCAAGAAGGTACCTAAGTCTTGTCCAGAGACAATTTGAGCGATCACATTCTCTATATCCCCTGAAACTATCACTGTGGCTGTGCCAGACCTGGCAGCAAGTCTAGCGGCTCGTACTTTGGTATACATTCCTCCGCAGCCTAAACCACTTTTGCTTTCTTCGGCAACTTCGTCAAGTAGTGAGTTATTAACGCTGGCATTAGAAATGAGTTGAGCCGAAGGGTTTACACTGGGGTCAGTATCAAACAATCCTATTTGGTCAGTTAACATGATAAGTAATTCAGCTTCAACCAGATTAGCGGCTAATGCAGCCAAAATATCATTATCACCAAAACGAATTCCCTCTGTAGCGACCGTATCATTTTCATTAATAACAGGAACCACTCCATAATCCAACAATGTTAATAACGTACTTCTGGCATTTAAATAACGCTGTCTGTCTGAAAGATCATCGTGTGTTAACAAAATCTGCGCTGAATGAATATTATGTTTTTGAAAGCTACCCTCAAAAGTCTGGATTAAGCCCATTTGTCCAACGGATGCCGCAGCTTGTAACTCATGCAGTGTATTAGGGCGTTGTTTTAAACCTAACCGCACGATACCTTCCGCTACAGAACCTGACGAGACCAAGACAATATCTTTTCCTTGCAAACGTAAAGCCGACATTTGCCTGACCCAATCAGCAATTGCTACTTTATTAAGCCCTTGACCTCCTGCAGTCAAAAGAGAGCTGCCTATTTTTATCACAATACGCCTTACACTGGAAAAATCAGCTCTGTTCACTTTCTTCCAACCTTTGTTGATCCAGAAATTCCATAATGGCATACATTAACGTTTGTACGCCTTGCTTCTTGAGTGCAGATATTACAAAAACAGAACCTTTCCATTCCATCTCATCTACAATATCTTTACAATGTTGCTCTGCTTCTTCAGTGTCCAAACGATCGACTTTATTTAACACCAGCCAACGTGGTTTATTTGCCAGATCATCACTCCATTTTTTTATTTCATTAATGATAATGTTAGCAGACTCAACCGGTGTATCCTGGCTTTCATAGGGCTGAACATCAACTAAATGCAATAACAAACCAGTACGAGAAAGATGCTTTAAAAACTGCAACCCTAACCCTGCACCTTCTGCCGCACCTTCAATAACACCGGGAATATCAGCAATAACAAAGCTACGCAAGTCATCTACGCGCACCACGCCAAGATTAGGATGTAATGTAGTGAAAGGATAGTCTGCAACTTTTGGTTTGGCCGAAGAGACAGAACGAATTAAACTGGATTTTCCAGCATTGGGCAAACCTAATAAACCTACATCAGCAATCACCATTAACTCAAGCTTCAATGTTCTACGCTCACCTTCTGAGCCCTTTGAAAACTGCTGTGGCGTTCTGTTAACGCTGCTTCTAAAGCGCGTATTGCCTAAACCATGAAAGCCACCTTTTGCCACCAGCAGAGTTTGTCCTTGCTCTAATAACTCCCCCATTTTTTCTTCGGTACTGTCATCATAAATAATACAGCCAGGTGGTACAGCAATATATAAATCCTCACCTTTTCTGCCGGTACAATTTCGACTCATCCCGTTTTGTCCGCGTTGCGCCTTATGTAAACTGTGATAACGAAAATCAACTAGGGTATTTACATTTTCTGTGGCAACTAAATAAACACTGCCGCCATCCCCGCCATCCCCGCCATCTGGACCGCCCATAGGAATATATTTTTCGCGGCGAAAAGTAGCAACACCGTTACCACCATTACCTGCTTCTATCCGAATTTCAGCTTCATCAATAAATCTCATGTTTTATTTTGACTGGATTTTTTTGCTACAAACAAAAAAGCCTCGTCAAATATTGACGAGGCTTTTTAAAGTTTAATCTTAGCATCTTAGCTATTAATAAATAGCTATAAACACTGGATATCCGAGTATTACGTTTGATTCTTATGCTGCTACAATGCTAATAAACTTGCGATTTTTAGAGCCTTTTTCTTGGAAAAGTACCTTGCCATCTGCTTTAGCAAACAAAGTATGGTCTTTACCAATACCTACATTTTCACCCGCATGAAATTTAGTACCACGTTGACGCACTAAAATATTACCTGCCAAAACTTCTTGTCCGCCAAAACGTTTAACACCTAATCTTTTGGCATTGGAGTCTCGTCCGTTTCTGGTACTACCGCCTGCTTTTTTATGAGCCATTACTTAACTCCCGTTTTTATGCAGAAATACCAGTAATCTGGATTTCTGTGTAGTATTGACGATGCCCCATTTGTTTCATGTGGTACTTACGTCTTTTAAATTTAATGATTTTTACTTTTTTGTGTCTCCCTTGAGAAACAACTTCCGCTGTAACTTTTCCTGACTCAACATAAGGTTGACCAATTTTAGTTTCAGCGTCAGACTGAACCATTAATACTTTATCGAACTCTATGCTTTCGCCAGTGCCAAGTTCTAATTTTTCTATTTTTAGTGTTGTACCTTCTTCTACTCGGTACTGTTTACCACCTGTTTGAATAACCGCGTACATCTGCGTAGCTCCGTCAAGCATTTAAGTCTGTTAAAAGTGAGCGGAGAATTGTATGGTATAAACCACTGCCACGTCAACTACAAAATGATTTGTTTTAAACAAATATAGACACTAAAACCATACTTGAAGCACAATATTTAACGAAGAATAATATAAATCCATTGACACCACCCACCATCATTAAATACGATGGGGGAGTTATTAAACACTTGGGCATAATTAATTTAACTAATTTTTACCTAGGATTTTTTTCATATTCAAGGTGCGTAAATTAGTGCATAGCAAGGGCAACAAATTATGCAGCGTAGAATATAGAAAAAAAGACCAGTAAAAATGTTAAATTAATTAATACCTAGACACTTAGCTGGTAAGTATTTACATTTTTAAACTGAGGTGACACAACACTTGACAAAAGCCACGGAATTGATTGATTTTGATAAAATCAAAAACTTAACATCAGAAGAAGCTAAAGCAGTTGACCAGCTCATTATTACCCAATTAAATTCTGATGTCATGCTCATTAATCAAATGAGTCATTATATTATTGGCAGTGGCGGCAAACGACTTAGACCGATGTTACTGTTATTAGTAGCCAAAGCATTAGGTAAATGTGAACACCATCATTTAATATTGGCCGCTGTAATTGAATTTATTCATACCGCAACATTACTCCATGATGACGTGGTTGATGAGTCTGATTTAAGAAGAGGAAAAGACAGCGCTAATGCTGTGTGGGGCAATGCAGCCAGCGTATTGGTGGGCGATTATCTTTATTCCAGTGCCTTTGAAATGATGGTGCGCACTAATAATATGCAGGTTATGGAAATCCTTTCCACCACTACCACTGCTATTGCAGAAGGTGAAATATTACAATTACTAAACTGTAATAATCCAGACACTACGGAAGAACAATATTTTGAGGTTATCGCCAGAAAAACAGCCATTTTATTCAGTGCAGCCACGCGACTAGCTGCAGTTATATCCAATGCTGATAGCAAAACCGAAGAAGCACTAGCTCTTTATGGACAACAATTAGGTGTTGCTTTTCAGCTAATTGATGATGCTCTGGATTATAAATCAACCACAGAAACCCTTGGTAAGAGCCTAGGCGATGATTTTGCAGAAGGCAAGCCTACGTTACCATTAATTTATGCTATGTCCCATGGCACTGACAGCGAATCGCAAATTATAGTAGATGCCATCAAGCAAGGTTCGTATGATTCTTTTAATGAAGTCTACGACATTGTTGTTTCAACAAAGGCGCTGGAATACACTGAAAAATGTGCAGATGAAGCGGCTCAAAAAGCGATAGATGCACTCTCTATTCTGCCAGACTCAAGCTCTAAAGAAGCCCTTATTGCTCTAGCTCAATTTTCTGTACAACGTGACCATTAGCATCATCATTTAACAGCCGTTGACAGACACCTTAGTGCTGTTATATTTGCTGATTTTACTCGGCATTCTCCGCAATTAATTTTTCACACAAACCGCTATTACGCGCTACTTTTTGCTGTACAGCCTGACTAAATATGGAATATTCACAGATCATTCTTAATTTCTGTTTCGCTCGGGTAATAGCAGTATAAAGTAGCTCCTTGCTTAAAACAGGATTCATTTTATCGGCTAACACGCATAGGCATTCATTAAATTCAGAACCTTGACTTTTATGAATAGTCATCGCAAATACGGTTTCATTCGCTGGCATTCTGCCAATGCTCACTTTTTTTATACTTCCGTCAGCAGGTAAAAAAAAGACAGCCAGTTTGTTTGTTTCTTGATCCCACAAACAGATCCCTACATCACCGTTATACAAGGACACGCCAGGACTGTTTTCCATCACAATAACAGGTCTTCCAATATACCATTGTCCAGAAAGCCAAACTTTATTCTCCTTCAGCAACTGCTTTTCAAACCTGTCGTTAATGGAGACCACGCCACGCTCGCCTTTACGATTGGAACAAAGCACTTGAAAATGATTAAATACATCAAATATTTCAGTTAATTCAGCCTTGTTGTTTACACACTTTAAATAATTATCATAGCCATCAACCATACACTTTATTATCTCAGTTTTTAGTAAGCCAATATTGTTACCCCCACGCTCAAGAAGATTCCAAGCCTTATCAACTGATTGCATATTGACTGCATCTGCCAAGGCTTTAATTTCACCTTGAAAACGATAGGATTTTTTTAACTCATAGCTATGTTTAGGCAAGCTTGCGGTTAAATCAGCTAATATTGCCCCAGACTCCACAGAAGACAACTGATCTTTGTCGCCCAATAAAATCAATCTGGCTTCAGGTTTTAAGGCATCAACCAACTTGCTCATTAAAGCTAGATCCACCATTGAAGACTCATCAACAACGACCAGATCATAAGCCAAAGGCAGTTGTGAATTATGTTTAAAAAATGGCGAATTGCGTTGAGCACCTAGCAAATAATGCAAGGTACTCACAGTTTCTGGAATTTGTTTTTTAATGCCTTCAGAACAGGGCAGGCTATTTTTATTTTGTATCAACGATTGCTGTAATCGCATAGCCGCCTTTCCTGTGGGTGCTGCTAATGCAATATGTAAAGGATATTCTGATAACTCCTGTAAAATCGCCAGCATTTTTACCACAGTACTTGTTTTACCAGTCCCTGGGCCTCCTGTAATCATGCAAAACGACTGAGCGACTGCTTTTTTTACAGCTTCTCGTTGGTAATCAATTTCATCGATTAAATCAATAAAATAACGACTTATTAACAAATCAAGCCCTTCAACAAAAACTGTTTGAGTAAGTAAATTTTTAATTTGTATCGCCAATCTATTTTCATAGTACCAATATCTTTGCAAATAAAGCCTATTATCTTCCATGATCAATGCCGAATTATTCTTATCCAACAACAATCCTGAAGTTTGTAATAATAGCTGCTCACTCTCATTAACAAGCAAACAACTATGACCTTCTGATTGCTGGTTTGATAATCGAGCACACAACTTTTCAAATTCTATTTTTTGTTGCTGCTGTAGACATGTTCTTTCGCCCAGAAAGCGGGAAAAAGCAATGTCGAGCTGGCTAAATTGTATGTTAGAATCTATTTGCATTTTAAAGAACCACCCTCACCCTACTTTTTTCTTCAAATATGCTCTTTGTTTGGATGATAAATTCGATGCTTCCTGCGTACTCATCATAAAATTTATCACATCCATAATCATCAATAATGCTTTTTTCAAATGAATATTTGAATAGATGTTTCCAGTTTCTTATGCTTTGGTTTAAAGTAAGTGACCAAGGGAATACTTTTAGAACTGATATATCAATCAATGCCCTATTTCCATCCTTTGCCACTAAAATATCCCCAAAGTGTAGAGACCAGAAATACACTCCTTTTTTATGTAATTCAGCGATAAACTTAATCGTCCTGTTCATCACTGCCACATTATCTGTTTTTGGCTTCAATAAACCCTCTACCAAACTTTTTTTCCACTGAGCCAAACATCGTGTTTATTACACATACTTAACAGATGAACATAACCCTTGTAATTTTCCAGTGTAAAGTTTGAAACAGGTACTTGGTCTTTAGTCGGATCAAACATTTTCTCATCAAGAAAATTATAGTTCTGATCTAACAAGACATGTTTAACAATATAATGTGCATATCCATCCATAGCATGTGCTGTTGTCACTGTTATATTTATTTTATTGTCGTACTTTTTTATTTTAATATTGGGTAAATGCCCTCCTACTTTATTGCTCCATCGACCTGGGTTTTTTTTGGTAAAATAAACACCACCTTCGGCATTGTCTTTACTTCTGGCAAATGCCGCACTCACAGGCACAACTAGACTTGCTCCTGCACTCACTGCAGTTAAATTTATAAAATCACGACGTTGCATAAACCACCCTCTTCATATAGTTAATTAGATTAAATCAATACTACTGCATCATAGTTTAGCAAGTAAACTAAAAGCTATAGTTATTTATGAGAACAGAATACAATGGGTTGTCATTTTTCTTGATATTCATTCAAAAAACGCAATGCATCAAATACAACCCAATCAAGATTATAGAGACCAAACCCTAAGAAAAAACACTGCGTTATCCGCTGATGAGCTTAAATCAGATGCAGCAAAACACTATGATGATTGTTATCACGATTATTTATTTGCTTGGTGTAATCATGAAAATCTGGCTTTACATTATGGTTATTGGGATGATCAAACAACTTCACATCATCAAGCCTTAATCAATAAAAATCAATTATTGTATGATTTAGCTAAAATATCTGCTGATGATCATGTCCTAGATGCTGGCTGCGGCATTGGTGGCAGCGCTATCTGGATGGCTAAACATCATAACAACCGTGTCACCGCGATTACCATTAGCAAGCAACAAGTCAAACATGCTCAACAACACGCTAAAAGACAAAAAGTTGCTGATAACATTAACTTTGAAGTCGCCGACTTCTGTGCCACTCATTTTGAAGATGAATCATTTGATATAGTTTGGGGCTTAGAAAGTGTTTGCCATGCCCTGAATAAAGGTGATTTTTTAAAAGAAGCCTATCGTTTACTACTCCCTGGTGGAAAAATTATTGTTTGCGATGGCTATTTACAGCGCAATGCGTTTAACGATGATGAATGGCAAGATATTGTCACTTGTTTAAATGGTTGGGCTGTGCCTAATTTATGTTTGCGCAAAATATTCACTGAATCATTAGAAAAAAACAATTTTCAGGAAATTGTATACACCGATATAACCGCTGAAACTTTACCCTCAGCAGACTATATGCTTAAAGTAGCCAACCGCCTAAAGCCAGTACAAAAAATCAGCCAATGGCTAGGCCTAAGAAGTAAAGCACAGACAGCTAATTTCAAAGTAGGAATAGCACAACACCGCTTATTCATCGACAATATTATTGAATACGGCATTTTTACAGCCACTAAACCTCTTCTTTAACACTGTCCCTTAATCCCAGAAAAGCTAATCCTTTTGCCACCCCATTTAACACAGGAATAGCACAGCCCATTGCTATTGCATCAACTAAACAATACCAAGCGGCGACTCCACTAGGTGGATTGCCTTGGGTTAATGTTGATGCCGGATCTATCGCAGCCCAGTTCCAGGTGCCTAATGATGTCCCCACTACTTCCACCCATGTGGTAATAAAAAAAGCACCTAAATAAACCATAGGGGATCGCCCTTTAAATAGAAACAGCAAATAAATAACAAACAACAAGGTTCCAATTTGATCTCCTCTGCCAATAATAGCAGTCAATGCTAAAACAGAGTAGAACCCTCCAGCCAAAACCACAAACAATGCTAATTTTCTGGCATATTGCATAAAAAACCCACAACGTCCTATCACCACAGCTGTTAAATAAACAATACCATGCCCAGGCGGTACAAACGCAGGTACATTGTCTAAGCGATAGGTATATCCTGCCATATAAATAGAGGCAAAATTTTCACCTATGGTTGCAAATATCACTGCAACAAATATCTGCGCTCTTACATATTTACATTCTCCATATAACAGAGCAATTAAACAAAGCCAGCCCGCAATCCCCAGTGCTAATTGCAATCTGGAATCAGCAACTGAATCAATTAAAAAGCACAGCGTAACCACAACAAAAGAAAAAGCAATAATTGCATAATCTCTCTTGTTATGGACAATTTCAACATCTACTGCGGGAAAATATCTCAACATAAAAACACCTAGCCAACGCTTAAAACCCCAAACCAAAAACCATTCTCTATCGACTTACAAGTGACTGAATCCTCTTTAATCCTAGCCCTTTACACAGCACAACAAAAACCCATGATTTTTTATAAAAAAATATCGGCTTGGTACAAGTTGAATCCACATTCTAGCTTTATGACAATACATCCAACCCAAGCTCTTTTAAAAATTCATTGTGTTGTTTGAGTGCTTTATTGGCCATTGTTATTCCTTTAGAAAGAGGGAGTTGCTTTGTTATAGCATTAGTCCTTTTTGGTTTTTATTAACCGTTTTTTAAATTTTTAGTTTGGTTTAATATGGCTATTAACCGTGAGTTAATATAATAATTTTCTCTGCCTAATTTATATTTTACAAGTAAGCCATTGTCGTTTAATTTTTTTAGATAGCGGCTAGCAGTTGGGCGTGATACTTTTAAGTCTTGTTGTAAAAAGGCAATTTTAGTATAAGGATGTTTAAATAAACTGTTGATTAAATCTTGTGAGTAAATATTGCTATGCTTTGCTCTAATTATTTGTTTGTATTCTTGTTGTAATTTTTTGATTTGCTCTATTGTCTTTATGGTGTCTTGAGCTGTTTTTATTACACCTTTTATTATAAATAGTAACCATTTTTGCCAATTATTATTATCATCTCTTACTGCTTGCAAAAGATAATAATAGTCAGATTTATTGTGATTAATATAACGACTTAAATACAAAATTGGCAAATCAAGCAAGCCTTCTTTTACCAAATAAACAATATTTATAATCCTGCCAATGCGTCCATTTCCATCATAAAAAGGATGAATGCTCTCAAACTGATGATGAATAATTGCCATTTTAATAATAACGTCCAATTCTTTAGCAAAACCATTATTAATAAACTGCTCTAATTCTTGCAACAACTTTGGTATTTCTTGTGGCAGTGGCGGGGTATAGATAATTTCCCCTGTTTGTTCATTATGCAATACTGTGCCTGATTGTTTTCTGATTCCTGCATTATTGTCCTTAATGGTTTCTTGGGCTTTGCTAATCATATTAATAGTTATTAGTTTATGTTTATTGCTATCCTCAAATAATAAAGACAGTGCTTCACCATATTGTGACACCTCTTTTGCGGCAACATTTTTGTAATTATGATTTAAGCGATACTTAAACAAATCGTCTTGAGTAGTAATGATGTTTTCAATTTGTGAGCTATCTTGTGCCTCTTGTAATAGCAATGTGTTTAACAATATAACTTGATTAGGTATAGTTTCGCACTTGCCTTTTAACTCCCCTAAATAACGATGAGCAGTGGTTAAATGTTGAAAAATTTCAATAGTCTCAAAATTATTATTTTCTAGTATTTGCTTTAAACTATACATAATTTAATAATATGTGCATAAAGGCGTTATTTTAACGCATATACTATTAAAGTGTTCAAAAAATTAGTTTTTTGAACACTTTTGTTAAATAGGTAAAGATTTTTAGTATTTTTAGCATAACAATTAATTTTTTTACTCTATCGCAGGAAAAAGCTGTTGCATTAAGCCTTTTTTGTGTTGTTTGAGGGTGTCTAATTTTTGGTTTTGAGTGGTGATTAACCCATCAAGAGATGAAAGGCAATCGGCTATTTTTTGTTGTTCTTTAAAACTCGGGATAGATATATTTAATTTTGCAAAAATTGCAATCCAATGCCTTTGATGGTTGCCAACTTCATATTTAACTTTTTGTAAAGCCCCATAACAAAACTTTATATCAAAACCTTCTTTTACTAATAATATTTTCATTACTGATGACTTCGCTTTAAATGGAAAATCAACATACTTTGATGCTGTTGTAAAATCATCAAATTATTATCGGAAGTTTTTTATTAAAAATTCCATGAGTTTCATTCGTATAACCTAAAATAAATGTCTTTCCAGCGGTTAAAACAGGAGTCTTATATTCATTATCATAAGCCGTGTTATCCACTAGGTATGGTGTTGGTTGTAAATAATTTAGGCAATTTTCTAATTTTTCCTCTCTCCACTCAACCGCATCCTTAAACTCAGGAAATCGTAGTTTTGGCTTGGTTTTACCTTCAGCAGGAAAAAGGTTTTGCATTAGTCCTTTTTTGTGTTTCAGCATAATCGTTTGATAATAAACGCTTTACTAAGGTATAAGTATTGGTATTTTCCTCAACACAGCCGTCTTGAAAACGATTAAATTCTTCTCGTGTTTGTCTATCTAAATCTTTTCTATCCACTACAAAAAGGCATTTTTCAATATCGGTATTATCTTTTAGCAGAGTGGAGGCTTTAAAAGAGGTTAGCGTTTTGCCACTGCCTGTTGTATGCCAAATATAGCCATTGCCAGAGTTTTGCTCAATACAATCTACGATAGCCTTAACAGCGTAGATTTGATAAGGCCGCATCATTAACAGTTTTTTTTCACTAGCAACTAAAATCATATAACGACTGATTATTTGCCCAAGTGTGCATTTTGCTAAAAATTTATCAGCAAAATCCTCAAGAGAAGTGATTTTTTTGTTTTCTCTATTAGCATATTGATACAAGGGTAAAAAACGCTCATCTGCATCAAAGCTAAAATGTTCCGCATTATTATTAGCAAAATACCATGTGTCATTGCCATTGCTGACAATAAAAAGCTGCAGTAAAGACATTAATGTTTTGCCATAACCATTGCCAGCATCATTTTTATAACCAACAACCTGCTGCATTGCCCTACGAGGATTTATTTGCAGGGTCTTTAGCTCAATTTGAACCACAGGCACACCATTCATAAGTATCACCACATCATAAATATGATAACTATAATCGGTATTAATACGCAGTTGATTAACAATTTCAAAAGTATTTTTGCACCAGTTTTTAATATCAACCAAAGTGTAGTGAAGTGGTGTGCCATCTTCACGCTCAAAGGTATTTATTTCCCTAAGTATTTGTGAAGAAACATACACATCTGGGGTGATAATACTTCCCATTAAACGCTCAAATTCGTTATCTGTCAGCCTTACATAATTAAGTGCTTCAAACTTTTGCCTAAAATTATTTTCTAAAGATGCCCTGTCTGTTATATTTTGACGATAGGTGTATTTCTGATCAGTTAATTTATCGATCAGGTTTTGCTCAATTTTTTTTCATTCATAATAGTTACTTATTTTAATGCTAAGTTGTAATGATTGTAGAATCAAACTGGCTTGTGTACAGGAGACTACCGGAGCATGTATAGCGACAAGAATGTATTGATGGTGTAGGAGACAAAACTGCCAGGGCAATACTAGCATATATTGGTGGTATATCTCTATTTGAAAACGCAAAACAAATCAGTAGTTATGCAAGGCTGAATCCAAGGATAGAACAATCAGGAACCAGCATTAATCATTCCAGTTTATCTAAAATGGATTACGAGGGTTGACTAATTAAATATATAAGCTACAAAAATATAACGCATCGCTTTGCCGACAAAAATAATAATACTTGAAAAAACAAAGGGTAGTTTTAACCATCCCCCAGCAAAACACAAGCCATCCCCTACAACAGGAAGCCATGAAAAAAATAGTGACCATACTCCCCACTTTCTAACAAAATATAATGATTTCTGTTTTTTGCCTGAAAGCAATTCTTCTGCTGGAAATTTTTTTGCCGCTAACACACCTAAAAACCAAGTTGTGAATGCACCTAAAGTATTTCCTATTGTAGCAACCAACACCATTACTTCATTATTAAACATTTGCTCGCTGACCATATAAGCCAGCAAAATCTCTGATCCACCAGGTGCAATTGTTGATGCTATAAAGGCACTAAAAAAAAGCCCCCATAATCCCACTGCCTCGTCTACCATTTCTTTTTCCCATAAAAAAAGCCCCTGAAACTTAATGACTTCAGAGGCTTTAAATTAGATTTTTAAGTGCTACTACTTATCAGCTAGCTCTATTGCTTTTTTTGCAGTAAATTTTTCTATTAATGCAGAAATTAATTTTATTAACATTGCTATACCTTGCGAGATCATTTCTATAATCGCACTAATAATTTCAGCGCTTGACATCCCTTTAAATCGTCGAATTAATAGGGGAGCTAGTAATACTCCAGCGATTATACCAATAATCATTACCCCAGAAAGACCAGAATTACTCGCCTCTGATGCTTTAGTAGCCTTAGCCTCTTGTTCTTTCTTTGTTGCAGGAATAATAAGCTGCTCAGGAATACTATTACTGTAATCATCTTGAATAACATAAGCTGTTAGCCCTGGAATACTGGGTAAGTCACCACTACCATCGCCAATTTTAAGTTGACCTTTCATACCTTTTTCCATGTGCTGAGAAATATCGCAATGCACTAGATAGGTTTTATCATTGGGTGGAAAAATCAAAGTACCTGATATTTTACCTGGGCCTGTTACTTCTAAATGAAACATACCTTTAGGATATAGGTACTTTGGCAAACCATGCATCATCCATTGATGTCGAATATTATCATCATTAACAAAATGTACGGTTAGTTTAGTACAAGGCTCAAACTGGTACTCTTGAGTGTCAAAAGCAAACATTGTACCGGGAAACTTTTTAGCGTATTTATGTCCCGCATGTACAGTTATCTCTTTAGTCGCAGCAATTTTATCGCACCCTCCTGGCAAAATATCTTTATTTTGCCCCATGACCATGCCACCATCCATATCCATCAAATGTCCGTCACCATGATCCATTAAACGGTCGTGAACCATAAATTCCTTTTTTGCAAAAACGGGACTCGAAACAAACAATGACAAAAGTGCAATAAACAATAAGTGTCGCATTACTTATCTCCTTTTTTAAATTGTGCAATTCTAGCTTTTGTCGTGACTAATAGTTGTTCACGATTCAAATACAACAAATACAGCACTATGCCAATTAACAACCCTAATATAAGATTAATGAAAATACCATTCCCAGTATTCTGATTTTCCTCTGATAGCGCTTTAAAGGGTTTAGGGCCTGCTTCCACTACCATTGGAATTGCAGCATCTGGAGGTTTATATCCTCTCGCATCAATTTCACCTAAATCCCATCCTTCAATATCTTGCCAAACAGGTAATTTCCGTTGGTGAAATTTTTTGGTAAACAAAGCTTCTACACTTTCACCAATGGTTTTTGGCATACCCACTTTATTTAGATATTTTTTATATGCTAATGCACTTACGTTACCCCCTGGGTTCATGCCATCTGTAGTAATCCCTTTTTCCATGTGATCATGGAAAATCCAGATACCTTCTCCATAACTATGGAGACCATCATCAACGGTGCTGATTTTTAAATCGTTACGCTGAGCGGGTGAGATGTCATACGTGTCTCGCATAATTTGAGCAATTGGATTCTGCTCAACACCATCATAATGGGTAATCGTAGCCTTATGTCCATGTGTATGAACAGCCATCATTTCACTGCTACTATTGAACATACGAATTTTAATGGTTTTATTAGGCTCAGCAACAATCATCGATTCTCGTAGCGTATAGGGGAAGGAACGTCCATTTAAAGTATGATAATCCTCTGTAGAATCAGTAATATCATATTCACGATTCATTGCTTTAGCAATTAACCGTGGATCATTATGTTTCTGAATAATATTATTCAACTCCTTGTCCATCGCATGATATTGCATATCATATTCGCTATCATATTCCTCAAGAATAGCTTTTGATGGGTGTCTAACCTGACCATTGCCCACATTCAATGTTTGTACCCAGTTATTAGGTCGATTTTCCTCTACAATAAGCATACCAATCAAACCCATCGCTACATGAACATGCGCTTGTACGTGGCAATGATAAACAAAGGTTCCTGGGATTCTTGGTTTAATTTCGTAGGTTCTACTTTGACCTGGCAACACAAATTTATCACTGGCCTGAGGCACTCCATCATTACCTTCTCCTTTATTATCGACAAAAGGATGATCAACGCCATGAAGGTGTATGGTGTGTGGAAAATAATGCGTGTTTTCTAAGTGAATCCAAAGAGTATCGCCTTGTTCTACACGTATTGCTGGAGATGGCGCTCTAAGTAATGGGTTAGCATCCGTGCCGACAAAACTATTGGTTGCCATACCTCTGGATTTAGGTGCAAAAACCCACATACCAGGCTGTATTCCAGGTGCCATATCAAAAGTAGGTACTAAACCAGGAAAATCTGGTGAATGCCCGTTCAATTCAGCCACTTCCAATTTAATAATAATCAGATCAGGATCTCCATCCCCATCAATATCATTTTTCTTAATAATGGCATCTGCCGCATAATAGGTATTCATCAATGCTTCCATTGATATATTGTTAGTCCCTTTTACTTCAGCTACTATTTGTGCAGGGTTATCAGGGTTACATCGTAAAGATTCTTGTATCTTAACTCCATCAATAGTTTGCGCTTTTCGCCATTCTGCCTCCATTGATCGACAAATTATCTCTACTTCACCTTTATCAACTTTTATTGAGCTGGGTAACTCTACAGCCGCTGACACCGTCATTGATACCATGAGTGAGGCTACACCCAGAATTATATTCAAGGGATGTCTTCGCATCATTTTTTTACCTTTAATTAATTTACTGCAGAATATATTTATCTGTTTAACTATATTCAGGATTAATAACTTCCGAAACTGACTCAAAAACTTGCGACCAGTTCAAATATAAATTCCTACATTTGCAGATGTTTTCATCTTTGAATTAGAAACATTACAAATCAGTTTTGGAAGTTATTTATTTATGAAACCTAAGCAACGAGTATTTTGAACACTCTCGCCACTTAGGCAATTTTGCCCAATAACTTTAACAAATTATTGGGTATACATTTTAAACCGCTTATTATTCTTTCATTGATGTACTGCTTTTAATGAAAGCATCAACTTTCATTTTAAAGCTTTCATTTGAAATATAGAAAATATATAAAAAAGCAAGGAATACTAATAAGTACATAAGTAATGTTATTTTACTTGTTCCTTTACCTGAACCCGCCTGAAAAGCCATGTGAGCATCCAGTCTTTCTCCGCTATCTTGAAGCAAGGTAATATGAATCAAATATTTACCCGCTTCAGCAATATTTCCTACATTTAAGTTAACCGTACCTGATTTATGCTTTTTGGCATCTTTCTTAAAAATCACAGTGCCTTCAGGTTCTTTTGTTACTTCAAATTCAACAGCCATATTACGGTATCTAATATCTTGATAATCGAACACCAATAAAGTAGTTGTATCTAAATCAGGTAAATTACCGCAAAACTCATCACCAGGGTAAGACGAAGGTTGATAGGCTGTATAATGAATCCAGTGATCTGGCTCCAATTCAAATTTACACTGGTCAGTATCTGTACCTGCTGCCCCTCCATGTGCCCAAAGAGCTGATGAGAATAACAAGCCTAAAATGCTTAACAGACTCTTTCTTAACAATTGTTTTTTATTCATAAATACCTTCCAGTTATTTTATTTATTATTAGTTTTGCAATCAGATTAAAAACATGGCAGACTCGCCTGCCGCCTGACCTGAAAACAACAACTAACTCTAGCATATTGCCATAACCAAATAAAGACATCTCTTGCTATGACTCTGTTATTACCAAGTTATCACTGACTATTCTCACACCATTAAATTCTGATATTCTTGATTTAATTTGTATTTTGTCATTTTTAGATGGTCTTTAAAGTCCGCTTGTTATCTTTGTTGATAGCTTGAGACCTCAGCTTATAATCAATTTCCATCTGCGTAAAACATTTGCCATTACTCCTTTGTTTCCGTAGACTTCACTTATATCTAACGAACGGGAAAAAAATGTCTTCCTTACTTGACTCTTCAGAATGGCAAGCCCTGAAAACACATTATAATGAAATCAGCTCTCTTTCAATGAAAGAACAATTCAACGCTGATAGCCAACGTCATAAAAAATTTTCTTTGTATTTTAACGATATACTTTTTGATTATTCAAAAAATAGGATTACTGAACAAACTCTCCCCTTACTCATCAATTTAGCCAAACAGGCAAAGCTGACAGAAAAAACCCAAGCCATGTTCTCAGGGGAAATTATTAATGCCACTGAAAAAAGATCGGCTCTTCATATAGCACTTAGAAATAGAAGCAATACACCTATCTATTCTGAAGGCAATGATGTCATGCCTGATGTCAACCGAGTACTTGCTAAAATCCGCGTTTTTTCGGAGAAAGTTAGATCAGGAGAATGGAAAGGCTACACCAACAAACCGATTACAGATGTTGTCAATATTGGCATAGGCGGCTCAGATCTTGGTCCAAAGATGGTCACAACCGCACTTGAACCTTATTCAACACCTAATTTAACAGCGCATTTCGTCTCTAATGTCGATCAAACAGATATTATCACCACCTTAAAGCAACTCAATCCTGAAACCACCTTGTTTCTTATTGCTTCAAAAGTTTTTAATACCAAAGAAACCATGACAAACGCCCACACTGCACGTAAATGGTTACTTCAGTCTGCTTTCGACAAATCTGCTATTGAACGACATTTTGTCGCTATTTCCACCCATAAAAAAAACGTTTCTGCCTTTGGTATTAATACCGACAATATGTTTGAGTTCTGGGACTGGGTTGGTGGTCGCTACTCCCTCTGGTCTGCCATAGGATTATCCATTGCAATTTCTATAGGTATGGATAACTTTGAAGAATTATTAATGGGTGCTCACCTTGCTGATAAACACTTTCATGACACCCCGTTAGAAAAAAACATTCCGGTAACCATGGCTTTGCTAGGTATTTGGTATAACAATTTTTTTCAGGTTGAATCGCATTGCCTACTGCCCTACGATCAATCTCTTTATTTCTTTGCCGATTATTTTCAACAAGGCGATATGGAAAGTAACGGGAAATCAACGACAGTTGACGGACAAGATGTTAATTACCATACAGGCCCTATTATATGGGGACAAACTGGCACCAATGGCCAACATGCTTTTTACCAGTTAATTCACCAAGGTACCAAAGTCATTCCTTGCGATTTTCTTGCCGCTGCGCATGGACATTATGACTCCCCTGTACACCACGATATTTTAATCTCTAACTTTTTGGCTCAACCTGAAGCACTCATGCAAGGAAAAACCCAACAGGAAGTTGAAAATGATATAGGATCAACCGACCCTCTTTTAGTAAAGTCCAAAGTTTTTCCTGGTAACAAGCCTTCAAACTCGTTTCTTTACAAAAAGCTCACACCTCGCACGCTAGGTACTTTAATTGCTTTTTATGAACATAAGATTTTTACTCAAGGCATTATCTGGAATATTAACTCTTTTGACCAAATGGGTGTTCAATTAGGAAAAGTCCTTGCCAAAGCCATTTTGCCAGAGCTTAAAAGTGGTGAACGCATTAACACACATGACTCCTCCACCAATGCACTCATCAATACCTATAAAAAATTTCGTGATGAACAAAATATCTATTAATTGATTCTCAGGCATCCTTTACCCATACAATGTCAAAAAATAGTATTACCCCAAGAGGCTGTCCGAGAATAGAAAACCTACTATGGCAAAACCATTTTGCCCATTTTTCCCGATTATTTTTCTTAAATAGCGCAACTATTGGTCTCAAACAATCGAAAAAAATGACTCAAAACGGGTCCCCCTCGCTACAGTTTCTATTCTTGGACAGCCTTTTAGTTATCAGCATTGTTTTTTTATCATTGCTGTCTGCTTGCGATAATTACTCAGCATCTCATCTTGGCTCCACCCAACTTGAACAAATAAAACATCAAGGTGAAATCAATGTCATTACCCGCAAAGATCCAACCACTTATTATGAAGGTACAGACGGGCTAACTGGATTGGAATACGACTTAGTAATGCTTTTTGCCAAACGACTCAAGGTAAAAGTAAACTTTATTCTTCCCAGCACTTTCAACCAAATCTTAAACGACATTGCTAACAATGAAGCAGATATTGCAGCAGCTGGACTGACCATTACCAGTCAACGTAAAAAAAACATGCGTTTCGCACCATCCTACCAAAGCATTACAGAGCAAATTATTTATCGATCTGGAAAAAAACGACCTAAAACGGTTGCCGATCTATCCACTGGCATCATAGAAATAGTCAAAGGTACCAGTCATCTTGACACTTTAATTCATTTAAAAACCGACCACCCAGAACTTGACTGGAATATTAATAGCAAATTAGATTCTGATGGCTTGCTCTATTTGGTCAACGAAGGTTTGATTGACTACACTATTGCTGACTCCCACCAGGCTGGCTTAATAAAACACTTTTACCCAAAATTGTATACTGCCTTTGATATTACAGAACCGCGTCAGCTTGCCTGGGCACTATCTCATTCTGAAGACAACAGCCTCTACGATGAAGTCAGTTTGTTTTTCAAACAAATAAAACAAAATAAAACCTTACAACATTTACTTGAAAAACATTATGGCAATACCAGCAACCTGAATTATGTCGGCAATTGTACCTTTCGACTACACATGGAAAGTCGCCTTCCAAAATTCATCCACTTTTTTAAAACTGAAGCAAAAAAGCATACTATCGACTGGCGCTTATTGGCTGCCATTGGTTATCAGGAGTCTCACTGGCGAACAGACACCACATCACCCACCGGTGTTAAAGGCTTAATGATGCTAACATCAGCAACGGCAAAACAAGTTGGGGTTAAAGACAGGACAGATGCTGCACAGAGCATTACAGGTGGTGCACTCTACTTTAAACAAAGACTTAAAAAAATACCAGCGCGTATTCAAGAACCTGATCGCACATGGTTTGCTCTTGCTTCATATAATGTAGGTTTCGGTCATTTAGAAGACGCACGAATTTTAACTCAAAAAAGACAAGGTAATTTTGATAAATGGCTAGATGTTAAACAAGCACTACCATTATTGAGTCAAAAGAAGTGGTATCAGCAGACACGACATGGCTATGCCAGAGGAAAAGAACCCGTTCGTTATGTGGAAAATATTCGAAGTTACTATGATTTATTAGTCTGGCTGACAGAAGAAAACCAGATAGAAAAAGAAGTCATGTCATTAAAACCAGAAAACAAAGCACTGAGCTTTGAACCACTCAGTCTTTAGAACCTGAACAAGAGATTATTGCTTTTTCCGTTTTGCCTTAAAAAAACCTCTCAACAAGTCCACGCAAACATCCTCAAGCACGCCCCCTTGCCAATCAACCTTATGATTCAAAAAAGAGGCATCTGTTAAATGCAAGGCATTACATACCGCACCTCGCTTAGAATCAAATGCACCAAATACCAAACGCTCAATTCGAGCGTGAGAAATTGCCCCCATACACATAACGCAGGGTTCTAAAGTTACATAAAGCGTACAGTCCATTAATCTATAATTTCCAACAACATTACCCGCTTGACGTATGGCTACAATTTCAGCGTGTGCGGTTGGGTCGTAACTACTTATTGGTCTATTCCAGCCTTCTGCCAAACAACAATTATTCTTAATCAGCACTGCACCTACTGGCACCTCGCCATTATTTTTCGCCCTTTGCGCAAGCCGAATGGCATAACGCATCCATTGTTGGTCAGTCTCACTTATACTCATTTAACAACACAAATTACACTAAAACCAACGGCATGAACTTTATCATCAACCAGACTTTATTAGCTGTTATACCATAGTCAATAAATAAATATACTAATATAGTGTTTATATTAGTGCCTTATGTGTTTGCTAAAAATAGTGGGCTACTTATTGATAACCTTATATTTTTAGTTAGCTCATAAGGTGATAATATGGGTGCTAGATTGGTGCATTTATTTGTTGAATGTGGTATTAAAGCCGCAGATTCCATTTTATGCCTATTAACCGCCTCTCTTCTCTGCAAGAGATACCATTTTATTAGGTCAATAACCTTATATTTTGCCATCTGCTGAAGGTATTGCTCCAGAAACTATAGAATGTTGATCAGCAATTTGATCCGTTTTTTTTGTTTTTGTCAGCTCGCTCATTCTATATAATTCGGCAACTTTTAAAACTACTCCCATTCTATCGTTGCTGGCGGTTTTCCTGAAATATCATAGGTGACTCTTGAAATGCCAGCTACTTCATTAATGATTCTACGTGAAATTAAACCCAGAAATTCATAAGGCAAATGTGCCCAGCGTGCCGTCATAAAATCAATGGTTTCCACTGCACGTATGGCTATCACATAATCATACCGCCGACCATCGCCCATAACGCCCACTGATTTAACCGGCAAAAAGACAGCAAAAGCCTGACTCACTTTGTCATAAAGATCATGTCGATAGAGTTCTTCAATAAATATAGCATCTGCTAGGCGTAATAAATCAGCAAATTCTTTTTTAACTTCGCCTAGGATTCTGACACCTAAACCTGGCCCTGGAAAAGGATGGCGAAAAACCATATCTGCTGGCAAGCCTAACTCTAATCCAAGTTTTCTCACCTCATCCTTAAATAATTCTCTTAATGGTTCAATCAACTTTAGCGTCATGTCTTTAGGCAAACCACCGACATTATGGTGTGATTTAATTAAATGTGCCTTGCCACTTTTAGAGGCAGCAGACTCAATCACATCCGGATAAATAGTCCCTTGTGCCAACCATTTTGCATCGGTTAATTTATCGGCTTCTTGCTGAAATATTTCTACAAATAAATTACCAATTATCTTACGCTTGGCTTCAGGATCAGTTTCGCCTTTTAAGGCATCCAAATAACGCTGTTCAGCATCGACCCGTATGACTTTGACTCCCATGTTTTTCCCAAACATGCTCATCACTTGATCACCTTCATTTAAGCGTAGCAATCCTGTGTCTACAAATACACAAGTTAACTGTTGACCTATCGCTTTATGCAATAAAGTAGCAACCACTGATGAATCTACACCACCTGACAAACCCAGAATAACTTGATCGGTTCCCACCAAGTCTTTAACAGACTGAATGCTATTTTCAATTATGTTATTGGCTGTCCACAGTGCATCACAGCCACATATATCCACTACAAAACGCTGTAGAATTCTACCGCCTTGTTTGGTATGAGTGACTTCTGGATGAAACTGCAAACCATAAAATGCTTTTTCCTCACAACCAATTCCAGCAATAGGAGCGCCTTCTGAACTGGCTATTAATTTAAAACCTTCTGCCAAGTCGACGACCCTATCACCATGACTCATCCATACATCAAGTAAACCAAAACCTTGATCAGTGACATGGTCTTCGATATCCGTTAATAACTTAGAATGCCCTCTTGCTCTTATTTGTGCATAACCAAACTCACGATGATCTGATGATACAACAGTGCCACCCATCTGCTCTGTCATCGTTTGCATACCGTAACAGATACCTAAGACAGGAATACCTAATTCAAATACTATTTGTGGTGCTCTAGGCGTACTACCACCAGTTACGCTTTCTGGTCCGCCCGACAGGATGATACCTTTCGCAGCAAACCGTTGAATTTCTTCTGCACTGCATTCACAAGAAAATATTTCACAATAAACGCCGATCTCACGAATTCTACGTGCGATTAACTGCGTATATTGTGAACCAAAATCCAAAATAAGGATTTTATGCGATTGGATATTCGCTGACTGTTGTTGACTCAAAAGAATGCTCTATAATCTGCTAAAAAACCACAAAAACAGTCCTCTCCAAAAGGGGAGGGATATTAAACAATAATACTTAAGACACCTGATAATTAGGTGCTTCTTTGGTAATGGTCACATCATGCACATGGCTTTCTCGCATGCCTGCACTCGTTACTCGCACAAACTGAGCATTATCATGCATGGTTTTGATAGAACGACTACCGGTATAACCCATACTTGCTTTAATTCCGCCCAGTAATTGGTGAATAATTGCCAACATACTGCCTTTATAAGGCACCCGTCCTTCAATACCTTCTGGCACTAATTTTTCAACCGTATCTTCTTCCTGAAAATAGCGATCACTGGAGCCTTGTTGTTGAGACATGGCACCTAAAGACCCCATGCCTCGATAAGATTTATAAGAACGACCATGAAATAATTCGACCTCACCAGGCGCTTCTTCGGTACCAGCAAATAAACCCCCTAACATCACAGTACAGGCTCCAGCCGCTAATGCTTTTGCCACATCGCCTGAATAACGAATACCCCCATCAGCAATTAAAGGAATACCGCTACCTTTTAAAGCCTCTGCCACATTACTCACTGCAGTGATTTGTGGCATACCCACACCCGCTACAATTCGCGTAGTACATATAGAACCTGGGCCAATTCCGACTTTAACTCCATCAGCACCTGCTTCCACTAATGCTTTAGCTGCATCAGCAGTCGCAATATTGCCACCAATCACGTCTACATCGGGATAATTGCTTTTAACCCAATGCACTCTATCTAATACGCCTTGAGAATGTCCATGTGCAGTATCGACAATAATCACATCAACTCCAGCATTCACCAACGCTTCAACCCGTTGCTCTGTATCTTCGCCGGTGCCTACCGCCGCACCTACTCTTAACCTTTCCTGCTCATCCTTACAAGCATTAGGATAATCTTTGGCTTTTTGAATATCTTTAACCGTAATCATGCCGCATAAATGAAAGTCTTCATTAACGACTAATACTTTTTCAATACGATACTCATGCAATAAAGCAATCGCTTCTTTATGATCGGCAAATTCATTCACCGTAACCAATCGTTCTTTAGCGGTCATCACTGACGATACTTTTTCATCCAGACGTGTTTCAAAACGTAAATCACGGCTGGTGACAATACCCACCAAGTCATCACCATCTACAACAGGTACACCTGATATATTCTTGGCACGGGTTAAATCTATTACCTCTCTAACAGTTGCATTCGATGAAACCGTTATTGGATCTTTGATTACACCGCTTTCATATTTCTTAACATGAACAACCTCACGCGCCTGCTCTTCTACCGTCATATTCTTATGGATAATGCCGATGCCGCCTTCCTGAGCAATAGCAATAGCCAGCCTTGCCTCTGTCACGGTATCCATCGCTGCAGAGACCAATGGAATATTAAGATGAATATTCCGCGTTAATTTGGTTTTTAATTCTACATTGCGAGGCAATACTGTCGAGTACGCAGGTACTAATAAAACATCATCAAATGTCAGCGCTTCCTGAATAATTTGCATGATCACACCTAACTCTTTTCTTAAAAAAACCGACCATTGTAACCTTTAATAGAGATGAGTAATAAAATTTAATGGCCCACGCTATTCAACATAGACCCAGAAAATCTAGTTTAACTTATTCATCATCGACTTTATTTGAAGGGCTGCCCACGCCAAAACTTTCTAATAGCATTAAGAATACGCCTAAAGATATTGCCATATCAGCTACATTAAAGGCAGGCCAGTGCCATGTTTGATAATAGACATCTAAAAAGTCGATAACATAGCCATAGACCAAACGGTCAATCAAGTTACCTATAGCACCACCTAGTACCAGTGATAAAGCAATAGCTAACAAAGTTTCATTGTTTTTTAGACGATAGAGCCAAACAGCCAAGACAGCACTAATAGATAATGCCATAACGGCAAAGAACCAGCGCTGCCAGCCCCCTGCCTCACTTAAAAAACTAAAGGCAGCACCGCTGTTATGCACATAAGTCAGATTAAAATAGGGCGTAATAGCGATAGATTGATAGAGGTGCATTGCACCATCAATAGCTATTTTACTCCATTGGTCAAGAACCAGAACTATCAGAGATAAGCAAATCCATTTAAGCATATTGACGATTTTCTCCTTCACCATCAATATTTGTAACGCAACGACCACAAAGCTCAGGATGTTTTTTATGTTCGCCTACATCATAGCGATGATGCCAGCAGCGAACACACTTTTTATGTATTGAAACAATGACTTTTAATTTAATACCTTCAACATCCGTTGGTATTGCATCATCTGGACAAAATTTTTCTTCCGCTAATGATGCACCTGAGGTAATAAAAATAAAATGTAATTCACTGGATAATTTGCTTAAAATCTTAAAATAATCCTCATTACAATACAATTCAACCTCTGCGTTTAAAGATGATCCAATGTCACCTTTTGAGCGTAATTGTTCAACTTCTTTACTGACAGCAGCTCGGACTAATATGATTTTTTCCCAGAAATCTCTACCCATCACGGCATTTTCATCCAATGCAAACAAACCTTGATGCCAGGTTTCAAGAAAAATGGAACTGCTACGCTGGCCAGGAATATATTGCCAGATTTCATCCGCAGTATAGCTAATGATAGGTGCTAACCAACGTGTTAAAGCTTCAACTACATGATACATAGCAGTTTGAGCTGAGCGACGTGCCAAGCCATCTGCTTTTGTTGTGTATTGTCTATCTTTAACAATATCCAGATAAAATCCACCTAAATCCATGGCACAAAAATGATGTACTTTTTGGTAGATTTGCTGAAACTGATAGTCATCATAAGCGGCAATGACTTCGGCTTGCAATTGATAGGCTCTGTCAACAACCCAACGATCTAATGCCAGCATGTCTTTAGCTTCAATTTTGTCTGTGGCAGGGTCAAAACCTTCTAAATTAGATAATAGGAAACGTGCCGTATTTCTTAAGCGACGATAACCGTCAGCGGTACGTTTCAAAATTTCATCCGAAATATTCATTTCACCGCGATAGTCTGTCGCAGCGACCCATAAGCGCAGAACATCAGCACCTAATGATTTCGTTATTGTCTGCGGCACGACCACATTACCCTTAGATTTGGACATTTTTTTGCCCTCAGCATCCACGGCAAAACCATGCGTTAATACCGCCTTATAAGGTGCCACATCATTCATCGCAGTCGAAGTCAATAGCGACGATTGAAACCATCCCCTATGTTGATCAGAACCTTCTAAATACAAATCAGCAGGGAAATTCAAATATTCACGACGATCTAGCACGGCAGCATGAGTAACACCTGAGTCAAACCAAACATCCAATGTGTCTTGCATTTTTTCATAATATTCTGCATCATCGCCAATCAATTCTTTTGCATCGAGTTCAAACCAAGCATCAATGCCTTTTTTTTCAATACGCAGTGCAATTTCTTCAATTAATTCTTGGGTGCGAGGATGTACCTCACCTGTTTCTTTATGTACAAATAAGGCGATAGGTACTCCCCAAGTACGCTGCCTTGAAATACACCAGTCTGGCCGCCCTTCAATCATGCCTTCAATCCGTGCTTGTCCCCAATCGGGTATCCATTTCACACGTTTTACCTCGGTTAATGCCTGCTCCCGCAAGTTATTTTTATCCATAGAGATAAACCATTGCGGTGTGGCTCTAAAAATAATCGGGGTTTTATGCCGCCAGCAATGTGGGTAACTATGCAAAATGGCTTCATGATGTACTAATTGACCTTTTTCTGTTAACACTTCCAATACATGTTCGTTAGCACTGAACACATGTTCACCTGCAAAAAACTCTGTATCGGGTAAAAACACACCATTGGCAGCAACGGGGTTATCTATAGGTAATCCATTATTCATAGCAACCACATAGTCATCCTGACCATGTCCAGGTGCAGTATGTACAGCACCAGTACCTGCTTCAGTGGTCACATGCTCCCCTAATACGATAGCCACTTGTCGATCATAAAAAGGGTGTTGTAGCTTTTGCTGGTTTAATGCATTGCCTTTACAATAGGCAATCACATGATGCTCCCCTGCATCATAACGATGCATTGCATCTTTTAATAAAGACTCAGCAATCACTAAGCGCTCCTGCTGCCCATCAATTTCACACTGAACAATCACATATTCAAGTTCAGGATGCACAGCAACCCCCTGGTTTGCAGGTAATGTCCAAGGTGTAGTTGTCCAAATAACGACTGATAAGGCACCGCTACCTTGATGTTCTGGTACATGGTTACACGCAGCAAAAAAAGCATCTTCATCAATGACTTTAAAGCGAACATCAATGGCAGGAGAATGTTTATCTTCGTACTCCACCTCGGCTTCAGCCAGTGCAGAGCCACAATCGGTACACCAATGAACGGGTTTAGCACCTTGGCTCAAATGGCTTTTATTGGCGATTTTTCCTAAGGAACGAACAATATCTGCTTCAAAGGTAAAATCCATTGTTAAATAAGGTTTATCCCACTCACCTAATATGCCCAGACGAATGAATTCTTCTTTCTGAAGTTTTACCTGCTTGGCTGCATAAGCGCGACATTCTTTACGAAAAACAGCAGGGGAGACTTTAACACCAGCTTTGCCTATTTTCTTTTCAACCATCAGCTCAATAGGCAAACCATGGCAATCCCAGCCAGGCACATAAGGGGCATCAAACCCATTAAGCGACTTGGATTTAATAATAATATCTTTCAAAACTTTATTTACAGCGTGACCAATATGAATAGCACCATTGGCATAAGGAGGGCCGTCATGCAAAATAAATTTAGCTCTGCCTGCAAATTCTTCTCTGATTTTTTGATATAGTCCAGCTTCATTCCATTTTTTTAAACGCTCAGGCTCGCGTTGAGCCAAATTACCTTTCATGGGGAAGGCGGTTTTAGGTAAATTAAGTGTTTTTTTGTAATCCATAGTTCCTTAGTCGTCTAAAATTTGTTTTGCAATAATTATATCTTTTTCTATCTGTGCTTTGAGTTGATCGATTGAATCAAAACGCACTTCATCCCTGATTTTTTGTTTAAAATGAACTTCAACGTAGCGTCCATATATTTCTTTATTAAAATCAAAAAGGTGAGTTTCTAAGATCACTTTTTTGCCGCCATCAACGGTAGGTCGTGTACCTACATTGGCAATCCCAGTAATTTCCTGATTATCAATTCCTGTCATAGTAGACGCATAAACACCTGTTATTGGCGTATTTTTCCTAAACATCTGAATATTCGCCGTAGGAATGCCAATGGTTCTTCCTCGTTTATTACCATGCGCCACTCTGCCACAAACGGAATAGTCTCTGCCTAACAATTGCTTGGCAACTGCTATATTTCCAGCCCCTAAAGCATCTCTGATTAAAGTGCTACTGACACGAAGACCCTCAACAAAGTAAGAGCGAGTATCCTCAACATTAAATCCGTATTGCAAACCTTTTTCTTTTAGCATGGCAAAATTTCCACAACGTGCTTTACCAAAATGAAAATCATCACCCACGACCAAATGTTTTACATTTAATTTATTGACTAAAAAATCGACTATAAAATCTTCTGCTTTATAATTTGCAATATGCTGATTAAATTTAATCACCAAAAGTTTATCAATGGGTAACGCTTTAAATTGAATAACTTTTTCACGTAAGCGCATAAGCCTTGACGGCGCATTTTCTCCCAGAAAAAACTCTAAAGGCTGGGGTTCAAACATCATGAGAACAACCGGTAAATTCATTAATTGACCTTGTGCAGCCAATTTGTTGATTACCGTCTGATGACCTGTATGCACACCATCAAAATTCCCTATACCCAGAACACATCCATCTTTCAAAGGTTCTAGGTGGGTTAACCCCCTAATTAAGTGCATAGAGTAGATGCCATATAAAAACCCGTCATTCTATCACTTTCTTAATTGTAAATTCACTTTAAACAAGTATTGAAAGACTCAGGACGAAAGACGAAAGACGAAAGACGAAAGACTAAAGACTAAAGACGAAAGACGAAAGACGAAAGACTAAAGACTAAAGACTAAAGACTAAAGACTAAAGACTCAGGACTCAGGACTCAGGACTCAGGACTCAGGACTAAAGTAACTGGAACCTCTGTTACTACACGTCATTCCCGAAGTCTGTTATCGGGAATCTAGTTTTAAACACCTGGATTTCTGCTTAGAACATGCAGGAATGGCGGAGGGAGTGAGACGGATCTTATACCCTGTTCAACAAATAACTCTGAATGAAAGAGGTTTAGTTACTCTGGAGTTGGGGTTGGGGTTGGGGTTGGGGTTGGGGTTGGGGTTGGGGTTGGGGTTGGATTGGATTGGATTGGATTGGATTGGATTGGGTTGGGTTGGGTTGGGTTGGGTTGGGTTGGGTTGGATTGGATTGGATTGGATTGGATTGGATTGATTTTGTTAGTCTGCTTTATCAACAAAACGACCAATAAATAGGCATTATTTTACCAAATACTGCTTGTTTTTCCTATGGATTTTGTTTAATTTATTGTTATAAATAAGAGGGTTGTTGTGTTTTTAAGGGTTGACTGCATAAACTAAAAATATAGCTAAAATAAAGCAAGTCTTTATTCATTTAGAAATTACTTTATCAGTCCTCAGCATAATCCTAGATAGGATAAAAAAAGGGATTGTTTCAACAAACCAATAAAGTCCCACTACCCGAAATTGTTTAATTGCTTAAAAATTGCCTAGGTCTAATACCTGTCAGTATGAGTGATAATGTGTAAACCAACCCGCCTGCAATAATCCAGATTGCAAGATTTAACACCCTATCAAAGGCTGACCATTCAAACCATTGATTGTTATCAACGCAAATATATAAAAATAGCACCATTATTTCATTAGCAAAAATGATTTTGACAATAAAGTTAGCCCAATTTTTACCTGGCTTATAAATGTTATCTTTTAGTAAGCGGGTTAATAAAAGCGATGCATTAAAAAATGCACCCAAGGAAGTCGCCAATGCTAATCCAGCATGTGCTAGAGGAAATACTAATACGATATTTAAGCCCATGTTTGCAAACATGGAATAAACACCAAAACGCACAGGGGTTTTCATATCTTTACGAGAGGTAAATCCAGGCACCAACACTTTAACTAATATAAAACCCAATAAACCAATTGCATACGCCATTAAACTTTGCCCAGCTAACTGTACATCTTGGCTACTGAATTGATCATATTGAAATAAGGTCGATAACATAGGTTCTGCAAGCATAAGTAATCCCACTGAGGCAGGAACACCAATTAATAGTACCAGTCGTAACGCCCAATCCATAGATTTTGAAAAGGCGACTGGATCGTTAGCCGCGTGATTTTTTGATAAATTAGGCAAAATGACGGTAGCCAATGCAATACCAAAAATACCAAGTGGAAACTCAACCAGTCTGTCTGAATAATACAACCATGAGACACTGCCTGCGACTAAGAAAGAGGCAATCAAGGTGTCTAAAAGTAAATTAATTTGAGTGACTGAAACAGCAAAAAGAGCAGGCACCATTAATTTTAAAATGCGTTTAACCCCTTCGTCTTTAAAGCCTAGTTTTAAGCGTGGTAACAAACCTAAGTGATGCAATGCGGGAAGTTGGAATAATAACTGCACTATACCTGCAACAAAGACTCCCCAAGCTAAAGCAACGATAGGATCAGGCATTAAAGGCGCAAGCCATATAGCTGCAACGATCATGCAGATATTTAAAAATACTGGGGTAAAAGCAGGAATGGCAAATTTACCGTGAGAATTTAAAATGCCACCCGCAAAAGCCACTAAAGAAATAAAAAATAAATAAGGAAAAGTGATTCTAAGCATTTGCACCGCTAAATCATATTGTTTTCCTTCATCATCAAAGCCGGGGGCAAAGACTGTAATAAGAACAGGCGCGGCAATAACACCAACAATAGTGACCAAAAATAAAATAAAAGCCAGTGTACCCGCCGTTCTTTCAATAAAACACTTTAAGGCGGCTTTGCTACCCTGCTCTTTATAATCTGACAGTACAGGTACAAAGGCTTGAGAGAATGCACCTTCAGCAAACAAACGGCGCATAAAATTGGGGATTTTAAAAGCAACAAAAAAAGCATCAGTGGCGGAGTCAATGCCAAACACGCGAGCAAATAACATATCTCTGATAAACCCAAAAATGCGTGATATCATCGTCATACTACTGACAATAGCGGTTGATTTAAAAAGTTGTCGACTCACTATTAGCCACCTGACCGTAAAATAATGTTGACAATCATATCATCGTCAAAGACAATGTGCGGTTCTTAAATTAACAGATTGAATTGATACTATGGCTAACACAGCACAAGCAAAAAAAAGAGCACGTCAGGCAGAAAAAAATCGTATTCGCAATGCAAGTCAACGCAGTAATATGCGTACTTTTATAAAAAAAGTAATTGCAAGCATTGAATCTGGCGATAAAGAAGCAACTCAAGTAGCTTATAAAGCAGTGGTTTCTACTATTGATAAAGCCGTATCAAAAGGACTAATCCATAAAAATAAAGCAGCACGTAGTAAAAGCAGATTGAGTACACGAGTCAATTCAATGGCTTAAATGCAACGCCTCAATAAACAAAGGCAATATTAAAAAACTATAAACAAAAAGTGTGTCTGCTCCTTAAATCGCTAGGCATAATTTTTTCATAAAAAGATAGCGACATCCTCGCTATAATAAAAAAACACTGCGTCGCTTTTTGAATGAGGAAAGTCTTTTTCTTGGCACCCCTATAAAATTTAACCATAAAAACCGCTATGACATCTGCCAGAATCACTCACTTGGAGTGATCTACCGCAAAAAAACATATCGCAGATTACTATTTATCACAGCTATCAATCACCCCAAAAATTTCCGCAACACTTCATTGAATAAAGAAAAGTTAAAATGACGTTCTACTGTATCAGCAAATAAATTAATCCCTGCCTCACGCTCTTGCTCTAAATCAATCGTTTCTGTTACTGAACATCCCGCCCAGTTTAATAAAGTTTGAAATGCTTGAGGGGTATCAAATAAACCATGTAAATAAGTCCCCAGCACTAAATTATCTTTAGAAAAAGCACCTTCTGAATGCCCATCAATCGTCATTGCGGGGTTATTTAATGCATTCCCTGTGGTGATGCCTGCATGTATTTCATAAGCAGAAACAGGGCAATCATTTATCATTAGAGTCCCTTTTACTTTTTGCAATATTTTTTCACCTTGTAATATAGTTTCCATATCCAAAAAACCCAAGGCATCACAAGATCGCCGCTCACCTTCTATGCCTTCTGGATCATGTATTTTTTTACCCAACATTTGAAATCCACCGCATAGCCCTATCACTTTTCCACCATACCTTAGATGTTTATTAATAAAACCATCCCACCCCATATCGAATAGCCACGCCATATCATCTATAACAGACTTACTACCCGCTAAGATGATTAAATCCGTATTTCCACATTCAGCAGGGTCTTGCAAAAATCGCACAGAAGTTTGTGGGTGCAATAACAAAGGATCAAAATCCGTATGATTACTCATTCTAGGAAACCGTGGGATCACAATATTAAATCCTGTGTTTTGATTTTTTTTGTTCTGAGTCAAAGACACCGAATCTTCTGTATCCAGATAAAAACCATGAAGATAAGGAAGTACAGCTAAAACGGGTTTTCCTGTACGTTGCTGCAACCAATCTATGCCCGGCTGAAGCAAAGCAATATCCCCTCTAAAACGATTAATGACAAAACCGAGCACTCGCTCCCGCTCGGTTTCTGAAAGCAATTCAAGCGTACCTACAATATGGGCAAAAACGCCCCCTTTATCAATATCTGCAATTAAAATCACAGGGCAGTCCACAGCCTCTGCAAAGCCCATATTGGCAATATCACCTTCCCGTAAATTAATTTCTGCGGGGCTCCCAGCCCCTTCAACAATAATCAACTGGTATTGCTGAAGCAGTCTATTATGAGACTCTAAAACAGCATACATTGCCTGGTTTTTAAAATAATGATATTGCCTAGCAGAAAGATTTTCATGGGCTTTACCATGAATAATGACTTGTGAGGTTTTATCCGAATTAGGTTTTAATAGAATGGGATTCATATCGGTATGAGGTTCCAACTTACAAGCAGCCGCCTGCACCGCTTGCGCCCTGCCAATCTCCCCGCCATCGACTGTCACCGCACTATTCAGTGCCATATTTTGCGGTTTGAACGGTGCGACTTTAATACCTTGCCGATAATAATAGCGACACAAAGCAGTGACCAAGGCACTTTTTCCAGCATCGGAAGTAGTACCTTGAATCATCAGTGTTTTCAATTTTTGGTGCATTGAATTAAGATTATCTGCAACTAAATTCGTATAATAGTAAGAAAGGAATAAACAAGAAACCTAATGAGCCTGACATTTACCATCATTTTAGCCGTTCTACTGGATCAATGGCTAGGAGAACCCAAAAAATATCACCCACTGGTTTTCTTTGGAGGCTATGCCCAGTATATTGAAACCTGTTTGAATAAACCCTCTTGCTCTGCTACTAAGATAAAAAGTTTAGGTCTATTCGCCTTAATATTGTTAATTATGCCTTTAAGCTTATTGCTACTCTTTCTTAATCAGTGGTACTGGTTAAATCTCATTTGTGGACCTGTAATTCTGTATTTTTGTATTGCAGCAAAGAGTCTCAGACAACATGCAAACGCTGTTTTTATCGCATTAAACAACAATGACCTTGATCTGGCAAAACAGAAAGTGGCTATGATTGTTAGTAGACAAACAGAGAAAATGAGCGCTGATGATATTCGACGAGCCACGATTGAATCCATTTTAGAAAATGGGGCTGATGCTGTTTTTGCGCCACTATTCTGGTTTATAGTCGCAGGCCCTGCCGGCGCTATTTTATATCGCCTCAGCAATACACTGGATGCTATGTGGGGATATAAGAATCAACGTTATCTATATTTTGGCTGGGCAGCGGCACGTTTTGATGACATTCTAAACTGGATTCCTGCACGCTTGACAGCACTAAGCTACTCAATATTAGGTCATAGAAAATTAGCATTCAATTGCTGGCAACAACAAGCACATTTACTCAATAGTCCTAACGCCGGGCCAGTGATGACAGCAGGTGCAGGTGCTCTTAATATACAGCTAGGTGGGCCTGCTTGGTATCACCATAAACTTAAAAATAAGATTTTTTTTGGGACAACGAATAAGGCAAATGATCACGACATTAAAAAAGCCAATAAATTAATTACCCATAGCCTTTATTTATGGATTTTCATTATAATCATCACCCAAGCCCTCGGAGGAAATCTTGCTTGAACATGGAGGTCATTTAATTGATGCCACAAAAAAATATAACATCCCCCTAAATCAATGGACTGATTTATCGACAGGTATTAATCCCAATGGCTGGCCTATACCAGCAATACCTGCCCGTTGCTGGCAAAGATTACCTGAGTCTTCAGATGATTTAATCTCGGCTGCCAAAAACTATTATCAATGCCAATCCATTCTAGCTGTCGCTGGTTCACAAGCTGCCATTCAAGTATTACCTTTACTAAGATCGCATTCAACGGTCGGGGTATTATCACCCGCTTATGCTGAACACGGCTACAACTGGAAAAAAAAAGGACACAAAGTCATTGAACTAGACATAGAAGCAATAGACTCTCAAATAGATAAAATAGATGTTTTGATTATAATCAACCCCAATAACCCGACAGCCCAGCAGTTTAGTAAAGAACAATTATTGACATGGCATAAACAGCTTAGTCAACATAATGGATGGCTAATAGTTGACGAAGCATTTATTGATAGCACAGCAGAAAACAGTCTATCCAGCCAGACAACAAAAAAGGGTCTTATTATATTACGCTCTATCGGTAAATTTTTTGGACTAGCGGGTATCAGAAGCGGTTTTGTTATCGCTGATGAGGCTATTCTCAACGCTCTCAATGCAAAACTCGGGCCGTGGGCTATAAGTCATCCAAGCAGATATATTGCAAGTCTGGCATTACAAGATAGTCACTGGCAAAAACAGACAAGGAAAACACTCAAAAAACAGGCTGAGCAACTATCACAAGTATTAACCAATAATGCTTTACAAGCCGATGGAAAATCAGACTTGTTTCAATGGGTAAAAACAATAGATGCTAAAAACATTCATCACTTTTTAGCACAACATGGGATTCTTACACGGCTCTTTACTGCACCTTTAAGTCTACGTTTTGGACTCGCCAAAAATGAGCAACAACGCATACATTTGGATAAAGTTTTAAAAGCCTATCGCTCAGTCAGCTAAAAAATAAAGTATAATTTAACTTCAAAATCATTATGCGCCTGTAGCTCAGCTGGATAGAGTACCGCCCTCCGAAGGCGATGGTCGGCGGTTCGACTCCGCCCAGGCGCGCCATTTTATTTTCATTCCCTTTAATGATGTCTCAACACTTGCAAAGCCAGAAGTTGTGGATAATTTAATTAAAAATAGGATTGTTTAAGTTTTGAAAATCCAAAAAAATAATCAGAAGTAGGGTGCGTTTGCCTACTAGGGATGATGGAAATGCAGTAAGATTGTCTGGAACAATCTCTACCCAAACACCAGATCCGTAGTAGTTCTGGTGCGTGGAACGCACCCTACTTCTCTAGTCCTTAGCCCTGAGTCTTTTTACGCCGACTGCTGAACCAGCGCATTCTCATTAATACCATCAATCAGCTTAATCATCTGAGTTGCTTGTGCATTGTCAAACAGCCCAAATACGCTTTGATCATGAATATTGGTAAAAAGTGGTTTAAACAGCATAGCTTTATCAATCATGCCATTCGTCGTGAGATAAGTAATGATGGTCTTAACAAATGTCATCTGATCACCGCTTAATGTCCCTGCCAGAATAAACTCAGTCTTTAATCCCCATAAACAATGTATTTTCTTCTAATGACAGAGATTCGGGATCACTGCTTAAATTATTTTCACCTAAATTTAAAACCTCATCCGCCTTCAGAGACTGCACGATAAATGGAGAATGCGTAGTGATAATGAACTGAATGTTTGGGAATGTTTTTTTCAGATCGGCAATTACATTTTTTTGCCATGTTGGGTGAAGGTGCATATCTAGCTCATCGATAAGCACCACTCCTTCAGTCTCAAGTACGGCTTTTTCTCCAAGGTGTGGATTTAAGGTCACAGCCCGATAAGCAATATCAGCAGCCAAACGAACAACATTCTGAAACCCATCACTGAGATCAGAAAAAGGCATCCACTCTTCATTATTTAACTGCCCAAGCATATCGTCTAATTCCCAGCTAAAATGAAGTTTATTCCAACTTGGAACCATGCTCGTAATCGCATTAGTAAAGGCAATGTAAAGCGCATCATCTTTATTAAATTTTAACTTTGAATCTTCAAATGTTCTAAACCAGCTTAAAAATCGTTTTTTACAGATCGTTGGATCTAATGCAATGTAATACCCATCTAACCGTGATCCTTTTTTTGCATAGACTAATTTCTCATGCTTCTCGCGGGCTAAACGGCCTGTTCCATAATAGGCAATTAGTGGTAAATCATCAGGCTCAACATCCTTATCCCTTACTCTATCAGTATAGGCTTTAGCCATATCGATAAGTTTCTGGGCATCTTTACGGCTTGTTGAACTTCCATGCTTCTTATCGGTACTTCTTTTCCAGCTAAAATCTTGTCCTGCCAAACTGTGTTGAACAGAAATAGAGAAAGGAAGTTGAACCTCAATATTATCAGGGGAAAGTGCAACTCTTCTTTTTTCACTTTGCTGTAATGACCGGGAAGAAACGCCATCCACCCCTAAAAAAAAAGTACCCAAGACAAATGAAAGTGCTTCTAAAATAGTAGTCTTACCAGAACCATTATCACCAATTAAAACCGTCATTTTTGGGTTGAAGTGAAATTTTTCATCTTCAAACCCTTTAAAGTTTTGTATATGTATTTTATTTATTTTCATGTTCTACTCTTTTGTGCATGTACATATTACCGTTTACCGTCTAAACGGTTAAAACTACTAATCTCAGTCTATTTTATAATAAATTTAACGGTTTAGCTCACCTTTAAAGGCGCGTTGTAATAAGCTGTTAAATAGTCGGGTTTTGAAAAGACTCAGGACTAAAGACTAAAGACTAAAGACTAAAGACTAAAGACTAAAGACTAAAGACTAAAGACTAAAGACTAAAGACTAAAGACTAAAGACTAAAGACTAAAGACTAAAGACTAAGGGTTAAGGATCCCTTGATTTTTGATTAGTTCTGGTGCGTGGAACGCACCCTACGGATCTTCTGGGAATAACTCTAGAAGTAGGGTGCGTTTGCCTACTAGGGATGGTGGAAATGCAGTAAGATTGTCTGGAACAATCTCTACCCAAACACCAGATCCGTAGTAGTTCTGGTGCGTGGAACGCACCCTACTTCTTTAGTCCTTAGCCCTGAGTCTTTTTACGCCGACTGCTGAGCCAGCGCATTCTCATTAATACCATCAATCAGCCTAATCATCTGAGTTGCTTGTGCATTATCAAACAGCCCAAATACGCTTTGATCATGAATATTGGTAAAAAGTGGTTTAAACAGCATAGCTTTATCAATCATGCCGTTCTTGGTGAGATAAGTAATGATGGTCTTAACAAATGTCATCTGATCACCGCTTAATGTCCCTGCCAGAATAAACTCAGCAAAGGCATCTTGAGCAGCCGACACATCCAAACCCACGATACCCCTAATAAATACACCCAACGGCTTATCACCATAATTGTCGATGTAGTCTTGTTTTGTTCCCACAGTCTTAGCATCAAATAAAATCGTTTCAAGCGTATTAATTTCAGTTGCAGTGATCGGCTTATTGGTTTTTAATTTCCGAATAACCAGATGTTCCTTATGATTACGAACATAGCATTCAACGCGATCTTTATAACTCTGTAAACGGCTATATTCAGGGAGTAAATCCGGCTCTTTTATTCCCGCATGATTAAGATCATCCTCAAAGTTTGTAATCACATGCACCTGTTCATCTTTATTGAGATATTTAATCAAATCTCGTAGTGCCAGACGCACCTCATCTAAACGGTTAATAGTAACTGCCATCCAAAAAACTTCTGTTTGCAATTTTTTTAATAACTCGGCTTGTAGTGCAACGGCTGGAATATTCTGTTTTTTAAGCAAGTCTTTCGCAATAGTATTGATCTTATTGATATAAGTCTGCGTACTATACGCGCCTGTGAGCAATGCTAGTTGATACCGCAATATTAAAATATCAAACCGTCTTGCCTGCTCATCATCTTCTTTAATAGGCAAAACAAGCGCTGAAAGATGGCTGTTAATATCTAACATATCGCTTTTTGATATATTATCCCAACGTGTTTTTTGGCTAAACTCCACCACCTCCCGCAAGGCTGCCCCAACAACAAAACGAGCACGGTCTAGTGAAACTATCAATAAATGTAATTCATCAACGTAAAACACGGCTAACGCCTTCTGCTCATCACTGCTATCTGCTTGCTCTCTTATCAGCAGTGCCACTTCCAACTTAGCTTCAAAAACTTGCTGCGTCAGGCTTTTTATCGCCTTGCCTTCAATGCCATCAGGATTAGCACTAAAAAATTCAATATTTTCACAATAATCAAATATCATAAAACAGTCTTTATCTTGCCCTTGTCCATATAAATCAGGGCATAATCGCGTACCACGTCCTATCATCTGCCAAAACTTAGTCGACGACATCACCCGCTTAAAGAACAGCAAATTAACCACTCTAGGCGCATCCACTCCCGTATCCATCATATCTACCGACACCGCTATCTGAGGTTCATGCTCCTCATAAGGATCAACAAATATTTCCAGCAAGTCTTGCGCCTTAGATTCATAATTATCAATCACTCGTAAAAACTTACCCACATATTCTGGATAATGCTTATTAAATCGTTCCTCAATAAACACCGCATGCTGATGATTTTTAGCAAAAATAATAGTTTTACCTAACTTATCACCGCCTTCAACTTTAAGCCCATCCGTCATTAGGTGTGCTAACACTTTATCAATCGTATCCGTATTGAAAAGCCACTTATTTAATGCTGCACTTGATATTTCTTCTGGGGCTTCATCTTGCGTAGGGTCGCCAAACTTCTGCTCATATTGTTCTTTTTCGATAGCCGACAGATCGTTATACTTGATCCCTTCACGCATAAATTTAAGCGGTACAGACATAGCCTTAGGCGGTACAAGATAGTGTTCTGCGACTGCCGTATTCAGCTCATAGGCAAAGGTCGGGTTATCATCCTCAATGCCAAATAAACCATAAGTATTATGATCTAACTCTTTTTTAGGGGTGGCAGTTAGCCCGACTAATAGGGCATCAAAATAATCAAAAATCGCTTTATATTTTTGATACACCGACCGATGCGCCTCATCAATAATAATTAAATCAAAATGCCCCACACCATAAAATCGCTCCCCCGCCTTTAAGCTATCAATGCGATTCATAATGGTGGGGTAAGTTGAAAACACCAGCCGCGTGCTGCCATCTTCTTTCTCTTTGCTTAAATCAATTGCAGATAAATGGGGTAAATATTCATTAAAGGTATTTTTAGCTTGTGTTACCAATGCATTACGATCAGCCAAAAATAGCACCCGCTTCGTCCAGTTACACTTAGTCAACATATCAACAATCGCCGCCGCTGTTCGGGTCTTGCCGCTGCCCGTTGCCATCACCAACAAACTTTGTCTTGCACGTCCTCGCAATTCACCTTGTGGATTAACGGATACCATATTTTCAGCCACCCGCGCCACGGCTTCTAATTGATATGCACGCCCTGAAATATCTTCATTCACCTTAAACAGGCGTAAATCCAAACGCATAGTGCGGCGATCAATCAATAAAGCAAGTTCATCCTTATCATAAAACCCCTGCACCTCACGCTCAGCAGAAAACTGGTCATCCCATAAAAAGGTTTCAAAGCCATTGCTATAAAAGATAATCGGTCGTTGCCCATGCATCTGCTGCAAACAGTTCGCATAAAGCGTGGCTTGATGTTTGCCCTTACGCGGATCAGCCATTGTTTTTTTAGCCTCAACCACTGCCAACGGCAAACCATCATCACCCCACAACACATAATCAACATAACCCTTGCCACTCGGATTAGTGCTGACAGGCATGCCTGTTACTTCATATTCAAGCTCATGGCCATCACGCAAATTATCCCAGCCACATTCTTTAAGCGACACATCAATATAACGGCGGCGAGTTTGCGCCTCTGACACCAATAACGGCACTTGTGCATCAATATCAATCGTTTGTTCACGCTGAATTTTACGAGCAGAGACAGCCTCGCGCTGTGCCGCTAACTGCTGTTGCAGTTGCTTGTTTTCTGCTGCCAGTTCTCGTTGCTTATCTTCTGCCTTGCGAGCGGCTTTATTGTTAGCATCCAGCTCTGCCAACATCGCTTGCACATCATGCTGGCTTTCAACTTGAGGCTGACCTTTTGGAATTAGCCTCTCATCAAACACCTGCGTTTCAGGCAAAGTTTCACCATAATCAATCGCCAGATAACGCATAAACCGAAATAGATATTTCAAAGAAGCCAGCGCATCTTGCTGGCTCACCTTTTTACCATGGGCGGCAAGATTGCCCGTTTTACGAATTAAATTAAGCTCATTAAATAGCGTATTATTAAATAAAGACTGAAACGCATATTCATGCATCAAGGTGCTTAAATCAGCGCGCCAAGGGCGGTTTAGCTTCGCATCATGGTCATAAATCCAATTGATCGCATTTTCTAAGGTGCTACGGCAAAATAGTGCGGCGGCTTTGGGTGATACCAAGGTAAATTTCTCAGCTTCAACTGCATCAGTAAATAAAGCAGGAAAGTCTTTTTGGATAAAAGTGAAATTACTCATTATTGGTCACATCCTTACCTTTTCCCTGTTTCAATTAAGCTTAAAATCAAGTCTAAGTTTGGCAGTAGTCGCCTGCTCTTCTCTAGTATTTCTTTAGTAAATATCTTATAGCTATTAAGATCGGTTTCCTTTCCCTTTCCCCCCAGCATAGGGTGCATTTTATGTTTACAGTTTTTAGTCGAATGCGGTCTTTTTTTTTCAAGAATATCAAGCATAAAGCCTTCAATACAAGGTTTTGCACCAATTAAAACAAACTTTTTATCCTTTGCCTTTTTTAAGTATTCAACGGGAAGATCTTTATCCAAATCATACAAACAAACAATAGCATCTCGCGCCTCAGTGTTAGGTCGCTTGAGAGCAGTGGGTAAAATCTTCCCAGCATCACCACCATCTTGAGTATCAACACGAACAGGCGGAGATCGTTCAGGCTGATATAGTGATTTTAAATGTTTGATAAAGGCAACTTCTGTTTTCCCTTCACCTACAAATAAAATCGTCTGCTTAGTTCGCCGAGTTTCCCGTTTATTTTTATTTGATTTTCCGGCCATTAGTCGAATGTAGGTACCGCACCATACGCACCCGCCAAATAACGCGCATAAATATTATCATCGCGACGCACACCTTTCATTTCATCTAATCGCCATGCCTCACTGACACAGTCATTTTTTTCAACTAAATAGATTTGATTCTTTTCAACATATTGCAACACCTCTAAAGAATGGGTTGCAATCAACAATTGTGCATTATGAGGGTTCGTTTCCGTATCGGTAAAAAGACGCATAATCTCAATCGCCATTTGGGGGTGAAGCTCAGACTCCATTTTATCCAATACCGCAATCCCACCATATTCTAAAACAGGCAATATATATCGCAATATCGAATAAACACCGCGTGTTCCACTAGATTCACTATTTAACAGCAGAGAGAAATTTTTACCCTTGCTTTGGTGATGACAGACCGGAATTAAACTTTCACCACCATCAGCTAAATCAATTTTTTTAATTGAGATCTGCTCAACACCAAAATCAAGTCGCTTTATATATGTATTTAATTTTTCTAAGTAAGCGTTGTTGTCATGGTAAAAATCGGTACTTTCCCTCAGCAGTTCAGCATCTAAATGTAGTTTCCCGCCCATAGTGACATTAGCGAATACTTTGTTAGCGGCCAACGTCAACTCCACAGCAAACGGCACACTATATTGAGCCGCTGTCGCAATTAATGATGCGTTTTTACGCACTTTTTTTGCTTCAGTTGCTTTAAAGCCAAAACCTTGCTGCTTCACATTATATTGTTTTGTCTTTTCATCCCATTCACGAATAAAAACATATTTAAAACGCTTATCTTTTAGATAAAGTGCTTCTCGAATAACATGGGTTCGAGTCGTCTCTAACTCATAACGATAAATATCTGCACTGCCATGTTCATCGGGCAGAGAGAACTCAACATTGCAGGTCATCACCTTAGAATTAGATGCCAGATGTGTCTCAAAGAGAATTGCAGAATTAAGATCAACACGAAATGAATGGCTAATAAACCATGACATAAAAGCCAGAGGCATAAGTAGTTTTGTTTTACCGGATGCATTATGCCCCAGAACAACCATTACCTTAGCAACACGCTCACCATCGGCTAAGGTCATTAGATTATTACTATCAGGAACCTGCTTATTAGCAAGCAAGGATACTTTCGTTTCTTCAAGAAAAGAATAGAAGTTTTTAAAGGAGTATTGTCGTATCATTCGACAAGTATCACCCTGTTAAATCAATAAATCAACATTATCTTGTTAATTATATGACTTAATGCAAGAATTTAGAGGCTATTCAGGTCAATTCACCTTTAAAGGCGCGTTGTAATAAGCTGTTAAATAAGGTGTCGGATTTTTGCAGGCTGGCTTGGGCTTGTTGTTTTTGGGCTTCTATGGATTGGATTGTTTTGGCGAATTGGTTTTGTAGGGCTAGGGAAGGCTTGATAGTTGGGTATTCCTCAACTTTTTTTGGACTAATTCGAGGTAAGTTTGCTCCACTACTCCTTTCATCTGCAAACATTACAAATCCACTCCATCGCATAATTTGGGCTATAAAATATTTATTAGTTTCACTTAACAGAGGTTTTAATGGAATAATTTCGGTACTACATATTCCTTTAAACGATGGAAGCGCCACCTTGTTAAGGTATGGCCGTAACTTCCCATATAAAACAGTATCTTCATCAAAGGAAAACTTATTACTTTTTAACTCTCTCATCAACTAATTGATAATTTATAATTCTACCTGTTTCCTTTTCTATATCTTCTAGTGCTAAAGGAATCAAGGGGTCGGAGTAATTGATTTAGGAATCAAGGAATCAAGGGGTCGGGAATCAAGGGAATCAAGGGGTCGGAATCAAGGGGTCGGGAATCAAGGGGTCGGAGTAATTGATTTATATAAAAACACCTAACAAATCATTCCAGCCGACCGCTAACGTGGCCTCTGAATTTGGCGTTACCATGTAAAACCTTCATATTCATTATATTACTGGTCAATTTAAGCCTTATAATACATAGAAAATAACTTGAGTCTTTAGTCCTTAGTCCTGAGTCCTGAGTCTTTTTTAAAACTTAACCCCCGCTTATTACTGCAATATCATTTTAATCGCTATTAACAAAATCACGATTGAAAAATAACGCTTTAACTTTTTCGCGGGTAATCTATTCGCCAGTTTTGCCCCAATAGGCGCCGTTAATATGCTGCATATAGTAATCCCTAAAAATGCAGGTAAATAGACATAGCCTAAACTCCATTCTGGTAATGTCGTTTTCTCCCAACCTAGCCATATATATGTTGTTGCGCCTGATAATGCAATCGGCAGGCCGCAAACACTAGATATAGCAACCGCATTTTTCATGGCTATTTGACTACTTAGCAAATAAGGCACTGTTAGCGTTCCCCCGCCTATCCCTAATAAAGATGATATTAACCCAATACCATTACCCACTGGGTAGTCCATCCATGCACTTATTTTTTCCCCACCAATTTTGGGGTTAGACTTATACCCCATTCGTAAACCAACATAGATTAAATAGCTGATAAAAAACCACTTCAAGTTATCTGCTGTGATCCAGTCTGCTAATTTTGCACCCACTACAGAACCCAATAAAATACCTGGCGTTAATTTAAAAACCTTCGCCCAGATGATATTTCCTAGCTTGTAATGACTGATTGATGAAGAAATAGAGGTTAATACAATGGTTGCCAGTGATGTTGCAACTGCCATTATCATCATTTCCTGTTCTGGAAACTGTTGCTCTGTAAACAGCCATAATAATGCTGGAACAATAATCACGCCTCCTCCCAACCCGAATAAGCCTGCCAATAAGCCAGCAATCGCCCCTAGCAATAAGGCTAATAAAAAAAATTCTTGCATTGCTTTACCCTGTTAAAATTCTATCTAAATAATACATCTATGACATGAGTTAATGAAAACATTTCTAGTGGGCGGTGCAGTCCGAGACACGTTATTAAATATTTCAACCACTGATAAAGATTGGGTAGTGGTTGGTGAGACAGCAGAATCTATGATTAAACTAGGATTTCAGGCTGTTGGAAAAGATTTTCCTGTTTTTTTGCATCCCCATAGTCATGAGGAATATGCCTTAGCGCGTACAGAACGAAAAACAGCACCTGGTTATAAAGGATTTTCTGTTCACGCTTCGCCTGAAGTCACTTTAGAACAAGACTTAGCCCGTAGAGATTTAACCATCAATGCCATTGCTCAAGATGAAGACGGTCATATTATTGATCCTTACCACGGTCAAAAAGACCTTGAAAACCGTATTTTCCGCCATGTCTCACCTGCATTTAGTGAAGACCCCGTAAGGATTCTTCGTATCGCTCGGTTTGCCGCCCGTTTTTCCCACCTTGGTTTTACTATTGCCAAAGAAACCATGCAATTAATGAAGCAAATGGTTGTGCAAGGTGAAACCGATCATCTTGTCGCTGAACGAATATGGTCTGAATTAGAAAAGGCGCTATCTGAGAAAACACCCAGTGCTTTTTTTTATACTTTAAAAGAATGCAATGCTTTAGCAACTATTTTTCCTGAGATTGAGCAACTTTTTGGTGTCCCTCAGCCAGAAAAACATCATCCTGAAATTGATACGGGAGTTCATAGCCTGATGTGTCTTGAACAAGCCACCAAGTTATCACCTAGTTCTGAAGTTCGCCTCGCGGCTTTGTTACACGACCTAGGAAAAGCAGCAACAGACCCAAATAAATGGCCAAGCCATCATGGCCATGAGGAATTAGGCTTAGCTATTCTTGATCGTTTTTGCGTTAGACTACGAATCCCTAAAAAATTTAAAACCTTGGCGCAACATGTCATGCGTTATCACACACATTGCCATCGTGTTTTTGAATTACGTCCAGCCACTTTAACCGATATGTTGGGAAACATAGGGGCATTCAAATCTCCAGATACAATTAAACCTTTTATGTTGGCTTGTGAAGCCGATGCAAAAGGTCGAACGGGGTTTGAAAATAGAGATTATCCGCAATCCAGTTATTTACTTAAAGCCGCTAAAGCCGCCTATGGAATTGATAGCTCCGAGGTTTTAAACAGTGATTTACAAGGTTCTAAAATCGGTAAAGCCATACGCTTACTGCGTATAAAAGCCATAAGTAAGCTGATTAAATCGGTATAAAAGCAGTCGCTAAAGATTGAATAACATTTTTAATTTGTCGATGTGATCTATCTGCAATAATCTGTGCAATCATATCTTGGGCATTAATTATTTTGCCAAATAAACGCTCAAAACTTACATTCATTTCATCTGGGCCTGCTGAACTCAATAAAAATAATTCACCATTACTTTTGTGTTTTGTCCTTATTAACCACGAGGCTAACTCTAGGTTTCTTGCGCTATCATAAAGTTTTTGTGCATCTATCATGTGGTACAAATAAAAAGACCGATGATTATCATAGGCGGCTAATATCATTGTTTCTAGTCCAACAATATACGTTTTAACTCTGTCCCCTTGATAAGTTTCGTCAAAGCTTAATCTTATTTGCTCTGCGCTTGTTTTTTCATTAAGTAATACAAATGGCTCTGTGGTTATCGCTTTAACTGCCATCTGCAAACTTTTATGTCCTTCTTTTTTCCACTCTTGTGGGTTTCGCTTATAAAGTTTTGTGGCTAATTGTTTTAACGCCTCAAATACTACTGTCTGGTGAGTTTCTGTCACTAGGTCAATATCATTTTTGACAATAAAACTAAATTCAAACTCGCGCCCCTCTACATCACCTTTAGATGCACACCCTGTATTTAATGTAGTCAATATACCGACAATAACTATTAAGCCTATATTATTCAACTCTACCTCTCTTTTTTTATTGTTTTCATTGAATAATACCATATTCAAAAAATAACTAAACCAAACAACTCCACTCTTTACTGCACAAACTTCTAACAAAACCCTCCGCACTTAGTATTTTATTCCAAGCCTAGCAAGATCGTTCAATAATATCATCATAATTATGGAATAAAGACTCAAGACTCAAGACGAAAGAGGAAAGAGGAAAGAGGAAAGAGGAAAGAGGAAAGAGGAAAGACGAAAGACGAAAGACTAAGAACTAAGAACTAAGAACTAAGAACTAAGAACTAAGAACTAAGAACTAAGAACTAAGAACTAAGAACTAAGAACTAAGAACTAAGAACTAAGAACTCAGGACTCAGGACTAAAGTAACTGGAACCTCTGTTACCATACTTGGAATCAAGGGGTCGGAGTAATGGAATCAAGTAATAATCAATGAAATCAAGGGGTCGGAAATCAAGGGGTCGGAGTAATTGATTTATATAAAACCTCCCCACCCAACCCAACCCCAGTTCTGGCGGGCGACAGAGATTGTTCCAGACAATCTTACTGCATTTCCACCATCCTTGGCAGTCACAGGGATTGTTCCAGACAATCTTACTGCATTTCCACCATCTCTTGGCAGTCAGCAGAGATTGTTCCAGACAATCTTACTGCATTTCCACCATCCTT